>CAXBID010000088.1:0-13387 GCA_963975495.1 uncultured Flavobacteriaceae bacterium | reverse complement strand
AGACTGAATAGGAAATGGAAACCCATCTGTATAACATTTAATGTACCCCTGAAAATTGCCACAAACTCCAGGGTAATCCATTTCAAATTTCTGACCTTGACCCAAAATATTAAAAACTTTTAATATAGCATCCTCAGTATAATCATCCAACACTGTTTTAAAGGCTTGTATGGAGTTGGTTACTTGTGTTTGACCATAAGTATTAACTGTTTTTTGTTTAAGGACATTAGATTTGTCAAAGTATAACTGATAAGCAATATTCCCATTCTTAAAATTTGCCTTTAAAAATGGGATGCTAGGCTCAGCACTACTAGTTTGGTCTACATCATTATAGAAATGAAACTCACTCGCTCCAATGTCAGCTCCATTGTTGTCAAGATACTTTTCTGTTACAGTTGTATAGGCTACATGAGGAGACTTTTGAGGGTTTAATGGCTGTGAATACCTGTTTAAATAGGAGCACGAATTGGCAGTAAGGGTCTGTCCCACTTCGTATGTAGTCATCGATACGCTTTTATAATCACTATATATAGGATTAAAATGAAGTACTCCAGTGGATGCAGAATATGGTGCTCCACAATCATCATAAGCAGTTTTAGTATAGGTGTAAGACTTAGTTAGAATTGGAGAACCATTATCGGATGTATAATCTTTTGTTTTCTTAATACGCAGCCCGCCTATGGTTTTGGCTGTGATTTGATTTTCAGTTTCAATAGTATTATACCGCATACTAACAGAAAGTGAAGAGTTGGTTACACCATTTAAAATATAAACTTTATAGAAACCTGGATCTAAATCAATTGGGATTATCTCTGTGTACCCATTAGGAAGCGATCCAGGATCCCCGCCACCTTTGTAACTTCTTATTAAAATCCGATCGTTTACCGGATAGTTAATGATGTCTTCCCAATCTAAATTTAAAGGACAACCCGAAATGGTCAACCCCCCAGGGTCTCCACAATCATCTGGCGGTGTGGGTGCGGCACCTGAACATTTAAGAATAGCCACAAATAAGATTCCATCATCATTATCGCCTAGGCCATAGGGTAGGTTTGGAGAAAAATATTGAATAGCAATATCTTTTACCCCAGATTCGTAAACAGGTACTATAAACTCAGCGCCTTTAGGGTCATCAAAAAAGTATTCATCATCCCAATAATCATAGGGGTCAGTAATATCATTTCCACCACCTAAACTGCCCATAGGGATATTATTAAAAACAATTTCAGTGTCAGTTTCTGTTTTGTGTATGTTATGGGGTTCATACTCAAAGTCAGTATGTCCTCCAGTAGGATAGTTAATTTTTGATAGAGTTCCGTTCTTACCATAATTAAAATCTGGATCTCTATCGGCACCAGTAAAGGATAGTATATTACCAGATCCGTCTAAAACAGTCATTTTAGGAACGAGACCTAAACTAGAGGTATTAGATTTCCCATTATAAAAACCCCAGTAATCCTGTGAAAAGGATTGCAAATTAGGGATGTCGTTAGGGTTAAAATAATCAAAGCTATAGGTTTGTTGGCCAACTGTCGATCCATTAGTCTTCTTTATAATACTATCTAGTTTTAAGCGAATATCATCTTGTGTAATATCAGTAATATTATTTAAATCGATGTTTGGACTGGACTTAAAATAAGATTGATGTAGCTCCCAGTCAATGCCATCAAAAATAGAAATCTTTTCTAATGCATATCTATTACTTAAATCTTTTCTTTCCCCTGCGCTTTGTTGAAATGTGATTATAATGTTTCCGTTTAAGGAAATGGAAGATAAGTAATGTTGTTCAATTTGATATGGTGTCGTATTAGAGTTAAATCCCCCTGTTACTTGTGGGCAAGGATTCATGCTATTATTTGTTGAAAATGTCAAGTTTGAAACGTTAGATACAGCTGCAGGAACATATTTTTCATTTTGCCAGAAACTCGAAAATGAGTGATTGAATATAAGTATATCTATGCCATTAGCAGAAATAATCTTGGTCAACTGCCACGAAGATATAAAGGTTTTACTATTATCCTCACCAGATGAATCAATTAGTGTTCTTGTTGTATCATATTTGTCAAAAAAATATTGATTCCCAAGCTCATCTATAATATGCCATTTTATAATACCACCACCAGTAAAATTTGAAAGAGAACCTGTATAAGAAACCTTATAATTCTTACCATTATTACATCTAGCTTCTCCAGAAACGGGGTCTATATATATAGAGCCAGAAATATTCCCCACGTTAAAAGAAAAATAGTCTGGTTGTGTATCTAATTCTCCACTGAGAATATCTTCCTGTTCAAATAAAAAATATTCTGCTAAAGTGGAAAAATATGATGGATTTACAGGTTGGTATATTTGATTTTCCAAAGGGGTAGTTTGGTAAAATGCACTTAACTTATCATAATGGGTATAATAACTACCATAATATTCTGTTGCCCCTCCGATTACATGATCAGGCTTCCCGTTAGTGATTCTAGAAATAACACCCCCAGCTTGTAAAGACCAGGCGAGCCCAACCTGTGTAGCAATTTGATTTACTTTTATACCGCCAGCATCATAATTTAAAGATATTGGCAAGCTAAATTCTTTCCCTTGTATGGTATATATGGGTATTCCAATATTTGGTGAACCTGTATACATACTTACCGATGTATTGCCATGTTTAAGAAACTCCGTGGCTTCTGGTGAATTTGGAATTAAAACGGGTAATTCCTGTTCCTGGGCATGAAATGTATCTATAAAAAGAACAGATATTAACAGAGCTATAAAATATAAAAGCTTATTCATAAGTATAAAAGTTTAAGTCGGTTATCAAAGAATCTATTGGGTTAAAATTAGAAAGTACTATTAATTAAATAGTAAGGCTTTCCCATACAAATGTGAGGGGCTTGAAATTTCATTTTCTTTTTCTATATTAGTCAAGTAATTCCTATCTTAGTGACAATTTTTTAGTATAAAATATTTAAAAACCCAACCCTTACTAAAAGTAAGGGTTTGCCTTACTTTTTTCTGATTATATATAAATAGCTTTGTTGTCTTTGTATAATATTCAAGAAACAGCATACGCAAACCCTTGTTTTTTGTGAGTGCAAAAAATGTGCAATATGACGAACCCACTGAACACCCTAATTATTGAAGACCATCCATTTATTATCGAAGGATACAGAAGGGTTTTAGACCATATTTCTTCAAACGATGGTAATCTGGGTTTTAAGATAAGGACCGCTAAAAACTGTGAAGAAGGCAACAGAGAAATTGAGCATGCCGTGCATCATTACATCGTTGATTTGGTGTTTTTGGACATCAGTTTGCCCCCTTCAAAAGACAGAAAACTGGTTTCAGGAGATGATTTAGGGATTAAATTAAAGTCTTTGTTCCCTAAAGTGAAAATTATCATCGCCACGCATTTGGAGAATAATTATAGGCTGGTAAATATTTTAAAAACCATCAAGCCCGATGCCTTGTTACTTAAAAACGACTTGGATTTTAAAATCTTAACGGAGGGTGTGTTAAATGTTATCAGCGATGTCCCTTTTTACAGTAAACCTATTTTAAAACTCGTTAGACAGCACATCTCAAATGATTTCAACTTGGATAATATTGACCGACAAATGCTCTACCACTTATCACTTGGCGCAAAAACCAAAGAGTTGCCAGACATTGTCCACCTATCCCAAGCGGGCATTGAGCGCAGAAAGCGACGCCTGAATCAGATTTTCAACAACGATAAGAAATCTGATAAGGTATTATTAAGGCTGGCAAGAGAAAGTGGGTTTTTATAAATGGCTTAACTGCTTATAATTTTAAAAAGAAATTCCAATGAAAGTAAATCAAAAACTCCCCGCTTACAACTTACAGGAGGTATTAATTGTACTAATAATAATAGGTATTCTATTATTATTGGCTTTACCAAATTTGATGCCTTTAATAAGTAAGACCAAGAGCATTGAGGCACAAACGCAGTTAAAGTATGTTTATAATTCGCAAACGTCTTATAGGTATATGTATTCGAAATATGCATTTGATTTTAGTGATATAGATTTTGAAGCCCCAAAGACAGTAAAAGAAAATGGTGCCAGTAACTATACTTATGAAATACTAACGGCTACAAATAATAGCTTTAAAGCCAGAGCAACGGCAATTACCGATTTTGATGGGGATGGCATTTTTAATGTTTGGGAAATTGATGAAACAGGAACACCTAAACAAACCGTTAAAGACTAATGTTCATTCCCTTAACTTTAAAGCTAGTATTGATTTTAATGTTTGCCTTTATTGGCTTTCAAGATATTAAAGAGCGACAAGTCTATTGGTTTTTAATTGTATCAGTATGTGTTTTATGTGGTTTACTCTTTTATCAAAATTCACTTTCTGAATTATTTTTAAATGCGGTAATAATGAATGTGGTTTTTGTGAGTACACTTATCCTTATCATCTATATGTATTCAAGATTAAAGCTAAAATCTAAGTTTTCAGAGGCTATTGGTTTGGGTGATATATTGCTTTTTTTTGGGTTGACTCTCTCTTTTTCAACGGTCTCTTTTATAGTTGTTTTCATTAGTTCGTTTTTTTTTTCATTAGTCCTGCATTTGTTGGTAAAAAGGAAATCCACTTTTAATACGATTCCATTGGCAGGTTATATGAGTCTGTTTTTTTCAATCACCTACATATCCTATTGGTTTGGATTCATTGATGGTTTATACACTTTATAATGATATTAGAAAACGATTTAAACATAGCAACACATTTATTGCAACTCATAACAAGTGAGCAAGCCTATCAGTACCCTATTGAAGCACATAATGGTACACTGACATTTAAATCAGACAACGTTTCTGAGGATTTAAAACGAGAATTACGTGTTGTTTTTGGAAAGCAGATTGAACTGATTCCAGAAACTACAGAAACCATAAAACAGTATCTGGCTACCAATTTTAGAAAACGGGGTAAAAATCAGATAGAAAACCTGAATTACTGTAATGACTTTTTAGAAAAACTCTTACTCTCTGCAAAAGATATTGGGAGTAGTGATATCCATTTTGAGCCTTATGAACACACCTGTAGAGTACGTTTTCGTTTAGATGGAAAATTAAAGGAACATTATATTATTCCTTTGGAGGAATACCCCGTTATAATTAACCAGTTAAAAATTAAAGCAGGTTTAGATATTTCTGAAAAACGCTTACCTCAAGATGGGCGTATTACCGTTAAAAACCATCCCGATAGCTATCGGGAGGATGAGTTTGATATTCGTGTGTCCAGCTTACCAACACTTCATGGCGAAAAAATAGTACTACGTATTTTAAGTAAGGATGCCAATCATATCTATTTAGAGGATTTGGGTTTTACAAAAGAAGAGCTAAAAACCTATAAGGAAGCTATAAAAAACCCCAATGGTATCGTGCTCATTTCTGGGCCAACAGGGTCTGGAAAAACAACAACTCTATACGCTACCTTAAAACTTCTTAATGATGACAAAACAAATATTGTAACCATTGAAGACCCTATTGAATATACTTTGGAAGGTATTAATCAAGTCCAATTAAAAGAGAATATTGGTTTGGATTTTGCCAGTGCGCTCCGCACATTTTTAAGGCAAGACCCCGATATTATTATGGTAGGTGAAATACGTGATGTAAAAACAGCAAATATGGCAATTCGAGCAGCTTTAACTGGGCATTTGGTATTGTCTACCATTCATACAAATTCTGCTTGGGCTACCATTTCTCGATTAATAGATATGGGCATTCCTGCTTTTTTAATTGCAAGTACCTTAAACGTTAGTATTGCCCAACGCTTGGTAAGAAAGTTATGTAAGGACTGTAAACAAGAAGCTTCCATATCTAAAGATATACTCCCTGAAAATTTTAGTGTTCCTAAAGGCTTATTAAAACACTATACCCCTATAGGTTGCCATAATTGTTATCACACAGGCTATCAAGGTAGAAAAGCTATTTATGAAATTATTCCGATAACAAAAACATTAATACCTCATATAAAGAATAATGAATTAGAAATAGACACGTATTTAGAGGATAATAAAATAAGTACGTTAAAATATAATGCCATTAATCTAGTCAAACAAGGTATAACTTCTATTGATGAAGTTTACGCGTTACTTATTGGTTAAAAATTTAAAATGGGTAAACCTGAAATCAGAATGAAAAAATCACTATTCATCTTATTGTTATTTGTTAGCTTCAGTTTTGCTCAAAACAACGATTCTCGGATACAAACGATTAAAAATCAGTTGGAGATTTTAGCTGTTGATAATGCAGGATTAACCGAGCAAGTAAAAACGGAGATTAGTGTTAGTAATATTACTTTGCCTAATTTTCTATTAGCAGTCTCTAATATTCATAAAGTAAATATTAACATTGGTTCGGGGCTTGAAAATATTTCTATAGTCAATAATTTTTCTGATGTTACCGTTACTGATTTACTGGTATTTATATGTAAAGAGTATAGTTTAACCATAGATTTTACTGGCAATATTCTTTCCGTAAAAAAGTATATAGCACCAATAGAGGAAGCGAAAAATCGCATTGTTCCCGTTATCTACAACCCTGACGAAAGCACCATTAGTATAGATGCTAAAGGCGATAAATTATATGATGTTTTTAAGCGTATTATGGATGAATCAGGTAAGAACTTAGTCTTTACACCTGGTATGGAAAACAAAACGCTTACCTTTTATATAAATGACACCCCTTTTGATGCAGCTCTTGATAAGTTGGCACTAGCCAATAATCTATTTGTTGAAAAAACAAAAGATAACTTTTATGTATTTGAAGATAATACACCTTTCGAAGACGGCTCAGGTATAAAACAAGCCAGTAGAAGAAAATCTGATTTAACTTTTAAAGTTTTAGATTTTGACAGCAAATTACTTGAAGTAGATTTTAGCAATACGCCCATTGTAAATATTATAAATGATTTAGGAGTAGAACTCAGTTTGGATATATTTACGGCAACCCCTTTAGATGAAGCTGGTAACATTACATTTAAAACAAAATCTATTTCTTTTGATGAATTGCTAATTAAGATTTTTGAGTCCCAGAATGTTTCAAATCAAATGAATCTGGGCAGTAATTCGATACCAGGTCGAGGCGGTTCAAATTCAAATAGAAATGTTTCTAATCAAAATACGGGTTCTAACACTTCTTCACAAAAATTCACCTTTAAAAAAGAAGGAACCACCTATTTTTTTGGAACAGAAAACCAACTCAGTGTTCGTAAGGCAGAAATTATCCATTTAATTTCTCGTACTGTAGAAATGTTTGCCGACCCTTCAGGGGGAACAAATAGAAATAGAACCGTTGGTAGAACTAATAATAGTTTAAATTCCTATGGAAACACAAACTTTAACAATGGATATTCCAATGGTTTAAATAACCAATTTGACAATAATTTAAGGTCAAATAATAACAGGACTGCAAATAATAATAGAGTACCCGTTAATACTAATAATCAATCAGGTTTTGGTAATGCCCAAAATTCAGGAGAAGCTTTATTGAGCGTCCTCCCAGATGAAATTATTCAAGACTTGGATATTAAGGTAGATTTTGAGCTCAATAGTTTTTATGTTATGGGTTCAAGTAGTAAAATTGAACGCTTTAAAGCATTCATTAAAAAGATTGATAAACCTGTTCCTGTTATCCTAATTGAAGTCATGCTCATAGAGGTTAACAGAAGCTCAACTATTGAAGCTGGAGTGAGTTGGGGAATAGGTGACCAACCCAGAGAAACAAGTGGAGCAATATTTCCAGAAACTGATTTGACACTGGGCGCAAAAACAATTAATAGAGTGCTAAACGGGTTTGATGGATTTGGTCATGTCAATTTAGGAAAAGTAGTGCCTAATTTTTTTGCTACCATTAAAGCCATGGAAAGCAACGGTAATATAAAAATACGCTCCACGCCTAAGCTGTCTACCTTAAATGGTCATAGAGCTACGTTTTCTAATGGACAAACCTCCTACTATGCTGTAACCCAGCGTAATATTTACGGTACAGATAATCCACAAACTTCAGAGATTACTAATTATGAACCTATTGATGCGGAACTGGGTTTGACCATTAAACCATTGGTATCTGGCGACGGACAGGTCACCCTTGATATTTTTGTCGTACAATCTAGTTTTGGTACTCGTATTGCGGAAGATGCTCCTCCAGATTTAAGCTCCCGTGAGTTTAGCTCCATCATTCGAGTCCAAGATCAAGATATTGTAGTTTTGGGAGGTTTAGAAGAACAGGTTAAAAACGATTCGGGTTCTGGTGTTCCCTTTTTAGCTAGAATCCCCGTTATTAAATGGTTATTTAGTAAACGTAGACGTGAAGACTCTAAGTCTAAATTAACAGTCCTTATAAAACCAACAGTCATCTATTAATGCTAGAACATTTAAAAACATATTTGGAGTATGGTAATCGCTTTTGCGGGATAGAACATACGTCGCAAAATGGAAAAGAAGTTTATTTCGTTACCTTATTAAAAAAAAACAAAAGTGCTTTAGATATTGAAAACATCTATGAAGAGTTGCCTTTTAAAAAGACAATTTCTAAGCTTCCAAAAAAACAACATGTTTGTTTAATAATTAACAACGATAATGTTCTTACCAAGCAAATAGAAAGTTCTGAAGCTGACACTTTAAAAGTGGTCCACAAGGTTTTTCCAAATATTAATTTAGATGATTTTTATTATGAAATTGTAAAACAGCAGAAAAATCAATTCGTATCCATTTGCAGAAAGACCTATATTGACGAATTGCTAAATGGCTACAATCAACATGGTTTTTCAATAGTCAATATAACTTTCGGGAATACTATTATTTCCAGTATTTCTAACTTTTTTAAAACTGAAAAAATAGCGACTTCAAATGCATCGGTTTATTTTGAAAACAAGGTAATAAAAACCATTGAAAAAACAGAAGGCATAAATACGATAAACTATAACGTTAATGGATTGGAAATAACAAACAAATCAATGCTTTCATGCGCTGGAGCGTTGAATCCTTTACTAAGCAACTTTAAACCAATAACAAATTTTGATGACCTAAAAACTTCTTTAAATAATGATTATAAACAGTCTAGGTTTTACAATGTTTTTCTAAAGCTTGGTTTGATTCTAATACTAGCCATTCTATCAATTAATTTTTTTGTTTTCAACCATTATTTCAATGAAGTTAAAACTATGCAACAAACCTCTCAAATTAATCAAACCACAAAATTGAAAATTATTGAGCTTAATGAAAGTGTAAGTAAATCACAAAAAATGGTAGAAGATATGCTTAAAGGAAATTCTTCTAAAAGTTCATTCTATATAAATACAATAGTTCAAAGTTTGCCAAATTCCATTTTGCTGTCAGAGCTAAATTATCAACCTGTATTAAAACGGATTAAAGCTGAACAACCTATAAATGTGGATAGTAATTCTATATTACTTAGTGGCGAATCTAACAATAGTGATATGTTCTCAAAATGGCTGACAGATTTAGAGAATATCAAATGGATTAATAAAGTAGAGATTTTGAGTTATGAGGATTTTTCAAAATCAAGTTCTAAATTCAGTCTTAAACTAGGTGTCATAAATGACCAGTAAAACAAAAAACATATTGCTTATTGTTGGTTTTCTATTAGCCTTAATTTTGTGCTATCAATTGTCTATATCAAAAACAATTAGTCTTAAAAAAGAATTTAGAAGCTTATCAGAAAAAGAAACTCTATTTAATGATACTCCAAAGCAAGTGTCGCTGTTAAAACAAAAACAGAAGTATTATGATACATTACTAGACAAGCACCAACTTAATGGAAGCTCAGTACAAAACAATCTTTTAAAAACAATAAATACCTTTGCTGATTCTACAAACCTAAAAGTTGTTGATTTTTTAGAACCACATATCATTAGCAAAAACAATCTAAAAATAAACACTTACCAATTTACTTTAGAAGGCGATTTTAATGCTATTTTAAAACTCATCCATAAACTAGAACAGAAAACCAAGTTTGGAGAAATCATTAATCTCCATTTTGAGAAGAAAACTAATTTTAGAAGTGGAAAACATTTTTTGCAAGCAAGTGTGCTTTTGAAAAGTTTTGGATAAACTAAAACACGTTTGTACAATAAATTTAATGCGACATTCAAAAAAATCATCTTCAATTGTGAATATTTTAATTTATTATCTTAAAGTTTTCCCTAATATAAATTCACTTATTAACAATGATTAATATCCTAAAAATCCTCTCTATCAAAACTGTTAATTCCAAACTAAGGGGAAAAGCAAGAGGGTAACACGCTGCGCGATGTTACTAATTCATATCTTACTGTCTTTCAGGCAATTAAAACACTTTTAATTACTGCTATTTCAGTTTTTTGTAGTAAATTTAACTTTCACCCCAGTAAAATCAGCGTTTCATTGTAACAATATCATAAATTATGGATGATTTTAATACCATTCGGTTAAAGAAGAAAACTATTGATAAATTTAAGAAATATTCTAAAAAAATAAGTCCAAGCTATTCTGAAACTTTAGATTTTATGATCGCTTTTTTTGAAGATAATGATCTATCTCCTTATGATATTTTAAACGAGAATATGACTTCTGTAACAAATAGAATTAATAAACGCATAGATGCCGTAATTGCAATATTCAGAAATGTTGAACAAACACAACTGAAACCCACAAGGGAACTATTGGAGTCTTTATTTGCCAATGAAAAAGATAAGAAACCTTTATTAGTAGAGCGCAAACGCTTAAGGATGTCTGGTCAAAAAATAAAAAACAAAGAGTTAGACTTTTACAGAGAGAATTATGAGAAATCCAATAAGAAATATCATGATTTAAAACATAGCTTTAACGCGCTATTGAAACACACGAGTTTTGTAAACAATAGTTTTGGTAGCAATTACTATCGTATTAATATTAACCAAGAGACCTTCGAAGAAATTACTTCTAAACTACCCTAGTGTTTACAAACCCATAAAATCTAAGAAGACACATTTATGGGTAGCACTTCATTATTTATAGGATTTCTTTAAGTTTGCATATGGATCTGACTAACAGACAACTAAATATTGTAGACATAGTTATTACACATAATAAGGTTAGTAGCTCTAAAATTAGAACCCTATTACCAGAATCTATTAGTATTCCAACTCTCAACAGTGAATTAGGCAAACTTGTTAGCTATAGGGTTTTGTGCCAAACAGGTAAAGGCAGAACCAAAGCTTATGTTATATCTCCAGATTACAAATAGATGGCTATTTTCTTTTTTAATTTACAGAAAAAATTAAATAATCGATTCTGATAACACATATTATGAATACTACCGCGCTCACTTCTGGTGAGCTTGCTGCATTTTTAAAGCTGTGGATTCTCCTCCCTTTAAACCTCTACTAATTTAAAAAGAGCCATTATTACCCAGCCTCTGAATCCACAGTTTTAAAAACGTTTGACTGGTTTATCTGATTCCGTTTTTTTCTTTCAAACCGCTCTAAAAGATTATCGATGTCCTCACTAATCTTTGTGTCCAGTACCCTAGCATAGATTTGTGTGGTTGACAATTTGGTGTGCCCCAGTAATTTTGATACTGTTTCCAATGGAACACCATTGGTAAGCATTACAGTGGTTGCAAAGGTATGTCTGGCAACATGAAACGTAACGTTTTTATGAATCCTACAAGCCTTCATTATCTCTTTTAAATAACTATTTGTTTTTTGATTCGAACAAAGTGGTAATAATCTTGTTTCATTTGTTAATTCCGAACTGTACTTATACTTCTCTAAAATCTCCAATGCTTTTGGGAGTACTGGTATTTTAACTATCTCATTGGTTTTTTCCCTTTTGGTATGAATCCAATATTTGTTGTCCATTCTTTTTACTATTTGATGGATGGTCAGTTCCTTAACATCGATATAGGACAATCCTGTGTAACAAGAAAAGATAAAAATATCTTTGACTCGCTCTAATCGTTCTTGTTTGAAGTAAGTGTTTTCAAGAAGACCTAATTCCCGTTCTGTTAGATATTGTCTGTCATATTTATCAAATTTTAATTGAAACTTTTGAAACGGATTTTTTATAAGCCACTCTAACTTAATAGATAGGTTTATTATTTTTTTTAAGCGCTCTAAATGTTTCATCACACCATTATTGGTAAGCATCAGTTGCTTTTTGGCATTGCGGTAATTTCTTAAATAGTACTCAAAATCTGTAATGAACCGATAATTCAATTGTTTAAGATAAATATCATTGGTTTTTAATTTTTCAAATAAGAATCTATTCAAATACTTTTCTGTAGTATAATAATTTTTCATCGTTCCTGGCTTCAATACAGAATCCATATTAGTATTATGATAGGCTATTAACTCTTTTAATGTTTTCTGATGGTCATCTTCGCCTAAGTAACGTGCTTTAATAGAGTGGCTTGATACAACTTTAAACTCTTCTAACAGTTGTTTGTGACAATCTAGTAGTTTACCATATACATAGTCCAAATACCTGTTTAAAATTTGAATTTTTGAAGAGCTTCCTCTGCCTCTATTTTTAAATGAATTCCATTCAAGAACATTTACACACCTTTTCAGGCTGATTTCTGCCCGATTGCCATTAACTGTGATACGTGCATAGATTGATAACTTACTGGGGTTAGTGCGAGATTTTCTAGTGAAGAAAATAATGGAGAAAGTGCTGTTTGTCTGCATTTTTATTGACTTTAGTTAAACAAATGTTTTGCAAAGACAAAAGTCAAATTGTTCTTAAAAGCTCTTTAAAATTACGACAATTTCAGTTACAAAGTGTACACCTGATTGCACACCTTTTATATGGTTTTGTTAGATGTCAAACGATATCAAATAAAACAAAAAACACTGATAATCATACGATTAACAGTGTTTTGATATGACCTATTACTAGGTTCGTCGGGGTGGCAGGATTCGAACCTGCGACCTCCGCGTCCCAAACGCGGCGCGATAACCGGGCTACGCTACACCCCGAAATGGTCATCTATAAAACGTTTTGCTCCTCTTTTCTTTATACGTCGTTCCAAAACCATAGCTTCGGATCGCGACAATACTTCAATTTGCAAAACCAATTTCCAAGGAACCCCGCTCTTGGTAGAGGGTACAATTCCAAGGTTATGTCTTTTCAATCTATTTGTGATATCCGTAGTCTGACCTACATAATATCTTGAACGTTCCTCGCTATATAAAATATAAACGAACATCTAATCCTATTTTTGGGGTGGTCACGCCCAAAGCGTGACGACCTCCGCGTCCCAAACGCGGCGCGATAACAATGCCTTTGGCTTTGCAAGCCGGGCGAGACCTGCCACGCCATAAGCGTGGTACACCCCGAAATGGTCATCTATAAAACGTTTTGCTCCTCTTTTCTTTATACGTC
>CAXBID010000087.1:0-13582 GCA_963975495.1 uncultured Flavobacteriaceae bacterium | reverse complement strand
TTTTCACTCCAAAATTTTGTCTTCCGTTTGGTGTGTGCTCAAATATTGTTTAATTAAAATTTTTAAAATTATGGAAACAAAAACAAAATCAAACGGAACAGCAAAAAAAGAAACAGCTACCGTTAAAAAAGACGTTCAAAAGAAATTAACAGAAGAAGCGATTGGACAAGCGCAACAAGTCAAACAAGCCATTGTGAGCAAAGCGACCATTGATTTGGTAGACCGCATGCAAAAATTTGAAAAATTACGTGGACTGGCAACCCAACGGGAACGTTTGGTACAGACCTTAAACGAACTTACCAAGTTTAATTACAACCAAGGCGATTCGGCTTCGTTTTACATTAGGGACTCTCATAATTTAGAGTTTAAGACAACGAATACCAATTTGATTAAGTTGGTAACAACACATTTACAATCCACTTTAGAGGCTCGTAAATCAGAAATTGAAAATCAGATTATACAGTTTGAATTGTAACCACATTTTTAAAGAACTATCAAAACCTATTCGAAAGAGTAGGTTTTTTTATGTTTTGATTTTTTATTGTTGAAATAGAACAACTCTCAAAACATCGAGTTGTTTCCAGTTCAACAATCCATCATGTCTTTTTTTAATCAATTTTTTTTAAAACAAAAATGATTAAGCCAAAAATTCATTAATGAAAAGTTAGTCAATTATTGATTCGATATATTTCGAATCTGACGTTTCTTTTTTCAATATTTCCAAAAACCATGATTTTTAGCATCAAATCACATCATTTGATACCAAAGGATATTTTTGATTTTCTCATAAAATTCATACATTAATAAGGCTAGTAATCTAGTAAAAGAGCAACTGATTTTTTATCAGTTGTTGGAGGATTTTGTCAAGCCAAAGCTTGACGGAATTTGATAAGCAAGAGGGTAACACGCTAAAGCGATGTTACTTAATTCATTTGCTTCGCAAAGCCTATAAATAAAGGGTTTTGAATGATTTTAAATTTGGATCATTTTTGAGTTTTTACTAAAAAATGCTGTGAGCCTAATAAAACCAATAATTTTTTTACTAAAAAATGGATAAAGGACATGAAAAAGAAGCGTTTGTGACTATTAAGATAAAAGCCACAACCGCTCATAAATTTAGAACATTCTGCAAGAACAATGCAGCATCTCAATCTATGAGTTTACATCAAATGATACAGTTTTTTGAGATCAATGGAATAGCGCCCACAGATGATTTGGCAGATTCCATTACCAAGTTGGAAAGGAAAATAAACAAAAGAACCAATGCTATAATTGCCATCATCAAGGACATTGAAAAAAATCAGACCAAACCAACTACAGCCATGTTACTATCCCTGTTTGAAGAAAAAGTAAAACAGGAAAAACCTAAACTTGTGGAAGTGAAGTTTGCAAAGATACAAACCGATAAAGAACCTATAGAGGTTACCGTCCCTAAAATTCGATATGAACGTTTAGAGGATAATATGAAATTGGTAAAAAAAGATTTTATTTATGTATTGGATAGGGTCAAGGTTGTGAAAAGCAGATTCGGTAAGGATTATCTAAAATTAGAACTTACAGAGGGTGAACTTGTAAAATTTAGAAGAAGCATGAATAATTCTTAAATGAGGCATATATCCATTCTTAAATAGTGGATTGGTTGATGTCTGATTTTCTAAATGAAAACGTAACGTCGCTTTAGCTCGTTACCCTCTTGCTATTCCAAACCTTAGTTTTCAGAGGCACTTTTCATAGAGTTTTTTTATGATATAAAACATTTTTAATTAGTAATTCCATATCGAGGGAAGACTCTCAATAATTGTGAAAAATAATTAATCAATAAAACAAAGATTGTTTGTGACCCCTCCAGTAGCTTATTATTTTACACTTCTATATAACTGTGTACATCTGTATGCACATTTTCTGGGTGTCTTTGTTTTATAAATGTATTTGTATAATGCTTCAAACATGTAGATATTCAAGAGCATATTTGAGAGTGACCTTGGTTTAGTAGATGAGTTTCAACTCAAGTTTGAAATATAAGTCACTCTAATGTTAATACTTTTCAAACGCCCATAAAAATTGAGTTGTGCTTATAGATTTAGTTGTTTGAAAAAAATTATTCAAGAATATTACTATTCAGAATTCGTTAAAAATAATTTAAATCAATAGAAAGAATGTTGACTAAATGTTGGTTAGTTTATGTTATGTAACATTAAATCATATCTAATTTCAATGATAACTTACAATTGTAATATGCTAATAGTAGAATACTATTTGTTACTGATTGAATGGTTTTTAAAAGACTAATTTAAAAAATTCATATAATCTTTTCGCATTTTATGAATTGTTTCTTTTATAACTTTTTTATTTACAGAGCTATATCCCATTACTAATCCGTTTTCATTACTAATGCCAGTAAAATAATTAGAAAATGGATGAGCAATTATACCATTATTCCTAAAATGAGTTGAAACTGCTACATCATTAGTTTTGGGGTTAAGTTTTCCAATAAAATGTAAACCCGTATTACTTGAGTTTATTGATATTTCTTCTCCAAAAGTATTTTCAAATTGCTCCAAAAAAAACTGTTTACGTTCAATAGTAACTTCAATTACTTTCCTTAGATGTTTATTTAAATAATCTTTTTCAATAAAATCACTTAAAATACTTTGTAAAGAAGGGGAAACAAAACGGCTAGATTGCTCGTACAAACCAATAATGGTGTCAAGAAGATAATGTGGAACAATCATATAACCTATGCGGATTGATGGGTGTAGTAGCTTATTAAAAGTTCCTAAATAAACGGTACGTTGCTGTTTATCTAAACTAAAAATTGATGATACTGGTGCTTCCCAGTTACTAAATTCATGATCATAATCGTCCTCAATTATTATAGAGCCTTTTTTAGTTACCCAATTTAAAAGTTCTATTCTTCTGTTAGAACTCATCTTAACTCCTGTTGGATATTGATTGGAAGGCGTAGTATAAATCAATTTTGGTTTTTTACATTTTACATTTTTAATCATTAGACCTTCTTTATCAATATCTGCGGAATGAATATTTGCTTTTAAACTATTAAACAAATTATATGCATGAGGGTAGGTAGGATTCTCTATTACTACTTCATCATGTTTGTCAATTAAGGCATCACTAATTAATGATAGAGAATGTAAAGAACCTGTTGTTATTATAATTTGATCTGACTGACATTCTATGTTTCTATATAATTTTAAATAATTTGAAATATTATCTCTTAAAGACTTTAGCCCAATAGTATTTGAATACGATAATTGAGATGATTTAACACTTCTCCAATAGTTGTTAGTTATTTTTTTCCATTGCTGAACAGGAAATATATCTAAAGGGGGTAATCCTGGTCTAAAAGCAATGCCTACATCAGATCTATTATTAATAATTTGTAAGCCTTTTTTAAATGAAGTACCTCTTTTTGATATTTTAGGGTACTTTCCTATTTCAATTTGTGTGTTTAAATTATATTGAACTTTTTTATTTTTTGAAGCTGCAATGTAATATCCCGAGCCTGGAATAGATTTTACATATTTTTCTAAAACTAATAAATCGTAAGCTTTTAGTATAGTACTTCGCGAAACTTCTAAATCTTTAGCCAAAATACGAGAAGGCGGAAGTTTTATGTTTTCATTCAAAGCCTTAGTAATTATGGCCTCTTTTAAAGCATTATACAAATTAATATAGATGTTTTTGTAAGCATCTTTATGTGCAAAGCCATGATTTTTTAATATGCTTTTTATGTTGAAATGCATGATTGGTATGCTCTATATTTTTAAATTGGTATGTGCAATGTACTATAATATTGAGTTAATTTTATATATTCTTTAACATATTTAGATGTAATAAATGCGACGAAAATTATTTTTTGTTTTCAGTTTTATATTATTTGTGGCTTGTTCAACTGTTAAGCCTGTAAGTTTTGAAACTCCTGTAGATACCACAACAAAACTGATTGCGCTTCAAACAAAACAAACCTTTCAATTAAATGATAGCGGTATTTTTGCTAGCAATGAATTTGACGGCGCACGCTTAAACGGATTTGAAAAATTGAATGATTCTACGGCACTAGTATTAATTTCTCCAGAAAATTCACCAATAAATAATAGCGCATATTATGCTTTTAAGACGTGGTCTAACACCGCGAAACCTTTCTATTTTACTTTTAAATATCCAAAAGGCTATAAGCACAGATACATTCCGAAATTAAAAATTAATAATAATTGGACTCTAATTGATGACAATCAAGTTTTTAAAAGCGACTCCATAATAACTGTTAAATTAAATTTAACAAAAAAGCCTATAATGGTTGCAGCACAAGAAATTCAATCTTCAAAAGATGTTGAAAACTGGTATACTAATCTTATAAAAGGAAAAGAAAACAGAGTTACTCTTAAAAATTTTGGAAAAACACCCTTAGGAAAAAATTTACCTGTTTTAGATATAAGTATAGGAGACACCAAAGGGAAAGATGTTATCGTATTATTAACAAGGCAGCATCCTCCAGAAGTTACTGGTTTTTATGCGTATCAGCACTTTTTAGAAACCATTTTAAATGACTCTGAATTATCTAAGGCATTTTTAACTAAATACTATGTATTGGCATTTCCTATAATGAATCCAGATGGTGTCGATTTAGGGCATTGGAGACATAATTTTCATGGTGTAGATACCAATAGAGATTGGTCTGTTTATAATCAACCTGAAATTAAGCAAACGGTAAAGTATATTACAAAAACTCTTAAAAAGAATCATTCAAAAATTATTCTTGGTTTAGATTTTCACTCAACTTACAAAGATGTATTTTATACTAATGAAATTAGAAAAGAAACAACATTACCAAACTTTATAGATGATTGGTTTGCAGCATTAGAGGCTAACATTCCAAACTACAAGGTAAATGAAGCTTCAGGGAATAGCACAAAACCGGTATCAAAAGGATGGATGTTATACGGACATAATGCTGTTGGTATTACTTATGAAATTGGTGATGCTACACCAAGAGATAAAATAAAAATAATTGGTAAAGTAACCGCCGAAGAAATGATGAAAATTTTAACTAAATAATGAAGAATTTTTTACTATTTTAAACAATAATTAATCCTAATTATATACTCTTATTATGAAAAAACTTTACTTTTTATTATTTTTTTTAGCAACATATACCATGTCTGCTCAATTAGTTTTTAACGAAGCATTGTACGATCCTGCTACTTCAACAGCAACTGGCGGTAATGGAGATGCTAATGGAGATGGTGCAACAAGTTCTAGTAACGACGAGTTTTTAGAATTTGTAAATACTGGAGCTACCCCTTTAGATATTGGTGGCTTCAAAATTTACGATGCCACTAACTTTGCGCTTCTTCCAGGTACAGACACACCAAGACATGAAGTGCCAGCGAGCACTATTATACCAGCAGGAGGTATTTACGTAGTATTTGGTGGAGGAGATGCCTCTGCAATAGATGGGATAACAAATGTTACGGCTCATACAGCTTCTTCAGGAAGTTTAAGCATGACAAATACCAATGAAGTTATGACAGTTACAGATTCAGGAGGCACTGTACTTATTACTTTAGATAGTTCAACTTTGTCATCTCAAACTCGAAACTCATCTCTTGGAAGAAACCCAAGTACTTCTGGTGATTTCACTAGTCATCAAAACATTGATGGAAAAAGACATTCACCAGGGGAATTACAAACAGCAATTACTAATACTTTTTCTTTGGTTCTAAACGAAATTCATGCAGACCCGGATGATACAAGTGGAGATGCAAATGGAGATGCAAATATAAATGCATTAGAAGATCAATTTTTAGAATTCTTCAATAATTCAGGTGGTGATATAGATATTACTGGTTACAAGTTTTATGATTTTTCTGCTTATAGTAATAATACTCAAACCCCAGATCACGTGGCTCCAACGACAGTTATTACTGATAATGAAGCATTTGTTATTTTTGGTGGAGGTACTCCAACTGGTTCTTTTGGAACTGCTACTGTACAAACAGCATCAGCAGGTAGTCTTGATTTATCTCCGGCAGGCCCTGACACAATATTTGTTACTGACGGCTCTGATAATCTCGTTTTTATTTTTGAATACTTGGCAACAGGTGTAAACTTGGAAAATAATGAATCAGCAACTAGAAGTCCAGATGTAACAGGTGGTTTTTCTTTACACACTTCTGTTGGTACTGGTTTAAGATATTCACCAGGTCTAAAAATAGATGGTACAACTTTATCAAACGAATCATTTGAAGCTTTAGGTTTTAAAATGTACCCTAACCCTGTAAAAGATGGTTTGGTACATATAAAGTCTAAAACTCTTATAGATAAAAATATAGAATTATTTGATGTTAATGGACGAAGCATTCTTCAAACCAAATTGAAATCAGATGTTTTAGATGTAAGTGTTGTAAAAAGTGGATTTTATGTACTTAAAGTTTCTACAGAAGATCGTTCTGCTACATCAAAATTGATAATTAAGTAATTATATTATCTTTCAATAATTTAAAATTAACTAGTAACTAAATTTATATGATGAGTAAAAAACTAATTTTTTCAGTCTGTATGGCATTCTTGCTATGTGGTTTTACGTTTGCTCAAAAAACTATTACAGGTGCGGTTGTCGATGGCAATAACATTCCTTTACCAGGGGTTAATGTCATTGTAAAAGGAACTACCACAGGAACAGCAACAGATTTTGACGGTAACTATAGTTTAAATGTTGAAAATGATTCAGCGATTATAGAAATAAGCTATGTGGGGTATAAAACTGTTGAGGTGACGGTAGGTAATCAAACAATAATTAATATAACGTTACAAGAAGATTCAGAAGCCTTAGACGAGGTTATTATTACAGCACAGGGTATTAGGAAGTCTAAAAAGGCATTAGGATATGCCATTACAAAATTAGACTCTGAAGAAATTGAACAACGTCCTGAAGCTAGTTTAGCTAAAACTTTGCAAGGAAAAATTGCAGGGGTTAGTATTGGAACAACATCAGGGCAAAGTGGTTCTGCTTCTAGTATCAGCATTAGAGGATCTGTTTCCATTAATCAATCAAATAGCCCTTTAATTGTGGTAAACAATGTCCCTTTTAATGGTTCATTGTCCGACATAGACCCTAATAACATTGTAAGTTTAAATGTTTTAAAAGGTTTAAATGCAGCAGTATTGTATGGTAGTGAAGGTAGGAATGGTGTTATTCTTATTCAAACTAAAAGTGGAAATACGGCTTTAGGTGAAAGTAGAACAACAGCATCTTTTTCAACAACTACTTATGTAAATGTAGCGTCACAGTTGCCTGATTTTCAAAACACTTACGGACAAGGGCAGGCAGGTAGTTTTATACCAACTTTCTTATCTGTTTGGGGGCCAGAGTTTTCGTCTGTAGACGAAGTCTCGCATCCGTATGCAAGTTTAGGTAGTGTTTTTCCAGAGTTTGACGGAGCTACTGTGCCTTACACCGCTAAACCTGATAATGTTAAAAACTTTTTTAATTTAGGCATAGGAAAAATTTATTCAATGAATGTTTCAACATCAACTGACAAACTAGGTTTTAATGTATCAGTTGGGTACACAGATGAAGAAGGTGTTGTTGATAATAATGATTTAAAACGATTTAATATTAGTGTTGGCGGAAATGCTCAAGTAACAGATAAATTAAGCATTTCTAGTACCCTTAATTATTCTACACGTAAAATAAATTTTGTTTTATCTGAGGAAAGCACTAATAGAATTTATTATTTGCCTAGAAATATTGATCTTACAGAGTTACCTTATCAAAACCCTTTAACTGGCGAGTCTGTTTATTATAGAAACGACAATAACCCGTTATGGATTATTAATAACGCTGGTATAAATAATGATATAGTTCGTGTTTTTGGAACATTTAACGCAAACTACAAATTTAATGATAAGTTAAACTTAACTTATAGAGTGGGTTATGGTAGTGAGCAATTTGATCGATTTAGCTATTCTAATAAAGGAGGCTTTAATGGAGCTTTTTTAAATGGTTATTTAAATATTGATGCTTTAAAAGAAGTTGAAGTAGATCAGACTCTTATGGTTAGTTTTAATAAAGATTTAACTGGAGATTTGAATTTTGAAGCCCAGATAGGAGCCAATTCTAAATTAACTACAAATAAGTCATTTACGTCAGATTTTGACCAACAAATCGCTTATGGCTTTTTAAGACCAGATAATTATGCTGCATTAAGTGATTCCAATTATTTCAAGGCTAGAACCAATATAGCAGGTGTTTTTGGTCAATTTCAATTTGGTTATAAAAATTATTTATATGCCACCGTATCTGGAAGAAATGATTGGGGTAGTACTGTAGAAGCGGACAATCAATCCATATTTTACCCAGGAACATCAGTGTCTTTTATACCAACATCTGCTTTTGAATTTGGAGGTGATGTTATTAACTATTTAAAATTTAGAGCAGCTTATGCTACATCATCTGGATTCCCTGGTAGATTTAGAACAAGAAATGAACTTATAATAGATGCGTTGAGGTTTGCAGCCGATGATGGATCATTTCCTGTAACTAACAGATTTTCAAATGTATTTGGTAATCCAGATTTAACCCCTGAATTACATAGAGAGTTTGAAATAGGTATTGAAACTAAATTATTTAATAACCGTGTAAGTTTAGAAGCATCGCTTTACAAAAGAATTTCTGAAGATCAAATAGTACAATCTGAGCTATCGCCTTCTACAGGTTTTAGTACTAAGTTTGTAAACATAGGTAGAATAGATAATAAAGGTATTGAAGTAGATTTAGGAATTAAGATTATAAAAAATGACAACTTTAAATGGAATTTGAGAAACATTTTTACTGCGGATGAATCTTTAGTTGTTGAAACATTAGCTGGGTCTAGAATACCTTTAATCGCTGATAGATTTGCGGTTGAAGGATACCCTTATGGTGCTATTGTTGGTGATTATGCTCTAAGAGATGAAGAGGGTAATTTGCTTATTAGCGGTAATGGAGGTAGCACTAGAGTTGGTGAAGTTATTGCAAGCTCCGATGTAGGATTGCGAACTGAAGTGATAGGTGATCCTAATCCAGATTGGAAAATAACAACAATTAATAGTTTAAGTTACAAGAATTTTAATTTTTCAGCCCAGATTGAATATACTCATGGTGGTGATATTTCATCTAGAGCCGTAGAAGATTTATTAGAACGTGGTGTTACCAGAGATACAGAAAACAGAAATGGATCATTTGTCATCCCTGGTTTTTTAGCTGATGATGATACAGGCGAGATTTTATTAGATCCAAACGGCAATAAAATTCCAAACACTATTCAAATGAATGGTTTAAGAACTGTATTTTCTAACTATTATAACTCAAACGACTTAAGTATGTGGGATGCATCGGTATTCCGTATTAGAGAAATTGCTTTGGGATATACATTAAGCAGGAAAAAAGGAGGGAAATTACCATTTGAAAAAATAGATATTACCCTAACAGGAAGAAACTTATGGTATATAGCACCTAACTTTCCTAAATATGTAAACTTCGATCCAGAAAGTGATAGAGGGTTGGGTAGAAATACAATACCAACAAATAAACGATTTGCTTTAGGTGTATCATTAACGTTTTAATTAAAAAGTAAAGAGAAAATGAAAAATATATATAAATACATTTGCCTAAGCATAGTAAGTTCTAGTTTCTTTTTAGGGTGCGAAGTAACCGATTTTGATTTACAACAAAATCCTAATAACCTAAGTCCTGAAAGTGCAAATGCAGAATACCTGTTAAACGAAGTTCAGTTTTTGTTTCAAGATATTATGGGAGACATGGTTCTAAATACGGATGATATTATGCGCTATGAAGCATTAACTGATTCGTATGGACAAGAGATTACCGTGACACTTTTAAACTTAGAATGGACACGGTTTTATCAAGTACTTAATCTTTCAAGCACAATTGAAGATCTTGCTGAATCAGATTCAAAATTTCTATATCATAAAGCAATAAGTAAACTTTTAACGGGTTATCTTACAATAACTTTTGTAGATTATGTTGGACCTATACCTTATAGTCAAGCACTTAAACCTAATGAGTTTCCTAACCCTGTGCCAGATTCAGGAGTAGATTTATACAAAATTGTACTTGACAATATTAATCAAGCTATAGAAGATATAAATGCAGCTACATTTGATGTTTCTACTGACCTATTTTATGACAGCGATAAGAGCAAATGGATAGCATTTGCTAATTCATTAAAATTAAGACTTTTAATACAAACCAGATTAGCGAGTGATGATATTGGTATTAGTAATTTAAATAGTGAAATTAATACACTATTAGCCTCAGATATAATAGATAGTGCCTCTGAAGATTTTGTTTATAGATTTTCTGATGTAGAGGAGCCTGAAAGCAGACACCCTTATTACATTAGAGGCTATATTAGTGATTTTGATCAATACATTGGTAATTATTTCATGTGGATGCTAAAAAACTCTAAAAACGTTAGAGACCCTAGAATACGTTATTATATATATCGTCAATCGAATATTGATCCGTTTAGCGGCCCCCCATATTTAGCTTGTCAAGGAGACCCTGCAGTAGATTTTTGTTATTTAGGCGAACAATATTGGGGCTTAGACCATGGAGAAGACAGAACAGGTCGTGGTGATAACGAATTTAGGAGTGTTTATGGAGTTTATCCGGCAGGTGGTGCATTTGATGAAGATCAATTTACTGTCGCCAGAGATACTGATAACTTAGGAGGCAAAGGTATTTTGCCAATACTTACATCATCATATATTAAATTTTTAACTGCAGAAGCTGCATTGATGTTAGGAACTAATGGTGACCCAGCTACTTTATTAGAAGAAGCCATAAGAGCATCTATGAGTAAAGTGTTAAATTTTGGTGATGTCACTTCATCTTTCGAACCAACATCCAATGATGTTGATAATTATATAACCGAAGTAATAACCAATTACAATAGCGCAGCAAGTGATGCGGAACGATTGGATATCATAATTACTGAATATTATTTAGCTTCTTATGGGAATTCAGTTGAAGCTTACAATGCCTATAGAAGAACAGGATACCCATCTAATATACAAATTCCTATTAATGACGATAATCCAACATTCCCAAGGAGTTTTCCATATCCAGACGATGCTGTAGATGTTAATACATCTCTAACACAAAAAGCAAATACCGATAAAGTGTTTTGGGACAAAAACCCTGATGGATTTATAAAATAAAAAAATACAGTTATGAAACATATATATAAATACTTATTTTGTTTAGTTCTAGTACTTGGTTGTACAGACGACAATAATTTATTAGAAGATATTGCTGAACGAGGTGGCTTTATTCAATTTAAAGACGTACCAACAACATTAGACATTAACATACTTGAATTAGATACCGCAGCTATATCTGAACCGTTGATTGACCCTAATAATAACGCTACAAGTTATTCTTTAACTTTATATTTTGATGGAACAGTTGTAAACGATTTTATTGTAATTCGCTCATTCCCTACAAATTTAGAGTTATCAGTAAGTGATTTTACAAGTGCTCTCGGTATTACTAATGACGATATTGAGTTAGATACCAAATTTACTTTAGTTGCAACCGTTGTAACACCTACTGGCACATATTCTGGTTTTAGCCCAAGTTATGATAGTAATAATGTGAACCAAGGAGGAGACACTACGGTTCGGTTAAAATCGGCTGGATATAGAGATGCAATTGAATTTGATGTCACCTTTTTTCAGCCACCAGCGAAAACTATTAGAATGACTTCTTTCGAAGAAGTAGCTATAGGAGCTGTTACTGATACATACGATCGTAACGGAGGAAATGATGAAAACGGAGATTTATTAAATGGCGCAATGCCTCCGTTTGTAGATTATACAGCAGTTGGTACATCAGCTAGTAACGAGATTGGTTTTAATACAGAGTATTTTGCTGTACCAGATATTAGCACAAGTGGTTTAGGTTTTATAAGAGAGCGTATTGGAGTTTACAGCATGTTAGAAGACTATGACGCATATCCAGATGGCTCACAAGGGTTTCATATAGAAGATCTAGATGGAGGTCTTAGAATCACCTTTGATACTGTAGAAGTACCTACAGGACAAACCGATTCTGGTATTTCATTTCAAGTCTTTTTTGGCGATACGTCATGGGAATCAAAAGATGGTATTAATGCCTTTGTAAACATTTCCACAGACTCTGGAAATGAAGTTATTGAAATGGTTAATATTTTTGATGATGATGTTGAAGCTGTAGCTGGTGTTTGGAATACCTATAATACAGGTTTTATGAAAAATGTTCGTTCATATCAGTTAGTAATTGAGGCATCTTCAGGTGCAACTCCAGAATCTTTCGATATTGACAATATTATTGTTTACGAACCAAAGAGCTAGTCACTTGTTATAATTATTATTAAAAAGAGGTTGCTGAAACACTTTAAACAACCTCTTTAAAAACTAAAGCATGAATACAATTTTACAAATAGGGTTTGGTCCTTTAGGGATTCAGACTGCAAAATATATTGCCCAAAAAGAAACGGTAAAAACGGTTGCTGTTGTAGATGTAAACCTTGATTTAAAAGGGAAATTATTAAACACTATCGATTCTGAATTATCTAAAAATATTACTATTTCCGAAAGTGTCGAAGTTGCCATAAAAAACCTTAATTATAAACCAGATGTTGCTATTATTACAACAGTTTCTAGTTTAGAAAAATTGATTCCGCAAGTAGAACAAGTTGCTAAATATGGTATTCCAATAATTTCAACATGCGAAGAATTATCATACCCTTGGGAACTACAACCAGAGCTAAGTAAAAGATTAGATGCTATTTGTAAAACCCATAATATTGCTTGTTTAGGCACAGGAGTAAATCCTGGGTTTTTAATGGATTATTTGCCATCGGTTATGAGTTCTGTTTGCAAAAACATAGAGCATGTAACTGTAGAACGCATACAAGACGCTACGCCTAGGCGTATTCCTTTTCAACAAAAAATAGGTGCTGGTTTAAACTTAGAGGCTTTTAAAAAGAAAGAACGTGAAGGCACTTTACGACACGTTGGTTTACAAGAATCTGTTTATCTTTTAGCCAATAGCCTTGGTTTAAATTTAGATAGTGTAACCGAAAGTTTAGAACCTGTTATTGCTAAAAAAGAAGTTAGCTCTGAAGCTATAAAAGTTAAAAAAGGGGATGCCCGTGGCGTTGAACAATTTGCATATGGTTATGTAAATGGCAACTGCAAAGTAAAGCTGCATTTTAAAGCTGCTATAGGGGAAGAACGGTCGTACGATAAAATTACAATTAAAGGCACGCCATCCTTTTCTTCGGAAATTGATGGAGGTCTTAATGGAGATATCGCTACTTGTGCTATAACAATTAACTGTATTAAATCAGTGCTAAAAGGGCCTGCTGGTTTACAGACCATGGCAGATATAAGCGTACCAGGGTTTATAAATTAAACATATTTGAGATTAATTATGGGTAATATTTAAAATGAAACAACTAAATCTTATATCATTATTACTATTAATAATCATACTTTTTTCTTGTTCAAA
>CAXBID010000086.1:0-13894 GCA_963975495.1 uncultured Flavobacteriaceae bacterium | reverse complement strand
TTGATTTTTACATGAATTATCTATTGTAACTTCTGATGAATTTATAAATAAATCTGTCTGCCCCTTACTTAAATTCTTCTTATTCTGCTCAGCCCAGTTTATTGCTCTGTCAATGCTATTAAATAATATTGATCTATTACTAGATAATACATCCATAGCCCCTGCTTTAATTAATGCTTCAATTACTCTTCGATTTACTCTACGTAAATCAACTCTCATACAAAAATCAAATAAATCTTTAAATTCACCTTGTGCTTTTCTTTCTTCAATAATATTTTCAATAGCAGAAAAACCTACACCTTTAATTGCTCCTAACCCATAATAAATACTATTCAATTCTAAAACTGTAAACTTATATTGATCTGTATTTATATTTGGAAGTAATATTTTTAAATCTAGTTTTTTACTATCATTAAGAAAATTAACAACTTTTTCAGTATTATCAAGATCAGATGATAATACCGATGCCATAAATGCAGCAGGGTAATACGTTTTCAACCACGCTGTTTGATAAGATATTAAAGCATATGCAGCTGAATGAGATTTATTGAATCCATACCCTGCAAATTTTTCCAT
The DNA here is from genome assembly GCA_963975495.1 of uncultured Flavobacteriaceae bacterium. GTDB lineage: Bacteria > Bacteroidota > Bacteroidia > Flavobacteriales > Flavobacteriaceae > CAXBID01. The sequence continues at coordinate 13,318 of CAXBID010000086.1, read as the reverse complement.
TAAATCAAATATATATTCAGCGGTATCTTTAGCTATATTATTTTTTTGAGAACCTTCTAAAAAAATCTTACGTTGTTTAGCCATCTCTTCTGGCTTTTTCTTACCCATAGCTCTTCTTAATAAATCAGCTGCGCCTAAAGAATATTTAGCTAAAATCTGCGCAATTTGCATTACTTGCTCTTGATATAAAATAACACCATAAGTAGGTTTTAAAATTGGCTCCAAATCTGGATGAGGATACTCAACCTTAGCACGACCATGCTTTCTATTAATAAAATCATCTACCATTCCAGATTGCAAAGGACCTGGTCTAAATAAGGCAACTAAAGCGATAATATCTTCAAAACAATCTGGTTGTAATCGTTTAATTAAGTCTTTCATTCCAGATGACTCTAACTGAAATACCGCTGTAGTATTATATGCTTTAAGCAATTTAAATGTTTTTTTATCATTTAATACTATGGAATTTATATCTACAATATTTTCATTATTTTTAACTCTTAATTCATTTACTATATCTAAAGTCCATTTGATAATAGTCAAAGTTCTCAAACCAAGAAAGTCAAACTTAACAAGCCCAATTGATTCAACATCATCTTTATCAAATTGTGTAACAAGATTTTCACCACTAGGTTCGCAATATAAAGGTGAAAAATCTGTTAATTTTCCAGGAGATATAACAACTCCTCCGGCATGTTTACCAACATTACGGACGACACCTTCTAATTTTTTTGCTAAATCAATTAAGTCTTTTACATCTTCTTCATCATTATATCTTTCTTTTAATTTTTCTTCTTGCTCCAAAGCTTTATCTAATGTCATACCTATTTCAAAAGGTATTAATTTTGCTATTTGATCTACAAAACCATAAGGATGACCTTGAACTCTTCCTACATCTCTAATTACTGCTTTTGCAGCCATAGTTCCATAAGTTATAATTTGTGATACGCTTTCTCGACCATATTTTTTTGCAACATAGTCTATAACTTTATCTCGATTATCCATGCAAAAATCTATATCAAAATCGGGCATTGATACCCTTTCTGGATTTAAGAATCTTTCAAAAAGCAAATCATAATCTAATGGGTCTAAATCCGTAATTCCTAATACATATGCCACTAATGAACCAGCACCTGAACCGCGTCCAGGACCAACAGGGATATCATTATCCTTTGCCCACTGTATAAAATCAGCAACAATTAAAAAATATCCAGGAAACCCCATTTTGACAATAACATCAAGCTCTAGATTTAATCTTTTTTGGTAAATATTAATATCTTTATCTGAGCTATCTTCTAGTCTTTTCAATAAACCTTGATTAGAAATATTTGTTAAATAATCTCCAACTGTAAAATTATCTGGAATAGGAAAATCAGGTAAAAAAGTTTCACCAAGACTTACAACTGTAGAACATCTTTTTGCTATATTATAAGAATTTTCAATTGCTGATGGAATATCGGCAAAAAGTTCATCCATTTCATTTGTAGATTTAAAATACTGCTCATTATAATAACCTTTAGGACGATTAGGATCAGCAAGAACAATTCCTTGATTAATACAAATCCTAGCTTCATGGGCTTCAAAATCCTCTTTAGCTAAAAACCTTACACTATTTGTTGCAACTAATGGAACTTTAAATCTTTCAGATAATTCTATAACTTTATTAATATATACTTCTTCAAATGGTTTACCTATTCGTTGTATCTCTATATAAAAATTATCTTTAAATAAATTTTGCCAATATTTTAATTTTTCTTCAGCTTTATCATAATGCTCATTAATGATATCAATACCAATATCACCCGATAACTCTCCTGATAATACAATAAGCTCACTAGTGTTTTCATCATCTAACCAACTTTTATATAATAAAGGCTTATTACTTAACATTTGTCCTTTTGTATAAGCTTTTGATAACAAAACCGTTAAGTTTTTATAACCTTGAGTTGATTTACATAACAAAATCAAGGAACTTACTTGTTTAGAAATATCCTGTTGTGACTTAAAACCAGAATTTACATTAGATTTAGAATTAAGTTTATTATCTATATCTAAATCATCATAAATTAAAATATTTGCTCCAATAATTGGTTTAACACCTGAATTTAAAGCAGCTTTATAAAACTTAACCAAGCTAAATAAATTACTATGATCAGTGATAGCTACAGCAGGCATTTGATTTTCAACTGTTTTTTCAATTAATGATTTAACTTTAATTAAACCATCAATTAATGAATATTCTGTATGTAAATTTAGATGTACAAACTTGGTCATTAGATTTAAATAAATATTTAATAATTTTGCTTAAAAACACTTAGATTTTAATATATTTTTGAAAATTAATACATTTTATTATTTTTTAAATATTATTAATTTTCAAAATCGCTATTCAATAATTCAAATATACTTTATAATTTAGAGAACATATTAGTAAATAAGGAGATTATAGTGGAAACATTACTTTGGATAGTAATTTGGCTTGGAGCATTAGGTTATATTTTTTATAACAGGATAGATTTATACACCGGCTCAATAGCCTCAACGGTACTTTTAATAATAATATCTGCACTTAGCTCCTTTTCGGTAATTTCTTTGGTGGTCTTCTGGCTACTTTTTTTAGCAATAGTAATACCGTTAAATTATAACACGTTCAGGATCGAATATTTATCAAAACCTGTTTACAAATTAATAAAAAAAACTCTACCTACTCTGTCAAAAACTGAACAGACTGCAATAGATGCAGGACATGTATGGCTAGAAGCTGAGTTATTTAGAGGTAAACCAGATTGGAATGCATTTGAAAAGCTCCCTAGTGCGACATTAACAAAAGAAGAGCAAGATTTTATAGATGGTCCCTTAACAGAATTATGTTCTATGGTTGATGACTGGGATGCAACCCATAAAGATTATGGAATAAGCCCTAAAATATGGGATTTTATTAAGAAAAATAAATTCTTAAGTATTATTATTCCTAAAGAATATGGTGGATTAGAATTTTCAGCATACGCCCACTCAGAAATAGTCTCAAGATTATCATCAAAAAGTATTACAGTTGGAATATCAGTCTCAGTACCTAATTCATTAGGACCTGCTGAGTTATTAATGCATTATGGAACAGATAAACAAAAAAAACATTATTTACCTAGGTTAGCAAAAGGGGAAGACATTCCTTGCTTTGCACTAACTAATCCTGAAGCAGGCTCAGATGCAGGAGCTATTCCTGATAGTGGTGTTGTTTGCAAAGGTACTTTTAATGGCAAAGAAATAATAGGAATCAATCTTAATTTTAATAAAAGATATATAACACTAGCTCCTATTGCAACAGTTATTGGTCTTGCTTTTAAATTATATGACCCTGATAATCTTTTAGGCGAAAATATTAAAGAATACGGCATTACATGCGCTTTAATTCCTAAAGAAACCAAAGGTGTTTCAACTGGAACAAGACATTTACCACTTAATGTCCCTTTTTCAAATGGACCTGTCAGAGGTGAAAATGTATTCATTCCTTTAGATTACATCATTGGTGATGTAGAAATGGCTGGTAAAGGCTGGAAAATGCTTGTTGAATGTTTAGCTGTAGGTCGTGGTATATCTTTACCTTCTGCTTCAACAGGCCTTGCAAGATTTACTGCATTAGCTACTTCAGCATACAGCAAAATCAGAAAACAATTTGGCGTGCCTCTTTGTGAGTTCGAAGGTATTCAAGAATCTTTAGCACGTGTAATTGGTTATACTTACCTTGCTGATTCAGCAAGAACAATTGCAACAGTTGGCATAGATCAGGGTATAAAGCCATCTATTGTATCAGCAATTACTAAGTATCATACAACAGAGTTTGCAAGACTTGCTGGAATCGATGCAATGGATATACAAGGCGGTAAAGGTATTTGTCTTGGACCTAATAATTATACAGGAAGACCGTTCCAGAGCACTCCTATCGCAGTGACTGTAGAAGGTGCTAATATTTTAACTAGATGCATGATTATATTTGGTCAAGGAGCTATAAGATGCCACCCTTACCTTTTAGAAGAAATGCAAACAATTAGAGATGAAGACTTAATACAATTTGATAAAGTTTTCTTCACGCACTTAGGGTATAGCGTAAGTAATTTTGTAAAAACACTATGGCTTGGTTTGACTAATGGGAGATTTAGTAAAACTCCTAGTTATGCAAAAGATACTAAAACTAAAAGATATTACCAGCAAATAAATCGCTTTAGTGCGGCTACAAGTCTTTTAAGTGATATATCACTAGCCATGCTTGGTGGCTCATTAAAACGACGAGAATCACTATCTGCTAAATTAGGAGACATGCTAAGCTATACTTATCTTGCCACGGCTACATTAAAATATTATGCAGATCAAGGCAGTAAAGCAGAAAGCTTACCTTTAGTTGATTGGAGCATGAAATACTTGTTTAATAAAACACAAACAACTATAGATGATTTTTTAGATAACTTCCCTAATAAATTTATAGGAAAATTATTGAAATTAGTAGTCTTTCCTACAGGAAAGCATACTAAAAAACCTTCTGATAAAAACAATAAACAAGTTTGTGATTTATTTACAAGACCATCAGAAGCAAGAACCCAGCTTGGTGTAAATTTAACGCACCCTAATGAGAAAAATAATCATTTACATCTTTTAGATGAAGCTTTAGCAGCAACAATTCTTGCTGAACCACTAGATAGTAAAATTTCTAAAGCATGTAAAGCCGGTATTATCAGTAAAGAACTTCCTTATCATGACAGATTAGAAATGGCATATGATAAAAAAATCATTAATAAAGAAGAATATAAAATAATATCTAAAAGCTATGATTTAATGCTAAAAGTTATTGCTGTTGATGAGTTTACTCAAGATGAGATATTAAATAAAACACCTGATAAGAAGTAATTTATAAGCAATAAAACCCTCTTGTTGACTTAATTTAGTCAACAAGAGGGTTTTTCATGATACTATTTTAATCAAATCGATCAGCATTCATAACTTTTACCCAAACAGCAACAAAATCATCGATAAATTTCTTTTTATTATCATCTTGCGCATAAACTTCTGAATAAGCTCTAAGAATACTGTTAGAACCAAAAACAAGATCAATTCTTGTCGCTGTCCATTTAACTTTTCCTGTTGTTCTGTCACAGATTTCATATAAATTTTTATCAATAGGTTTCCATTGATATGCCATGTCTGTTAAGTTAACAAAAAAATCATTTGTTAAAGAACCTTCATTTTTAGTAAATACACCATGTTTTGTACCATCATAATTAGCACCTAATACACGCATACCACCAACTAATAAAGTCATTTCACAAGCAGTTAATCCCATAAGCTGTGTACGATCAAGCATCAACTCTTCAGGGCTTACAGAATAATCTTCTTTCAGCCAATTTCTATAACCATCGTGTATTGGTTCTAAGAACTCAAAAGATGCAGCATCAGTCATTTCATCAGTAGCGTCTCCTCTACCTGAAGAAAAAGGAACCTTAATATCAAATCCAGCTTTTTTAGCTGCTTGTTCAATTCCAACATTACCTGCAAGTATTATAGTATCAGCAACACTGCAATCTGATTCAGATGCAATTTTTTCAAGAACTTTTAAAACATTAGCAAGCCTTTTAGGCTCATTACCTTCCCAGTCTTTTTGTGGAGCAAGGCGAATACGAGCACCATTGGCGCCGCCACGCATATCTGAACCTCTAAAAGTTCTAGCACTATCCCATGCAGTTGCAACCATTTCACTTATGGTTAAATCACTTTGTGCAATTTTTTGTTTTACAGCTTCAATATCATAATCAACTGTACCTTGAGGAACTAAATCTTGCCAAATTAAATCTTCTTCAGGAACATCTGGGCCAAAATATCTAGCTTTAGGTCCCATATCACGATGTATTAATTTAAACCAAGCTTGAGCAAAGACTTTAGAAAAATATTCTGGATCTTTATAAAACTTTTCTGAAATTTTACGATAAATAGGATCTTCTCTCATTGCCATATCTGCATCAGTCATAATCGGGTTATAACGTATAGAAGGATCTTCGACATCAACAGGCTTATCTTCTTCTTTGATATTTATTGGCTCCCACTGGAATGCTCCAGCTGGGCTTTTTTTACTTTCCCATTCATAATTTAGTAATAACTTAAAATAACCATTGTCCCACTTAGTAGGATGAGTTGTCCATGCTCCTTCAATACCACTTGAGACAGTATTTCTACCTATACCTCTTGTAGTTTTATTTATCCAACCTAGACCTTGATCTTCAACATCAGCAGCTTCAGGTTCAGAACATAACAGCTTAGAATCACCATTGCCATGACACTTACCAACTGTATGACCACCAGCTGTTAAAGCAACAGTTTCCTCATCATTCATTGCCATACGCTCAAATGTAACTCGAACATCTTCAGCTGTTTTTAATGGATCAGGCTTGCCATTAACCCCTTCTGGATTTACATATATCAATCCCATTTGAACAGACGCTAGAGGATTTTCTAGTGTATCTCGATTTTCACCATCATATCTATCTGCTCCTAACCAATCTTTTTCTGATCCCCAATATACATCTTTTTCTGGATGCCAAATATCCTCACGGCCAAAACTAAATCCAAAAGTTTTAAGCCCCATTGATTCATAAGCTATATTTCCCGAAAGAATAATTAAGTCTGCCCAGCTTATTTTATTGCCGTATTTTTTTTTAATAGGCCAAAGTAGTCTACGAGCTTTATCTAGATTAACATTATCAGGCCATGAATTTAGAGGAGCAAATCGTTGATTTCCAGTGCCCCCACCACCTCGACCATCAGATATACGATATGATCCTGCAGCATGCCAAGACATTCGAATCATTAAGCCTCCATAATGTCCCCAGTCAGCAGGCCACCATTCTTGACTATTAGTCATAAGTGCATGCATATCTTTTTTTAGTGCAGCTATATCTAATTTTTTTAACTCTTCACGATAGTTAAAATTCTTTCCCATTGGGTTTGTTTTTGTATCATGTTGATGGAGAATATCTAGATTTAAAGCTTTTGGCCACCAATCCATTACTGAACTATTCACTGACGTAATACCGCCATGTATAATAGGACAAGATCCTTTATATTTCATTATGTATTCCCGTAACTTATTCGTATATTGCAAATATAATTATAGCATTAACATAAATAGCAACACGTAAAAATTACAGATAGTATTTTTTTATATTAAATTCAGAATAGTTTTTTATAATATTAATTGAGTTTTAAAGACACACAGAGCCTATTTTAACATAGCTGTTCATTCTTCTTCTCATCATAAACTCCAAGCTTTTCAACAATCGTTGTGCTTGCTTCATTCATGCCAAGAACTTCAACTTCTACTCCTTCACGACGAAACTTAAGCACAACCTTATCCAATGCGCCTACTCCAGACAAATCCCAGAAATGTGCCTGTGTCATATCAATTATAATTTTTTCAAGCTGTTCTTTGAAGTCAAACTGCGCTGAAAAATACTCTGCTGAAGCAAAAAATATTTGACCATAAACTTTATAGATACGATGCTTTCCTACTGTTGTGAGTTCTGACTCCACCTGCATCAAGTGTGATACTTTTCTAGCAAAAAACAAAGCACTCATCAGTACACCAGTAAACACCCCCAGTGCAAGATTATGTGTAAAAACAACTACTCCAACTGTTACTAACATCACAAGACTAGATGTTCTTGGGTGAGTACGAAGGTTTTTTATAGATGACCAATCAAATGTGCTAATTGATACCATAATCATTACTGCTACAAGCGCAGCCATAGGAATCTGTTTTACCCATTTACCAAGAACCAAAATCAAAAACAATAAGAATGCCCCTGCAAAGAATGTAGACAATCTACCACGCCCGCCGGATTTAACGTTAATGACAGACTGACCAATCATAGCGCAACCTGCCATACCACCAAAAAATCCAGCAACGATATTTGCAATACCTTGTCCTGTACATTCGCGATTTTTTTCACTCAAAGTGTCAGTTAGATCATCTACAATAACTGATGTCATAAGAGATTCCAGCAACCCGACCACTGCTAACGTTAAAGAATAAGGTAAAATAATCATCAATGTCTCAAAGGAAAGTGGAATATTTGGAATAAGAAACATAGGAAGCTTATCAGGCAACTGGCCCATGTCTCCTACAGAACGTAAATCCAAACCTACAACTATGCTAAACGCTGTTAGTGTAATAATTGCAACTAGCGGTGAAGGAATCGCCCGACTAACATAAGGAAAACCATATATTATAAAAAGTCCTGCAGCTACCATTGCATACATCTGCCAACCAGCCCCTGTAAATTCTGACAACTGTGCCATAAAAATCAGAATCGCCAATGCATTAATGAAACCTGTTATCACAGATCGGGAAACAAATCTTAGCAAAGATCCTAAACGAAAAAAACCAGCAAAAACCTGTATTATACCGGTAAGCACCGTAGCAGCAAGCAAATACTCAAGCCCATGTTCTTTTACTAAAGTTACCATAACTAGCGCCATTGCACCGGTGGCAGCAGAAATCATTCCAGGCCGGCCACCCACAATAGCTATAACTATGGAAATACAAAAAGAAGCATATAAACCAACCTGAGGATCAACACCAGCTATAATAGAAAAAGCTATAGCTTCAGGAATAAGTGCTAACGCTACAACCATGCCAGAAAGCAAATCACCGCGAACATTACACAGCAATTTAGATTTAATTTTAGTAAAACTCATACACACCTTGCTTATCACAAAGCGCCGGAATTACATCGTTTTACGAAAACAAGGCGCGTTATTAAATTTTGAAGAAGATAATTATACAATTAATATAATAAAAGTCAAATATTTTTTATTTATATTTAATATTGTAGATTAATTTGTAAAATTTTCATACTAACTTTTTATCAAAAAAATAATAAGGTGAAATTCCATAATTGGATAAGACATACAATGTTTATAAACAAATTGATATAGCTATAATAAAAAACACCTTATCTTTTATTTATCTAAATATCTATATATAGATTATGTGCTAAAATTATAAGTATTTATTATAATTTAAACAAGGATAAAATCATGAACATGTTTCAAGCTGATCTAGCATTTGCTGTTGAACTAATAGCAATAAGTATTGGGGTGGCTTTTATTATTTGGTCTTATAGAAATGAAGGAGCTGGAATTTTAGCCGCTAAGTATTTAGGATATTTTGTTTTAATTTTAGGAGCAATATCTATTATATGCACTACTTATTATTCAATAAAATATTTGAGTCTTGGTTACTTTGATAAACCAATTAAAATGCAATATATGAAACAGCATAAATTAAACCATATGGATCATATGAATCCATAAAAATTATTTTATCATACATGCTGTAAGATGACATTATTCAGCATGTATGATAAAGCGCCTCAAGCAAAAATATAAATTATAAATAAATTTTTTACTTGAGGTTAATGTTCGTGCTGGCCATGATCTTGGAAGTCGTTATCTGGGTTTATATTAGTATGAGTATGCCCTGTTTCTTCTGCTTGTGGCAAAGACCTCACTCCTATTCCATATCGGTACACTAGTTCAGAACCATACCACCCAGTTGTTATCATAAAACCAAAAGTAATAGTCATTCCAGCAGCATAAATCCATTTAGGAGCTAGCGCTTTAATCCATAATAACCACGACCAAATTACCATTATCCAAATAAATCCAAATGTAGTTAATGCAAAATTTCGGTGCGTTGTCATCACCCTATGTGAAATCGCGTCATGGGCTACAGTATAATATGCATAAAATCCAGCTGATATGGTCAAAATAGAGAATAAACCTCCTAACCATAAACACCAGCGTGATACTATAAAGCACTCTTGTTGTAGTGTTTGACATCGTGCTAATAACCAGCCTAAAATTAACGTCCCTAAAGAGGTAGTAATTAACGCAATCGTGAAATGTACTAGCACAGGATGATAGTTTGGAATGATTTCTGGCATGGAATAATAATCTCTTGTTTAGGTAATTTATTAATGATACCTTAATGTTATGATAAGTTTCAATAAATTTACGGCATAAATAAGATCAAAATGAAAATAAAAAAAACATTACGTTGGATTTGTGGAATAGCGCTTTTATCTTTATTGACAATCAATACCCACGCAGAACATCATGTAGTTAATTTAATAGTAGATTATAAAACAGTTAATTTCAACGGAACCCCAGCAAAAGCCATTGCTGTCAATAACCAAATTCCAGCCCCTACCTTACATTTTAAAGAAGGTGATCATGTCACTATCAATGTTTACAATCATCTAAAGGTTGGCACTAGTATTCATTGGCATGGCTTATTGGTACCGTGGCAAATGGACGGTGTTGCTGGCATTAGCCAAACAGCAATACCACCAGGTGGCGTTTTTCATTATTCATTTACACTCTATCAATCTGGTACTTATTGGTATCATGCTCATGAGGAGTTTCAAGAACAACAGGGCTTATACGGTAGTATTATTATCGACCCCAAAAAATCATCACCGTATCACTATAACAAAGATTTTGTTGTTGTATTATCAGATTGGAATAATGTCCTTCCTGAAAAAGTTTACGCTAATTTAAAAAAGGAAGGTGATTATTACAATCCAAGATTCCCATTACAACCATCATTAAAAAAGTTTCTTTACGACTCCAAAAATGCATCACCTAAAGAAAGAAAACAACTCGTCGACGATTATAAAATGATGCAACAAATGCGTATGAGCATTTATGATTATAGCGACGTTGCTTATGATGCTTATTTACTCAATGGCAAAACGACAAAAGACCCATGGACAGCTACTGTGAAAGTTGGAGATGTTGTACGATTGAGATTTATTGATGCTGGTGGCAGCACTATTTTTAATGTTAGAATACCTGATACCTTAATGAAAATTATACAAGTTGATGGTAATAATGTTAAACCTCTTATAGTTAATAATATTAGTGTTGCTCCAGGAGAAACTTATGATGTTTTAGTTTCAATTAAGAAACCAATTCCTTATATAATTTATGCTGAATCTATTGATACATTAGGTCATACTGTTGGTGCACTAACCACGTCACCTCAGCAACCCATTAATTATCAAAAGGTAAAACCTTTTCCTGAGCCTTTGCCGATAACTCGAGAAATGATGGATAACATGATGGGTGTTAACATGAGCCATAATTTAGGATCATCAAAAAATATGTCAAAAATGGATGACATGACTCATTCTCAAAAATCAATACAATCCAATGCCGCAAATACTATGCCAGCGACGAACAATTCAATGAATATGCCAACGGAATCAACTATTCAAGGAGATTCAATTGTTGCACCAGAGACATTACCAGAAATAAAAACATCTTCAAATACAAAATATCAGTCGCTTGTTGCCGCAGTTAAAACCAATGACCCTAACAAACCTATTAACGGAGTTATTAGGATGGAGTTATTTGGATACATGGATCATTATGTTTGGTTCATTAATGGTATCCCTGGATATCAAGCCAAACCCATTGTATTACAACCTGGGCAGCGGTATCGTATTATCTTTAGTAATACATCAATGATGCATCATCCCATGCATATTCATGGGCACTGGTTTATTTTAAGAAACGGCCATGGAGTTTATGACCCATTGTTACATACTATTGATGTACCACCAGGCGCTACCATAGTTACTGATATTGATACAGATGCAAATGGGCAATGGTTTTTCCATTGTCATCAGCTGTATCATATGATGGCTGGGATGAATCGTATTTTTCAATATTCCACTTTAATTGATCTTGAAAAAGGAAAAGGCAGACTCGAAAAAATAATCAATCCATTACCCTACACCAACCAAGCTATTATTCGCGTTGATAAAGCACCAATTAATTTTAATTTAGTGCGTGACCCATTAGGACATCCAGCATATCTTTTTATGGCAAGTTTTTTAGATGCGGATGAGGATCCTTTTAACAACAGCCAAGAAATCACTTATAAAGGATTATTTGGTGATGATTATAACAAGCTTGAACTTTATATGAATGAAGCTGAAATCAATAAAGGAACTATCGATAACGCTAATCTTGATATTTTTTACTGGCGCTTGATTAGTCAATTCTGGGCTGTTAAAGGCGGTGTCAATTATGTTTATCGACCTGCTAAAACACCTTATGTACAACCAGGAATAGGAATTGAAGGTTTAATGCCTTATTTTATTGATACTGATTTCCGCCTTTATTATCATGATGGAGGCGCTAAAGCAGATTTAGAGTTTTCTCGAAATACTCTCATCGCACATAACTTTTTTATTCGCACTGCGTTTCGAGGGATATTTTCAACTAAAAGAACCCCTCAAGATGAAGTGGGTAAGGGTTTAAATACATTTGAATTTACACTGCGACCTTATTACCAAATCAACCCCACCGCCGCTGTATATTTACAATATAAATATACAGGCAGCTATGGTGAGGTAAAAAGCTTATTACAGCAAGACAACAAATCTACCAGCGAAAACAGATACAGTATTGGTTTATCATTATTATTCTAGCAAAAAATAATCATGTCGTGACGGTTTGTCAGGGTAGCTGTTCTTAAATTAACAAAGGATTTTGGGATATATTATGAGTAAACATCAACGACAAAAAGTAATCATCATGGGAGCTGGAATTGGAGGCTTAACAGTTGCTCATGAACTATTAGAAAGTAGGAATAAATATGATATTCATATATATGACAAAAATATAATTATCGGTGGGATGGCACGAAGTGGTGTAAAAATTAGAAATGGAATTAAGCTGCCTACAGAATATTGTTGGAGAATTTATGGGCCAAATTACGACAATCTAAGATCAATTCTAAAAAAAATTCCATTAACAAATGATCCTGAAAAAACAGTACATGACAATCTTGTTGATATAACTGATTACCTTATCGCCGATCAAGGTACTATTATGCATATGAACAATAGGCCAAAAACGCTTATTGATATACGATATGCATTTAGAAATATTCCATTTAAACAAAAATATAATGTATTAAATAAAATACTGTACTGTTTTCTTATTTCTACAGAGCGACTAAACAAATTAGACAATACTTCATGGAATGAGTTTATAGATCCTAATCATAAGCTTTGTAATGATATGAAAAAATATATAATCGATATTATGGGGCCTTATCTTGGTGCTGACGCTCGTCAGGTTAATGTTCCTTCTGTGATAAAAACATTAGAATCCTTCAAATTATTTAATCGCCCCATAAGTGTGATGGTAGCCATCCCATTCTTAGGACAACTCTAAAGTAGAGTTTCTATATTTATAA
>CAXBID010000085.1:0-13944 GCA_963975495.1 uncultured Flavobacteriaceae bacterium | reverse complement strand
TATTGAAAAAATTAAATAATAGACCGTATTTCTAATTCAATGGTTAAATTTGGAATTCTTAATGGATAATTTAAAGCATATAGATTGATGAGAAAACTCAACGAATTTATTTGGGAAACACATGGTATTCATGCTGGTACGGAACAAGATCATGTAAAACATGGTATTGATAAATTGGAAGATATTGTTGATAAAGCGGTTGAAGCTGGAAACCCTAGCATTACCTTTATAATTCATTCACCTCGATTAACCAGTTTTCGTTATGCTGTGGAAAAAGAGACCAATGTAAAGTTTATTAGAGGCAATAAATCGTATTTGAATTACCCAAAACGTATTGCTAATCTTCGTCAAAAATACACAGACAAAATTAATATCAAATATGGTGTTGAGTTGGAATGGATGGGACCAGATTTAGGTTTACAATGGAGTAGGTCAAAAATATTTCAGGCAGAAGATGCTGATTATGTAATTGGTTCTGTGCATTTTGCTCCCGAAGGCTTGCCTTACGATGGCTCAAAAGAAGAAGCACAGGCCCTTTTGGAATTAAGGGGAAGTTTGGAAGCGTATTGGGATGGATATTTCAACGAAATGATTCAAATGATCGAATGTTTTGGAGATATGATTCAGATTATTGGGCATATCGATTTACCAAAATTGAATGTTGATGTGCCGGAAGCTTTAATAAATTTTGAAACTAGCGCACATCCGTTGGCTAATAAATTTAGAACGCTTTTAGAGTTGATTGCAGATAGAAATTTATCGTTAGATGTTAATATGGCTGGTAAATTTAAAGGCGTAGGGGTGTATCCAACGCAAAATATATTACGACGCGCTAACGCACTTCAAATTCCAGTTTGTGTAGGTACAGATACGCATCATGTGCGTTACTACGGATTAAATTACAAAGAAAGCTTAGAATATATTCAAGAAGCGGGTTACGAAAGTTATGTGAGTTATTCAAAATTAATTCCTGAAAACCGTACTATTTTTGATGACCACGATTTAAAAGTAAAATACACGGTTTTAAATAAAGGTATTGAGTTATTGAATCAACGATTGGATAATAATCAACGACGCATTATTCCTGATTTTTCTTTTGGAGGTTCGTTTTCAGAATTTACGGATATTTATAAGAATTCTACAGGAATGGGGGATTATAATGCCATTAGAATACGAAAATGGGGTAAATCAATAACGGTGACAAATGAAATCCCCAAAAACAGCCAAAGAGTTGTTAATGGTTTATTCTCAGAGCATTTAGATAAACCGGGTGTTATTTCCTCACTTTTTAATACGTTGGCCTCTGAAGGTATAAACGTTGAAACGGCGCGATTAAAATCCAATAATGACGGTACTGCGGTGGCCTTTTTATCTCTTGACAATAAAAATGGAAGCGTGCAAAGTGCTATCGATTTTATAAACGGTACAGATGCTGGTTTGTTTAAGGAATTGACTTATCAGGAAGATGCCATATTGCCCAATTATTACAGTAAGGGTGTTTATTTATTAGAAATGGACGGTGTGTCTTTAAATTTAGCATTAAGCGGTAAAGTTATTTTAACGAAACATCATAATGCCCCCGGAGTACTTCTCATTTTACTTTCAGCATTAGCGTCTAAAAACATCAATATTAAAGATTTGCGATTAGGTAAGTTGAATGATACTGGATATTCTGCATTAGCTGTAAATGGAGATAGCCATGTGATTAGAAACCTTTTAACAAAATTGGGAGAGCAATATTATGAAGCCAATTTAATTGAGTTTCATAGTTTCTAATTGATTCTATTTAATGAAGTGGTTTAATTTTTTTTAATTAGCTAAAAAATTATCCTTTTGCACCTAATTTTTGTCTTTTTTTCGTTCCGTAGCCCCGAAGCGTCGGGGGCTATGCAACTTAAAAAAGCCTTCAATTAGTCACAAAATGATTAATTTTCGCTTCAATCCAAAAAGTTTAAACCACTTCAATTTTTTTGGTTTAATCTTTGATACAAAAAAAGCATGAATCGTTTCTTATTTATTTTATGCTTCACAGTTGGCTTTTTACAAGCGCAACAAACAGAATATGTCGATTTTAAAACAGCTAAAGTAGATATCATTTTTGGCGATGTACAGCAAAAAGAGGTTTCAGGAATTATTTCTTATGAATTTGAAATTTTAAAAGATATTGATTCCATTTTTATTGATGCTAATAATTTTGAGGTAATAGAATATCATTTAGATGAAGGGATTAAAGGCAAATACTATAACG
Organism: uncultured Flavobacteriaceae bacterium; assembly: GCA_963975495.1. GTDB lineage: Bacteria > Bacteroidota > Bacteroidia > Flavobacteriales > Flavobacteriaceae > CAXBID01. Next base: position 11,696 of record CAXBID010000085.1, on the reverse strand, counting down.
GCAAACAACTTATTATAAAACATCCATTTAAAGCAAATAGTTCTCATAAAGTCGACGTTATTTGGAAAACGAACCCTAAAAAAGCCATGTATTTTATTGATTGGGATTATGAAGATGGAAATAAACAGATTTGGACTCAAGGTCAAGGAAAATACACAAGCAATTGGTTGCCATCTATTGACGATATGAATGATAAAATTGAATTTGATTTAACCATCACATTTGATAAGGGTTATGAAATTATTACAAACGGTAAACTAACAGATAAACAAATCAACGAATCCAAAATAACATGGCACTACGACATGCAAAAACCCATGTCTAGTTACCTTGTTGCTTTGGCAATTGGCAAATACAACAAAAAAGTTGAGTATTCTAAAAGCGGTATTCCTTTAGAAATGTATTACTATCCAGAAGATTCATTAAAAGTGGAACCCACGTATCGCTACACCAAACAAATATTTGATTTTTTAGAAGAGGAAATAGGCGTTCCTTATCCCTGGCAAAACTATAAGCAAGTCCCCGTAAAAGATTTTCTATACGCCGGAATGGAAAATACCAGTACCACCATTTTTGCTGATAGTTTTGTAATTGATTCTATTGCTTTTGTAGATAAAAACTATGTGAATGTAAATGCGCACGAATTAGCGCATCAGTGGTTTGGAAATTTGGTTACTGAAACTTCTGGAACACATCATTGGCTTCAAGAAGGCTTTGCAACCTATTATGCGTTGTTATCAGAACGTGATATTTTTGGAGATGATTATTACTATTGGCAATTATATGAATATGCTCAAGAATTATTAGCCCAAGATAAAGCAGGTGGAAGTACATCGCTTTTAGACCCAAAATCGAGCAGTACTACATTTTACAAAAAAGGGGCTTGGGTATTGCATATTTTGCGGGAGCAAGTAGGAGATAAAGCTTTTAGAAAAGGCGTTAAAAATTATTTGTTAAAATATCAATTTAAGAATGTTGAAACTGATGATTTTATAAATGAAGTTGAAAAGGCTAGCGTTGATGATTTGAGTGCGTTTGTTAGTGATTGGTTAGTGAGTGATAAATTAAACGAAGCTGCGATAAAAGTAGCTCTATATGAAAATGCTATAGTTCAAAAATATGATCTTGGTTTTTGTTTAGAAGGAATGTTGGATTGTGAAAAACTAATAAAAGAAGATATTGGTTTTAAACTAAAAGAACGTATAATTTCTCAACGACCAGATTTAATAAATAATGAGATGTTTAGAATTGAAGATATTAAGTTTCGTCAAGCCATTGCTCAAAATCTATCTGAAATCCCATCGGAATTAAAAACAGAATACGAATCGCTTTTAGACGATGAATCATACATCACCATTGAAACCGCTTTATTTAATTTATGGAAAAACTTTCCACAAGAGCGACATAAATATTTAAATAAAACTAAAGATATTCAAGGGTTTCACGATAAGAATGTTAGAATACTATGGTTAACATTAGCTTTAATTACTGAGGATTTTGAGGTTGAAAATAAAAATAGTTATTTTGATGAGTTGACGGATTATACAAGTCCGAAATATGGTTTTGAGCTTAGACAAAATGCCTTTCAATATCTAAATCAAATACAAGCTTGTAACGAAAAGTGTAAAGAAAACCTTGAACAAGCTACAAACCATCATAATTGGCGGTTTTCAAAATTTGCTAAAGAGCTACTTAAATCCAAATTTAATAAGTAATATTTTAGTACATGACAAAAATTAGTTTAGCCTTCATTAAAAAACAGTAATGTTACTGAAATTGAGACCTGTCAGGTTTTCAAAACCTGACAGGTCTGGAAACATCCAAAAAACATAAAACTATTGATAATTAGCAACATAAAATGTATGTTTTGATTTTTCTCATGTACTGAAAAATAATATGAATATTTCCGTCATTCTGGACGCAGTGAAAGAATCAGATTCTTCTATTTTCGGTAAATTTTAAGAGATTGCCACGTCGTTGCCTCCTCGCAATGACGTGATTATATTTAATATTGAAATGAATTTAGAATAAATAAGTTTATGGAGACTAATGAAGAACGGTTGCGTCATTCTGAGCGAAGCGTGAGAATCTGTTTATTTAGAATTTTATAGTTTCTTAAAGATAGCCACACTTCGACTGCGCTCAGTGCAGGCTATTTTACCCCTCGCCATGACGAATTCGTACTTACTTCCTACGTTCTAAATTTGCTGGATTTCTACAAATTAAGCAACCTGCTAAATAGGTGATGGAAAGTTCGTAAACCCCATCAGTTCTACCAATTTTAGTCGTATTTATATCATAAGAAAATCCAAAACGCAGTTGTTCAAATTCTAAGCCTACAAAAGCATTAATGGACGTTAATAAATGGCTGTTTAAACTGTTTTTGGCAGGATTAGTAACCGCCATGGCGCCTAACATCAGTTTTTCGAGTTGTATTGTTGCGCCAAGATCTAACCTATTATATTGCCCTTGTTGCATATAATTTGCATAAACAAGTATATCATTATAATCAAAATACGGGAATTTATAATTTGCATGTAGTGAGTAAAAAATATCTAACGGCACATTCCCGTTTTCTACAAATGAAATATTGGGTTTGTTTAAATGTTTTATAGAAGCTCCGAGCCATAAATCGGTATCGTTGCGTGTATTCTTTTTATCAAAAACAAAACCAGCAGAAAAATCAAAAAAGGTTACATTTCTGTTAGCGTTCAAGGCAAATATATCTGAAGTAACTGGGTTAATTGTTTCTGAATTAATATTAATTTGATCTGCTAAAACCAAATTTCTGAAATTAAAAGATTTTGTGCCAAATCCGACTTCAATAGCGGGTCTGAAATACCAATCGTTGGCTAATGTTACATGATATGCGAAGTTTATATTACCCTGCAAATGGTTATAGTTAGTGTTATTTTCATGCTGGTTTAAAATACTAAAACCGATGCCACCAACATCTTCAATCCATGTATTGAAAAAGGCATATTCAGTGTCAACTCTTAAATCTAAACTAGGCCATTGTGTTCTATGAATCAACCCAAAGTATGAAGCGTCTTCAAAACCCGAGAAACCAGGATTCATAGTTTCCGGAACTAAAAAATATTGAGAAAAAACGGGGTCTTGTGCGTTTACTTTTAAACAAAAGCAACTTATTATGATTAGGGTTGATATTTTAATTTTCATTTATTTAAGTTGTGTCAATTTATTTAATTAAGACTAAAGCGCCTTCTCTTATTACTTCTTTGCCATAAAAAGTTTTTGCCCTAAATTTAAACTGGTAATTACCATTTTCTGCTCTTGAGTTTTTTATTTTTCCATCCCAGCCTCTAATATTTTCACCACTTTCAGAATATATTATACTACCCCAAGTGTCGTAAATGTCTAAAGTCATATCATTTAAGCCAATAAAAACAGGAAAAAAGTAATCATTCATATTATCTCCATTTGGAGTAAATGCATTGGGCATTAAAAGACTATATCCTTTTTCAACAATTATAGTGGTTTCGCTAGAATATTTGCATCCAAAGGGATAAGTAACATTCTGAATAATAGTATAAGTGCCTTCTTTAGTATAGATGTGTTCTGGGTTTATTTCACTTGAAAGGTTACCATCTCCAAAGTCCCAACTAATATTAATAAAATCTCCCTCAGCTGTATTTGTAAATTGAATAGGGTCGAAAATAGAGTACAAATCATAAGTGCTATACCCAAAAGAATTGGTAGTAAAACTAGAACCATCCAATACTGGGGTTTCTACTTGAATTGAAAATTCTTTAACGCAGCCAAAACTATCTGTTACGGTAAGAATAACTAAACCATTGGTGCCTGTACGCATAATTTCATTATTCTCTCCTGTTATAGTTCCACTAGACCAACTCAATTGATAGGGTGGTATTCCTCCTTTTACGCGTGCAATAAAGGTTTGATCGACTGCTCTGGTCTCACAATCAAAATTCGTGATTATTTCAAAAGGCGCTTCAAGCGGTTCAAATCTTTTTACATCAAAAGAGGCTGTTTCAACACATCCATTAGCATCGGTAATGGTTACTGTATAAAGGTCTGGTGGAATATTAGATAAATCTTCAGTTTGGGCACCATTACTCCAAAGAATTGATATCGGTAAAGATCCTCCAGTTATTTCTAGATTAATAGCGCCACTATTAACATCATTACAATCCAGAGCGTCAGACGCAATTCCTATTAAAGTTAAAGGCAAAGGCTCTAGAATAGTGAATTCTTCTTCAAGCACACACCCTTTAGCATCCGTAATGGTTACAGAATAATCGCCAGGACCAATATTGTTTCGTTCGTTACCAGAGCTTGAGCTATCATCCCAAACTAATGTTACAGGGTTTTCGCCTCCTATTAGGTTCAATTTAATACTTCCATCATTTTCACCGAAGCATGATACATTTTTAATATCTGGATTTATTTCGAAAACAGGGGCGTTATTTACAGGAATAGAAAATATACGAATACAACCTATGGCATCTGTAATAGTGATAATATAGTTACCTGCCGATAAGTTATCTTGCATAAAGCCCGTTCCTAAATTACTCCATTCCACAGGTTCGTAAGGCGGAATACCTCCCGAAATATTATTTATGGTAATCGCACCACTATCATCATTGTAGCAAGTAAGGTCTTTTACTGTGTAATCCATATTAATTTGAGGATTTTGCGGTACAATAACCTGTAAGTTTTCTGTACAACCAGAATTATCAGTAACTGTTAAATTATAGGTTCCTGCCTCAATACCTGTTAAGTTTTGACTACTGCTTCTATAACCATTAGGTCCAGCCCATGCCCATCTGTAATTAGAACCTCCTATCGGTCTGCCACCTGTAGCATTCACATAAATTTCTCCTGTAAAGTCACCATAACAAAGAATGATTTCTACTGGACTAGCTAAATCAACTTCCAATAATGGCGGTTCTATAATGGTGTATGAGCCGGTTAGTGTATTACAATTATTAGTTTCAGTAATAGTAACTTTATATTCGCCAGGTGTTAAATTATTTAAGTCCTCTGATGATTCAGAAAAAGTAGGATCGCCCGTTTTTGTCCAGACAAAAGTATAAGGTGGTGTTCCTCCGCTAACATTTAAATTGATTCGTCCATCATCAAACCCAAAACAAGAAATGTCATTTTTAGAATCAGAAAATCTAAATAAACCAGGTTCAGTTACTGTATAAGTTCTATTGAAGGGGCAATTACCATCGTCAGTAATTCTTAATGTATAACTCCCGGGTTCTAAATTATTAATATCTTCATCTGTACTATTAAAGCCGTTAGGTCCCGTCCAAGAAATAGTATAAGGATTTCCAGTAGAAAATGGAATACCTCCCGATATAGTTATATTAATAGAACCATCATCAGAATCAAAACAAGTACCATTGATAATGCTCGGTGTAACGTCAATTAATGGATTAACGGTTACTGTAATATTAAAATCTGGACCAGGGCAAGTTCCCGCAATGGGTGACACGGTATAGGTTACAGTAGCAGGAGTACTTGTATTATTGGTTAGTGTTTGACTGATATTGCTTCTTGGTAATGATTGTGCAGTAGCGCCACTAACTGCCCCAGAAGGATTTACTATAGGGGTTGACCAGGTATAAGTAGTACTCGAAGGAACATTTTCTGTTCCGTTGGAAGTTGGTCTTATATTAAAGTTATCGCCACTACAAATCTCTATATTTTTATCTGATATGATTGGTGATAAAACCAAATCAACCGAAAAATTAGCTGTTCTAGTTGTTGTACCACAGCTATTAGTTACATTGAATGAAACCGTATAATTTCCACTTGTGGAATAATCTATTTTACCAGGATTTAAAGCTGTTGATGTTGCCGGTATTCCTCCAGGAAAACTCCATAAATATGTAATTTCAGAACTTGGGGAGCAAGTTTCTTCCACAGTTCCTTTTGGAAAAATTGAAGCCGATTGACAAAAATCAGAAACGGGATCTAAAGTGATTACTGGAGGTTTTTTTACATCGATACGTTTCGTAATAGACCTATTGATACCACAAGAATTTCGTGTTGTTAATCTTAAGTAATAAATACCAGGCGTGTTAAATGAAATAAAAGGTTCTCTAGAATTTCTTCCTGTCCCATTTGCAAAATTCCATCTTTCAGGTTCTTCACCACAATACGCCTCAGAATATGATACAACATCCCAAGTATAGGTTTCTGCTCCACAACCTAAACTAGCATCAGTTGTATTTGTTAGTTGTAATGGAGTGGATGCACAGGCATTACCGAATGTAAAGTTAGGCTCTAATATAGGTTCTACACATATTGTTTTTGAAACAGAGGTTCCTATTCCACATGGTGTTTCAGCTTCTAAAGTGATGGTATAGTTTCCAGGCGTTGTATATACATGGTTAGGGTTAACAGCTCTAGAGGGCGCACTTCCATCTCCAAAATCCCAAGTATAAACATTAAAAGTGCTACAATCGTTAGTGAATCCTGCAATGGTGTTATTTCTAAAAGATGTAGGTGTGTTTGCGCAAACAATACTATTTACATTAAAATCTATGATGGGTACATCTAAAATAATAATAGGGCCAGCGGTAAGAAATGTGCTTCCGCAAGATGTTGTAATTGTTAGTCGTACAATATTTCCACTAGGGCAATTAAATCTAGTAAAAGTATGCGGAATAGGAAAATTTTGAGAGGCAGGTGGGTTTGCCGCATTATAATATATTGAGCTTTCCAATTGCGCTTGTGTATAATTTGCAATAGTGCCATCGCCAAAATTGACTTCATATCTCGTATCTGAAGGGTTTAGTGCCCAAGATCCTATAGCAAAATTCATAACAGGTACAGGCGTACATAAATTGGTTGTATTACCGGGTGCTATTAAAGATCCAATAGGATTGTTAGAATTTTTTATGACATAAGTTATTGAGTTATTGCAACCACTATTTCCAATACCAGTTACCACCATGTTGAATGAACCCAATGCTGTGTAAGTATGCATTCTAGGAAATGTTACATTGGTTTCTGAAGTTCCGTCGCCCCAATCAACATTATATGATGTAATACATGCAGTGGAATTAGAATTGTTACCCACATTTATGGTGTATTGTGGGTCTGTATTATTATCGCCACATTTTTCAAAAGAAGCCATAGAACCCGCAGGCGCATTTAAGTTTACAAATTCTAAATCTGGTTTTTGTTGAATTGAAATGGGTTTGGTTAGAGAAGAAGTATCATTGTTTGCATCTGTAACTGTTAACCTAATAGTATTATTTTGAAACCCACAACCCAGCGCAGTAAATATATGTGTAGGATTGCTATCAGTTGAGGTAGTTCCATCACCAAAATCCCATACATAAGTAAAAGGAGCAACACCTGTGACAGTTGGTGTAAATGTTATTTGTGTTCCAGAACATGCACCATCATTATTAAAATTAAAATCAACCGTGGGAGGTATAGCACTAGAAGTCAAGCTGTGTAAACCTAAAACAGTTACCGGGAATGATTTATTTAATCCAAAAAAAGTAATGATTAATAAAAAAAACAAAAGAGTCAGAAAAGATGTCTTGTTCATGTAAACTATTTAGTATTCATTGGTTAAGGCTAAAATAATATTTTATTAATATTGTATAAGTTATTTATGGATGAAAAGATGTAAATTCCGATATTTAACATTTTTTTTCTTTTTAAGTATTAACATAGATGAGTTCATTTATTTAATGGATACAAAAGCGCCTTTACTGGTTACTGTTTGTCCGTAAAATGTTTTTGCCGTAAGCGTATAATAATAGTTTCCATTTTCTGCCTCAGCGTCTTTTATTTTACCATCCCATCCTTTTATATTATCTCCTTCTTCAGAATATATTAAACTCCCCCAGGTATCAAATATATTCAGCGTTATATCACTAAGCGCAATAGACTCTGGAACAAAAAAAGCATTAATTGCATCTCCATTTGGTGTAAAGGCATTTGGCACGATTAAACTATATCCTTTTTCAATACCTAAAGTAATACCTTCCGTGTAAATGCATCCAAAAGGATAAGTAACGGTTTGCGTAACGACATAGCTACCCTCGCTTACATAGGTGTGAATTGGGTTTTCTTCCGCAGAAAAATTACCATCCCCGAAATCCCAAGAGATACTTATATAATCGCCAGTTGCGGTATTTGTAAATTGAATAGGATCTAGTTTTGAATAAAAACCATACGTTGTAAAACCAGTTGAATTCTGACTAAAACCAGGAAAACCTAAAACAGGAATTTCAACATTGTATGAAAAGCTTGTTGTGCAACCAATACTATCAACAACATCAACAGTTATTAAACCATCAATAGAAGTATTCATGATTTCATTATTAGAACCACTAACTGTTCCGCTAGACCAAGTTATTTGATGAGGAGGAACACCACCAGTAACCCTGGCTACAAAAGTTTGTTCTACATTTCGTGTGTCACAATCAAAATCTGTAATGGTTTCAACATCAACAGTCAGCGGGTCAAATCTGTTAATGGTCCAAGTCTCGGATATTTCACAACCATTAGCATCTGTTATTTGTATGGTATAATCTCCCGGAGGTATGTTTGATAAGTCTTCAGTATTTGAACCGTTAGACCATGAATAGGTAAGCGGTAATGTACCACCTGTAACTATTAAATTTATGGCGCCACTATTGGCATCATCACAATCCAATGCATCAGTTGTGTTTGCAGAAAGCACTAACTGGTCTGGCTCGGTAATGGTAAAAGTTTCTGTTATTTGGCAAGGTGTGCCATCGGTAATAGTAACGGTGTAAATTCCTGGGCCAATATTATTTCGTTCAATGCCAGTAGTAGCATCATCATTCCAAACTAGTGTTACGGGATCAATGCCACCTTCTAAGTTTAAAACTATGCGTCCATCATTTTCACCAAAACATGATATTTGAGTAACTTGTGGTGTTATTCTGAAAATTGGTGCTTCATCAATAACGATGGTAGCTTGCTTATCACAATTTGTATTATCAGTAACAGTAATGATATATGTACCAGCTGATAAATTATTTTGAACCGTTCCTGAGCCTAAATTGCTCCATGCTATAGTGTATGGCGCGTTGCCACCAGAAATATTATTTATGGTAATAGATGCGTTATTATTGCCATAACATGTTATATCAGTGGTGGTATAGTCAATAAGAATGTCGTCAGTTTGATTTAAAATAACTTCCAAAATATCTGCACACCCCGATTTATCAGTAACTGTTAAGTTGTATGTTCCAGCGAATAATCCAGTTAAGTTTTGAAGATTACTAGTAAATCCATTTGGTCCCGTCCATGAATAGGTGTAATCAAAAACACCCGGACTTATTTCAATTGGTCTTCCGCCAACGGTATTACTATTTATTTCTCCCGTAGCATCACCAAAACATATAATATCTACCTGATTTACTAGACTAACATCAAGTAATGGTGGTTCGATAATCTGAAAACTTTGGACAATAGGCGTACAATTGTTAGCATCAGTAACCGTAATATCGTAATTACCAGGACCAAGATTTGTTAAGTCTTCCGCGGAAGCGAAAAAAGCGCCATTACGTGTCCAATTGTAAGTATATGGCGTAGTTCCTCCAGAAATATCAATTCCAATACTGCCATCATCTGCTCCAAAACATGAAATGGTTTCAGGGTCAAAAACAACGGTGCTAAAAATGAGTTCATCGGGTTCGGTTATAGTGAACGTATTTGTAAACGGACAACCACCATCATCATTTATTGTCAGCGTATAATCGCCTGGTTCTAAATTTAAAATATCTTCGGTGGTATTGCTATATCCATTAGGTCCGATCCAGAAAATTTGATAGGGATTTCCTGTTGTAAAAGGAACACCACCAGTTATTGAGATTTCAATAGAACCCGTATTGGATAAATAACAAGCACTATTTGTAACGGTTTCCGTTATGCTAATTGAGGGGTTTACAGTTATGGTAATACTGAAATCTGTACCAGTACAGATACCTGAAACAGGCGTAACGGTGTAAGTAACTGTTGCAGGGTTGAGTGTATTGTTGATTAGGGTTTGACTAATATTGGTTTGACCTATGGTTTCATCTGAAGCGCCAGAAATTGCGCCAACAGGATTAATTACAGGGGTTGTCCAAGTGTATAATGTTCCAACTGGAGTAGTGTCACCTCCTGAATTATCAGGTATAATATCAAAAGTAACACCACTACAAATAGTAAGTGTTTTGTTGCTTATACTGGGTGTTTGATTTACGGTTTGTTCTGAAACATCCGAAATAATTTGGGTACATCCTCCAGACGAAAATGTAATAATGGCGTAATAAAAAGTAGTACCAATAGTTCCAGATGGTGGTGTATAAGTAGCATTAGTTTCACTTGTTATCGCTGTTCCAGTTGTATTGTTATTTACAGTATTAGAATACCACTGATAAGTTGGTGTGCCAACGCCATTGGTGTATCCAACAGAAAGCGTATTAAAAGATTCTCCAAAACAAATGGTTTGAGATATAGGTTGTGATGTAAAAGCAGGAGCTGCATTTATGATGACTTCAGCGGTATCACTTACAACATTACAGCCCGAAGCAGTTTGTGTTATTTCACAATAATAATAGAGTGTTCCAACAGCAGTTGTTGGTGGTGTAAATATGTTGTTTGTCGCACCCGTAATTAATGTGCCCCCAGAATTTGTGTTGGTTGTATTACTAAACCATTGATAATTATAAGTTGTACCCAATCCGCCGCTAACAACAACCTCTAAATTTTGAGGTGTAGTGCCTTGGCAAAGTGTTTGGGATGGTAAAGGTTGTGTGGTGATAATGGGATCTTCCACAACAATAACTTCGGCTACCTCACTTGTAATAGCGTTACATCCGCTTCCAGTTAGAGAAATAACAACATAGTAAAAATAATTATCTGAAGTGTTAAAAGTTGGCGGGGTATAATTGGCATTTGTTGCGCCTGTAATTAATGTACCGCCTATATTTGAGTCTGTTGTATTGATATACCATTGGTATGAAATAGTGCCTGCTCCTCCAGAATGAACAACTAATAACGGATTTGAAATAGCTCCACCAACACAAATACTTTCTGTAGCTAACGGGTTCGTATCAATTTGAATAGCATTTACAATTTCCACTCGGGCTGTATCAGAAGTGATTTCGTTACAACCTGCACCCGATGGGAATGACACCACACAATAGTAATAAATCACGCCAACAGGATTATTAGGAGGTGTGTAAGTTGCATTTGTTTCAGTACCGATAGCAGTTCCAGTGGTATTGTCATCAACGGTATTACTGTACCATTGGTAAGTTGGTGTTCCAGGGCCGTTTACTGATACTGATAAGGTTGAAATAGAGCCGCTTAAGCAAATAGTTTCGGGTTGCGGTTGACTTGTAAAAGACGGCGCAGGATCAGCGGTAATAATAAAATTTACAGGCGCACCATCACAAGCTCCAATAGAAGGTGTAACTCTATAAGTAACATCTTCAGACGTTGTATTTGAATTAAAAATAGTTTGTACGGGAATAGTATTAGTACTGCCAGAAGCAATAAAACCTGTAACTCCCGCAGGAGCTGTAGCCGTCCACGTGAAAGTGGTATTCGTTATATCTGATGTTAGAATAATTTCTGCAGTATCAGTACCGGAGCAAATGGTTTGCGTTAAATTGGTATTTGTAATAGAGGGAATTGGGTTGATATCAAAATCTTCGGTA
>CAXBID010000084.1:0-14040 GCA_963975495.1 uncultured Flavobacteriaceae bacterium | reverse complement strand
TAGAAGTTAGAAGTTAGAAGTTAGAAGTTAGAAGTTAGAAGTTAGAAGTTAGAAAAATATAAAAAAATCTGAAGTTAATAGCTTCGGGTTTTTTTATTTCAAATAACTAATAAATTTACAAATTCAAACCGTACCAAACCGTCATCATCAATTTTGGTAAGTTCTACTTCATGCAACGTATTTACTAAATTTGGATTCCAAGGTGTTTTTACCTTTACATAATTCTCGGTAAATCCATGAATATAGCCTTCTTTATTTTCACTTTCAAACAAAACAGTTTTAGTACTCCCAATCTGACTTTCATAAAACGCACGGCGCTTTTTAACCGATAAACCACGTAACATTTTACTGCGCTTACTTCTAAGGTTTTTTGGAACAACATCTTCCATTTCAGCTGCCTCGGTATTATCACGCTCGGAATATGTAAACACATGTAAATACGAAATATCCAATTCGTTTAAAAAATTATACGTTTCTAAAAAATGCTCATCAGTTTCTCCCGGAAACCCAACAATAACATCAACGCCAATACAGGCATGCGGCATTACTTCCTTTATTTTCGAAACCCTATCTACATATAACTCCCGCATGTAGCGACGCTTCATTTTTTTAAGAATGGTATTATTTCCACTTTGTAAGGGGATATGGAAATGTGGCACAAAAGCTCTCGACTTTGAAACTAAATCAATGGTTTCATTTTTTAAAAGATTGGGTTCTATAGATGAAATTCGTAAACGCTCAATACCGTCAACTTTATCCAACTCGGTAACTAAATCCAAAAACGTATGTTCGTGCTTTTTATTACCAAATTCGCCTTTACCGTAATCGCCAATATTAACGCCTGTTAAAACAATTTCTTTTATATTTTGTTTTGAAATGTCGTGAGCATTTTTCAAAACATTTTCCATGGTATCACTACGGGAAACACCTCGTGCCAATGGAATTGTACAATAAGTACATTTATAATCACATCCATCTTGTACTTTTAAAAACGCTCTGGTTCTATCACCAATGGAATAACTACCTACATAAAAATCGGCATCTTCAATGTCACAGGAATGTATTTTTCCAAAATCATTTTTGGTAAGATCATTTAAATAATCTGTGATTTTAAATTTTTCGGTGGCACCGAGCACTAAATCTACCCCATTTACATCAGCTAATTCTTGCGGTTTTAATTGTGCATAACAACCAACCGCAGCCACAAATGCTTCTGGATTTCCTTTTTGTGCTTGCTTTACAATGGTTTTAAAACGCTTATCTGCGTTTTCGGTTACCGAACAGGTGTTAATCACATAAATATCAGCTTTTTCAGAAAAATCCACACGATCAAACCCTTCGCTGGTAAAATCTCTAGCAATAGTTGATGTTTCCGAAAAATTAAGCTTACAGCCCAACGTATAAAATGCGACTTTTTTGTTCATTATATTTTCATTTCCGTGAAGACGGAAATCTCATTATATTTACATTTGTTATCCTAAAAAGCATCAAGGTTTTTTTATTTGCACTTCGACTGCGCTCAGTGTGACACTCAAATTAATAATAGCTTGCAAATTTACAACTAATAAGTTATATGATAAAACATGTTTCACCACAAATAATTAACTACTTATCAATTAGTTGTATTGCATTATTCTTTTTTTCCTGCGGAAATAATTCAAGCTCCAACAAAGACCATTTAGTGTTTCGTTATAATGAATATGCCAACCTAAATACTTTAGATCCTGCTTTTTCAAGAACACTTCAGGATAATTCGGCATGTAATCAGTTGTTTAATGGATTGGTTCAGTTAGACAGTGCTTTAAATATTTTACCCTGTATTGCTAAAAGTTGGAATATTTCAGATGATGGCTTGTATTACAACTTCACATTACGAAATGACATCTATTTTCATAAGCATGAATTGTTTGGAAAAGATTCAACAAGAACCGTAGTCGCAAAAGATTTTGAATATAGCTTAAACCGATTAAGAGATAAAAAAATTGCTGCTCCAGGAAGTTGGGTGCTAAATAAAGTAAAAGATTTTAAAGCTATAAACGATTCCTTATTTCAGATTGAATTAGAACAACCGTTTCCAGCTTTTATTGGTTTGTTAACCATGAAATATACTTCGGTAGTTCCTCATGAAATTGTTGAGCATTATGGTACCGAATTTAGGTCGCATCCTATTGGTACCGGCCCTTTTAAATTTAAACGTTGGGAAGAAAATATTAAGCTGGTTTTTAGAAAAAATGAAACTTATTTTGAAACCGATAAAAACGGAAAACAATTACCTTATTTAGAAGCTGTTGCTATTACTTTTTTACCTGATAAACAAAGTGAATTTTTACAATTTGTACAAGGAAATCTTGATTTTTTAAATAGTTTGGATGCCTCTTATAAAGATGAATTATTAACCGCTGATGGACAACTTCGAGATTCTTATTCTAGCTCTGTAAACATGATTCGTGGTCCCTATTTAAATACGGAATATTTGGGCTTTTATTTAGATTCTGAAACACCGGAAATTCGGTCAGTACTTATCAGAAAAGCCATAAACTATGGTTTTGATAGAAAAAAAATGATGGTTTATTTAAGAAACGGCATAGGTAATCCCGCAAATGGTGGTTTTATTCCAATCGGGCTTCCAGGATATAATACATCTATTGGTTTTTCATATCAACCCAAAAAAGCTAAACAATTAGTTGAACAGTTTAAAAAAGAAAGCGGTATTGAAAATCCGGAAATCACGCTGACAACCACCAGCAACTATTTAAGTTTTTGCGAATTTATTCAACGGGAGCTTGAAAAAACAGGATTAACCATTAATGTTGATGTGATGCCTGAAGCTACTTTACGTTCGGCACGATCAAATGGAAAAGTAGATATGTTTAGGAGTTCTTGGATTGCCGATTATTTAGACGCTGAAAACTACCTCTCAATTTTCTACAGCAAAAATTTTGCGCCCAATGGCTCAAACTATTTTCATTTTAAAAATAAAATAGTTGATAGCCTTTACAATAAGGCCTTCTCTATTACTAATATTGAAGAACGCAAACATTTATACACCACTATAGATTCCTTGGCCATGGAAAACGCCATTATGGTGCCTTTATATTATGATGAAGTGATACGATTTACCAGAAAAAATGTAAAAGGTTTAGGTATTAATCCTATTAATATGTTGGATTTAAGATATGTTAGTAAAGACTAATTGAAATTCTTAATCTCTTCTAAATTTCTTTGTTTCTTCAAAAACATGTTTTAAAATAGCTTGGTCTTGTTGGGTAAATTCAATTTTACGTCTGGCCATAACCACCTTAGAAACCTCAAAAGCCTTTTTTGTTAAATACGTTGTAAACCCACTGTTGCCACCCCAACTAAAACTTGGCACAAAATTTCTGGGGAAACCACTACCAAAAATATTGGCACTAACGCCAACAACCGTGCCTGTATTAAACATGGTATTAATACCACATTTACTATGGTCACCCATCATGAGACCACAAAACTGAAGTCCTGTTTTTGCAAAACCTTCTGTTTGATAATCCCAAAGCCTTACCTCTGCGTAATTGTTTTTTAAATTGGAATTGTTAGTATCTGCACCTAAATTGCACCATTCACCCAAAACAGAGTTTCCTAAATAACCTTCGTGCCCTTTATTGGAGTTTCCGAAAATAACTGAATTATTAACCTCTCCGCCAATTTTGCTATGTGGCCCCACAGTAGTTGGCCCGTATATTTTTGCACCCATCTTCATTTTAGCCCCTTCGCATAGTGCCAAAGCACCTCGAATCATTGAACCTTCCATAATTTCAGCATCCTTCCCCACGTAAATAGGCCCGTTACTGGCATTTAGAGTCGTAAATTCTAATTTGGCGCCTTCTTCAATAAAAATATTTTCTGGAGCAATAACATTGTTACTTGGAGGAATAGGTTGAGATGTTCTGTTTTTTGTGATTACATTGAAATCATCCTGAATAGCTTCTCCGTTTTTTGAAAAAATATCCCAAGTATTTTCAACTTTTATAATATCTTCATTAAACTCAATGGCCTCATAAGTCTCAAAATTAATATCATCTTGAGCTTCTTTAGCAAAAAAAGCAATGACATCTTCACCTTTAAAAATAGCCTGGTTTTCATTGAGGTCTTTCACCATTTCAACCAGCTCCAAATTCGGGAGATACGATGCATTTATCATGACGTTCTCATCCATTTCAACCATTGGATATTTATCAGACAAATAATCTTCTGTAATGGTTGTAGTTGTAGATTCTAAAAAAGTTTCCCATTTTTCTCGAATAGTTAAAATACCAATTCTAATATCAGCAACGGGTCTTGTAAAAGTAAAAGGAAGCAAATTATTGCGTGCAGGTCCATCAAAAAGAATATAGTTCATCGAGAAGTTTAAAATTAAAAGTTAAAGTTAAAAGTTTTTTCACTCTTATCTTATAAACTAAAGTTTAAACAAAAATAGATGAATTGAATATAATAAAAAAGCCTTTCAAAAAATGAAAGGCTTTTAAATATAATTTGACGCTAAAATTATTTTTTAAATTTTGCGTATTTGTTTTTAAATTTATCAATACGTCCAGCTGTATCTACTAATTTAGATTTACCAGTGTAGTATGGGTGCGATGTTCTAGAAATTTCCATTTTAACTAATGGATACTCAACACCATCAACCTCTAAAGTTTCATTAGTGTCTGCCGTAGATTTTGTTAAGAACACATCATCGTTAGACATATCTTTAAATGCTACTACTCTATAATTTTCTGGGTGTATACCTTTTCTCATCGCTAAATGCTTTTTATTCTTTTCAATTTTGGAAGTGCAAATTTAAGTATTTTTTATAAAATCACAATATTTTTTTCAATTTTTATTTTACAACTATTATGTAACATTTTAGTATTTTTATATACTAATAAACAACTAACAAATTAATTATTAAACCATGGAAAAATCTTCAAAATCTATAGCTATTAATTATGGATTATATTTAGGCGCTATCCTTTCACTACTAACAGTAGTTGCCTATGCTATAAACCTAGATTTATTTACCCAAATATGGTTTGGAATCTCTATTTTAATTCTAATCATTGTTTTAGGTATAATTTCAATTTCAAAATCAAAAAAATTATTTGAAGGCTATATCAGTTTTAAAAATGCATTTACTTCATATTTTATAACCGTATTAATTGGCATTGTTATTAGCGCTTTGGTAAGTATTGTCGTTTTTAATTTTATTGATCCAGAAGCCGCTAACGTTTTACAAGAAAAAATAATTGATCTCCAGATGCAAAGACTTGAAAACTTTAATGTACCAACTGAAGCCATAGCTCAAGCTATGGAAAAAATGGAAGAACAAGGCAATATGTATTCTATTGCTAATGTTTTACAATCTATTATTTGGCAATTAGCTGGATTTAGTGTAGTCGGCCTCATAGTGGCAGCCATTATGAAAAAAAACAAACCAGACACCGAATAATTTCAGTATTTTTGAATATTATTTTTCAAAATATTTAAATGAATATTTCAGTAGTTATACCACTACTTAACGAACAAGATTCTTTAACTGAATTACATAATTGGATTGTAAACGTTATGCAGTCTCATGATTTTTCATACGAAATTATTTTTATTGATGATGGTAGCACCGATAAATCTTGGAAAACCATAACCCAACTTTCAGAAAAAAATAAGTATGTTAAAGGCATTCGGTTTTTGAATAACTTTGGAAAATCACAAGCGCTCCATGCTGGTTTTGAAAAAGCGCAAGGTAAAGTTGTTATTACTATGGATGCCGATTTACAAGACAATCCAGATGAAATACCAGAGCTTTACAGCATGATTAAGAATGACGGCTTCGATTTGGTTTCAGGTTGGAAAAAGAAACGTTATGATTCTGTTATTTCTAAAAACTTACCATCAAAACTTTTTAATTGGGCAGCACGAAAAACTTCGGGCGTAAAACTACATGATTTTAATTGCGGACTAAAAGCCTACAAAATTGATGTTGTTAAAAACATTGATGTTAATGGGGAAATGCATCGTTATATTCCTGTTTTATCAAAAAATGCTGGATTCACAAAAATTGGTGAAAAAATAGTGCAGCATCAAGCCAGAAAATACGGTGAAACTAAATTTGGGATGGATCGATTTATCCATGGTTTTCTCGATTTGGTAACTATTTGGTTTCTGTCACGTTTTGGCAGACGCCCCATGCATTTATTTGGTGCTTTAGGTTTTATTATGTTTACAATAGGATTGGGGTTTGCCCTTTATTTAGGTATAGACAAAATTTTTCTAAATCCTACTGGCAGACTTATTACCCAACGCCCCCAGTTTTATATAGCACTTTCTACCATGGTTATCGGTACACAATTCTTTGTTGCTGGTTTCTTAGGAGAAATTATTTTACGAAACAGACAAGACAAAAAAAGATATTTAATTAAAGACCAATTGAATTTAAACTAAACCACTTCACTTTTAAAATAATTCCATTCACTTCAAAATAGCAACTTTTTAAAAGTTATTCTTTTACAATTGTTTACTTTTGAAATATATTTATTTATGATATTATGATACACATAGAACCAAAGATTTTAGACCGAATAAACACATGGCTAACCCCTACTTTTGATGAGGAAACGCAAAAAACCATAAAAGAAAGTATTGCAAACAACCCAAAAGGTATTCAAGAAAGTTTTTATAAAGATTTAGAATTTGGTACTGGTGGTATGCGCGGTATTATGGGTGTTGGCACTAATCGCATCAATAAATATACACTTGGGAAAAGCACTCAGGGTTTAAGTGATTATTTACACAAACAATTCCCAAATGAAACCCCTAAAGCTGTAATTGCTTACGATTGCAGACATAACAGCAAAACTTTAGCTAAAGTAGTTGCCGATGTATTTTCGGCAAACGGGATTGAAGTCTATTTATTTGAAGATTTGCGCGCAACTCCTGAGCTATCATTCGCTGTAAAACATTTAAATTGCCATTGTGGTATTGTTTTAACGGCATCACATAACCCACCGGAATATAACGGTTACAAGGTATATTGGCAAGATGGCGGTCAATTAGTGCCTCCGCATGATGATGGTGTAATTGATTTAATAAATGCTTTAGATTATTCAAATATTAAATTTGAAGCTAATAATAGTTTAATTCACTACATAGGCAAAGGTATTGACAATATTTTTATTGATGCCTCAGTAAAAAACGGATCTGTTGGAGCAACCCAAGCCGCTAAAGATGATTTAACTATTGTATTTACATCGCTTCACGGAACATCAATTACGGCTGTTCCAGAAACCTTAAAACGTGCTGGATACAAAAATGTACATATAGTAAAAGAACAAGAAGTACCAAATGGAGATTTCCCAACGGTAAAATCGCCGAATCCAGAAGAACCGGCAGCATTAAAAATGGCTTTGGAACTAGCCGAAAAAGTAAGTGCGGATATTGTTATTGGTACCGATCCTGATTGCGACAGATTGGGTGTTGCAGTGCGTAATTCTGAAAATGAATTGCAACTGCTTAACGGAAACCAAACCATGTTAATGATGATAGATTTCTTATTGAAAAAATGGCAATCTGAAGGAAAAATTAAAGGAAAAGAATTTATTGCAACAACTATAGTTTCCACACCAATGCTTAATAATTTAGCTAAAGCTTATGGTGTGGATAATAAAATTGTATTAACAGGGTTTAAATGGATTGCTAAGTTGATTCATGACTTTCCTGAATTGGATTTTATAGGTGGTGGCGAAGAGAGTTTTGGTTTTATGGTAGGCGACTTTGTTCGCGATAAAGATGCTGTAACCTCAACCCTTTTAGCTTGTGAAATTGCTGCAATTACTAAATCCAACGGCAGTTCTTTCTTCGAAGAACTCATAAAACTTTATGTAAAGCATGGTTTCTACAAAGAAAAATTAGTGTCGTTGACTAAAAAAGGGATTGAAGGTGCGCAAGAAATTAAACAAATGATGATTGATGCACGCGAAAACCCACTTAAAATAGTTAATGGTTCAAAAGTTGTAAAAATTGAAGATTACGATTTATCTGTATCTAAAAACTTAATTACAGGAAAAGAGACCCCTATTGATATTCCAAAATCCAATGTTTTAATTTATTATACAGAAGATGGCAGTCAAGTGGCTTTGAGACCAAGCGGAACTGAACCAAAAATAAAGTTCTACGTCAGTGTTAATATGCCCTTAAAATCGATTGCTGCCTTTGGAGAAACAGAGGTATTATTAGATGCCAAAGCAGACGCTATTTTAAAAGACATGAAGCTTATTTAATGATAGATTTAGAACTTTCTTTTAACCAATTTAGAATGCCTATAAAAATGTTGCATCTAACTTTTAAAAACTACATAACTAACTAGATGAATCATTTTTTTAATATTTTAAAATATGCCAAACCTTATAAGAGTTATGCCATAGGTCATATTATATCAAACGTTTTTTATGCTTTGTTTGGTGCTTTATCGTTTATCGCTTTAATCCCCATGTTAGATGTTCTTTTTAAAGAAAACCCACGTAATGAGGTGGTGGAATCTTTAAAAAAACCAGTTTATGAAGGTATTACGCAACTAAATAGCTTTTATAAAGATTATATGGCATACCAGCTTGATTTGTACGCTCAAGATGATAAATCCAAGGCACTTCTATTAATTATTATTTTTATCATTACGCTATTCTTATTAAAAAATATATTTGGTTATTTGGCAAATTACTTCATGGTTTTTTTACGAAATGGCGTTGTTAGGGATTTAAGAAATGCGGTATACAAAAAAACAGTAGAACTCCCGCTTTCATATTTTTCTGAACAGCGAAAAGGCGATATTATGGCGCGTGCCACTAATGATGTATTAACGCTTCAATATTCATTCTTATCGGTTTTAGAACTTATTTTCAGAGAACCATTGAGCATTATTTTTACCATTATAATGATGTTAATTATAAGTTTAAAGCTCACTATATTTGTATTTATTTTCATTCCATTATCGGGAATTATAATTTCAAGAATAGGAAAAAGTCTTAAACGAAAATCTGATCGGGTTCAAAAAGAACAAGGGGTTATATTATCAACGCTCGAAGAAACACTAACAGGTTTAAGGATTATAAAAGGTTTTAACGGCGAAAATAGGTTCTTCGGAAAATTTAATGAATCAACGTCTAGGTTTTATAACTATTCCAATAAGTTATTGAACCGACAAAACCTAGCATCACCTGCCAGTGAGTTTTTGGGTATTTTAGTTATTTCAATACTTCTATGGTATGGGGGACAATTGGTGCTTGTAGATAAAACGCTCGATGGCAGCTCATTTATTGCCTATATGGGACTTGCATATAACATATTAGTTCCGGCTAAGGCTGTTTCTAGGGGGCTTTACAATATTAAGCAAGGTGGTGCTGCTGCGGAAAGAATTCAGGAGATTATCGATACTGAAAACCCTTTGAAAGACAAACCAAACGCGATTCATAAAGATAGTTTTGATTCTAAAATTGAATTTAAAAATATCTTTTTCAAATATCAAGATGATTACGTGTTAAAAGGTTTCTCTTTAATCATTCCTAAGGGAAAATCCGTTGCACTAGTTGGGCAATCTGGTAGTGGAAAATCTACTATCGCCAATTTAATTACCCGGTTTTATGATGTCAATAAAGGTGAAATCTTAATAGATGGTATTGATATTCGTGACTTGACAACTAAGTCCTTACGAAATCAATTAGGTATAGTTACCCAAGATGCTATACTTTTTAATGACAGCATTAAAAATAATTTGTTGCTTGGGAACGATAATGCTACCGACGAAGAAATTATTGACGCTTTAAAAGTCGCTAATGCCTGGGAATTTGTCAAAGATTTACCAGAAAAGATAAATACAAACATTGGTGATTCAGGGAACAAACTTTCTGGAGGCCAAAAACAACGTTTAAGCATTGCTAGAGCTGTTTTAAAAAGTCCACCCATCATGGTTTTAGACGAAGCAACATCTGCATTGGACACCGAAAGTGAGCGTTTAGTGCAAATAGCTTTAGAAAACATGATGAAAAACAGAACATCTATTGTAATTGCGCACAGGCTTTCTACTATTCAAAATGCAG
Organism: uncultured Flavobacteriaceae bacterium; assembly: GCA_963975495.1. Classification (GTDB taxonomy): domain Bacteria; phylum Bacteroidota; class Bacteroidia; order Flavobacteriales; family Flavobacteriaceae; genus CAXBID01. The sequence goes on along the minus strand of CAXBID010000084.1, from coordinate 3,937 downwards.
ATGAAATTGTAGTTTTAAACAAAGGAGAAATTGTAGAACAAGGTAAACACGATGAACTTATTGAGAAAAATGGCGTTTACAAAAAGCTTGTTGATATGCAGAGTTTTGAATAAAATCATTAGTGTCCGATTAAAGAATCAAGACCGCTTTGCTGTTAGAACAAAGACTTGATTGTAAATAATTGATAAACAGTAATCTTTAAATTCATAACTTTCTAAAAAATAAAATTTTTCTCCCGAGCTATCGGGACGCAAAAAGCAAGCCCTCTTTTTTATAAGTCTTGAAAACCCTGTGTAGGCAAAGGTTTTCTTTAAACGAACTATTTTTAATCGAATAACAATGAAATAAAATATAAAATTTTAAAAATAAAAAAGGATAGAGATTTGGGCTTCTATCCTTTTTCGTTTTTGTTAGACTTGGGGACGACTAACAACATAAGTAGGTTTCTGATACAAACATATAACATAAAAGTATTTCTCACAAGAAAAAATACATTTAATCGTATTTATTTACACTTTATCGATATTTAAAATTATAATAAATTGATTTACAGTATTTTAATTTCTAATAAATTTTATAAATAATAAGGATTAAACTTTTACTATATTTAAGGGTCTAATAACTAAAGTATTTTTGTGACCGACGAAGCACAGTTAGTAGAACAATTAAAATCAGACATTCATAAAGAACAAGCTTTTAGAGCATTAATAACGCTTTACAAAGAGCGCTTGTATTGGCATATTCGAAATATTGTAAAGTCCCACGAAGATACTGATGATGTATTACAAAACACATTTATAAAAATTTATAAAAATATTCATAACTTTAAAGGAGACAGTAAATTGTTTTCTTGGATGTATCGCATAGCCACTAATGAAGCAATAACTTTCATAAATAAAAAAGCAAAACGTTTACAAACTACAAATCGAGAAGTACAGCAATTAGCAATAAACAACTTGACTTCTGATGTGTATTTTGAAGGTGATGCTATTCAATTAAAATTACAAAAGGCCATTGCAACGTTACCCAAAAAACAGCAATTGGTTTTTAATATGAAATATTTTGAAGACATTAAATATAAAGATATGTCAGATATTTTAGAAACTAGCGAAGGTGCTTTAAAGGCATCATATCATATTGCAGTAAAAAAAATTGAAGGGTATTTAACTCAAGATTAAACTTTTAATAAAAATATCAGTCTTAATATTAAGATGCAAACAAATAAATTACATAACATAAAAGAAACAGGATTTAAAGTTCCAAAAGATTATTTTGATACTCTTGAAGACACTGTTTTAGATAATATTAAACTTAAAGAACAATCTAGCGAACCAGGTTTTAAAACACCCGATAATTATTTTGAAACGTTGGAAGATACTATTTTAAGTAAAGTCTCTGAAAAAGAAAGCCCTAAAGTCATTTCAATTTTCAGTAGAAGAAATCTTATTTATGCCTCTAGCATTGCAGCTGCGGTATTATTATTACTTAATCTTTCTATTTTTGAAAACGAATCAGGTTGGGAAGATATTGAAGCAGAAACCGTTGAAAATTACATTATAAATGAAAATATGGGATCTTACGAAATAGCTTCTTTATTAATTGATGAAGAACTAAACGAAGATAACCTTACAGATATTGAATTTTCCGATGACGCTTTAGAAAATTATTTTTTAGACCATACTACCGTAGAGGATTTAATTATAAATTAAAAACATGAAACATCCATAACTAAATCTTTATACCCAAGTGAAATGATTAAATGGATGCTACCCCGACAACAATCGGGGTGACCAATAAAAAACAATAAATATAAACACATGAAACATTCATAACTAAATTTTCGATACCCAAGGAAATGATTAAATGAATGTTACATAGCTTGCCCCGACAACAATCGGGGTGACCAATAAAAAACAATAATTATAAACACATGAAAACAAATATTATAGCCCTTTTTATATTTCTATTTACGCTTAATGCATTTTCGCAACATAAGGATAGAGAACGTATAAAAGCTCTAAAAATATCATTTATTACAAGTAAATTGGATTTAACTTCAAAAGAAGCTCAAGAATTTTGGCCTGTTTACAATGCTTACGATGAAGCTACGTTAAAAATCAAACATCAAGATATACGAAACATTCGGAGAGAAATTAAACAAAATTTAAATACACTTTCTGAAGATAAGGCAAAAGAGTTATTGAACAAATTAGTGATTGCAGAAAACAAACTACATGAAGAAAAAGTCAATCTCATTGAAAAATTGAAAAAAATTATTTCCCAAAAAAAAATAATAGTATTAAAAGCGGCTGAAGATGATTTTAACAGGCAGCTTTTCGATCAATACAAAAGAAAACGATTACAAAATAGAAATTAAAAAAATGGAGCTAAAAAAGCTCCTTTTTTTATTCTCTAAAAGTAAGTTTATAAATTCTGCACTGTCCCGCTGCATAAGCAACACTATCATTTAAAAACCGAATCGTATAAAAACCTTCATCACTTAAATGGTTCCAAGATTCACCAGAATCGTTACTAAAATCAATTCCCTTAAAACCTACTGCAACAAGCTCCCTACCTGCCCTATTAGGAATATACTGTACACAACTTCTAAAATTTGGTGTTTGTCCACTTGCCACTAACTCCCATGTTTTACCACCATCTGTTGTTTTAATTTTATTGTTAACGTTATCATCAGGTTTTGTGTAATCGCCACCAATGGCAAATCCATTTAGTTCATCGTAAAAATCAATCGAGTAAATACCTTCCGTTGGTTTTTCTTGTATTATGGGTGTTTTTATAACCTTCCAAGTCACTCCTTTATCTTCTGAATAATAAACATTTCCATGCGTAGTCGCTACCCAAGCTTTGTCACCAACAACAGCAATATTGGTATCACTTGCGGCAAACGCACCTTCACCTTCTTCAGCTTTTGGTAAGTTTTCACATAGAATCTTGGTCCAAGTTTTACCGCCATCTCGAGTGATTATTATAGATAAGCAACCATCTATACTATCACCTATGGCAATACCTTCTTTATCGTTCCAAAAAGTCATGGAATCGTAAAAAACATCTATTCCTTCTTCTTTATAAACAACTTCCATTTTTCCATCACTTCCCGTTTTATAAAGCAGTGCTGGGTTATCAATACTTAACATAAAAAAATCGCTACTTGTATGAGACACCGCTCTAAAATGCAAGTTCAAACTATCCTGTTTTTGAACCGATTTTTGCCACAATCCTGTTCTGGAATTAGATAAACCGAAAACACCGTTATTGGCTGCAAAAGCTAAACTTTTATCATTAAGAATTTCAATTGCCCTGATACTCAGTAAAGAATCTTCCAAAAGCGTTTCAATTTCAACTTTACTAAAATCTCTGGCAACAAACGTTTCCTTTTTTCCGCAAGAGAACAAAAAAGAAACAAACAAAATTATTAGACTAAACTGCTTCATGAATTTTAAGTTTCTATAAAAATAGAAAAGCGATATCAATAAACTAGTAAACACTTCAACAAATAAACATATTAAGCCTATCTTTGCATGCTTAAATTTTAGTCTCAATTCGTGAACTGCTTACTGAGACTGAAAACTGATTACTAAAAAAATGCGATTACACAGAAATTTATGCTTTGCCGTTATAGATGGGTTGACCCTAATCTTCAATGAAGGCAAGTATGCCGATAAAGTGATTCAACAATTATTAAAACGCGATAAACGCTGGGGCGCGCGCGATAGAGGTTTTGTTGCAGAAACCACTTATGATATGGTGCGCTGGAAACGCCTTTATGCTGAAATTGCTGAAGTTAAGGAACCTTTTGATCGTGATAATCTGTGGCGTATGTTTGCCGTTTGGGCAACCTTAAAAGGCATAAAATTGCCTGATTGGAAATATTTTGAAAACACACCATCCCGAAAAATTAAAGGCCGTTTTGACGAAC
>CAXBID010000083.1:0-14104 GCA_963975495.1 uncultured Flavobacteriaceae bacterium | reverse complement strand
TAATTTATGGCCAACTATAAATTTATTGACACCTAAAGTATATTGATCAGTTGGTAAAGCACCAGTAACGTCTTCAAAATTCACAGTTGTAAAACGTGCAGCTATTTCATAATTACTTTTAAATAAATAACCAGCTTGTAAGTTCAAAGCATTACCGGTTAAGACAATGTCGCCAGTAGGAGTTGTTCCATCTAATTCTGTTGCGATTTCGTCATTAGCAGTACGTTTTGCATATTCTCCCATGAATGAAAACCCATTGTATTTAAACATGGCATCTGCAAAAATAGTAGTTTGGTCTGTTTCATATATAGAGCCATCTGTTCTAATCATATAGTCTCCCGCAAACCCTCGTTCTCTAACAGCATCTTGATTGTAGTTATATGTAAAACCAACCATTAGTTTTGGTTTTTTCTCACGTTTTAAATCAGATTGACTGTAATCACCTTTAGATATAAATGTTCCGAAAGGTAAAAATTCTAAACGCCCTGTATACTGAAGTCCACCTTCATTTCCTTCTGAAACATTACGACCTTCACCTTGTGAAACCGATAACTTTTCTCGCATTAAGAAATCACCACCTAGTTTAGTCTTATGGCGTAATTGAATACCTAAATCACGATCTATATTGAAACGGCTATTAAGTAAAGAACGATCTATGAGTTGTAAATTCGCTGAAGAAACTACTCGTTCCACATTACCAGGTAATTTAGTTTGACCAGCCCAGAGTTCCCAGTTACCAGCAAAGTTCCACATAATAACTGCATCTAATATATAACGAGGTGTGTTTCTGTTAAACTGATTTGCTCCAGAAATATCTCTATTGGATAACCCTAACTCTATTTTGTACTTAAGCTTAGGGCTGTACGCAAAACCATCAAATTTTAAACGAGCTCTTCTGACTATAAAATTGTGATCCGGTCTTCCAAATTGATTGCCATCGTAATCCCAAGAAGATATTGAACGTACTTGAAAACGAGGAGCGAATTTTATACTAAAAGAACTGTCTTTTGCAACAAAATTAATTAAGCCTTTACCAAATGAAGTATCGCTTATTTCTTGAGCTTTAATGGAATTGATTGTAATAATGGCAATTATAGCCATTACAGTAAGTCTAAGTTTCATTATAGTTATTAGTTTTTGTCGCTGCAAAGAACTAACTCTAATGTTAACTTAATGTTTCCTAATTGTTAAATTATTAACCTAAAAAGACTGCCTTGGCCCAAGGCAGTCTCATTAGAAATCATAATAATGTAGTCGACAAAAACTAATAGATTATATGAAATACTAATTATTTGTCTTAAGACAATACAAATATCATGGTTTAATTTAAGCTTAATGTAACCTCAATATTAATTAATTATTAACATTCCAATATTAAATATTTATATTTAATAACATGAAAATCAAATAAATACAATTTCAATATTAAATTAATGTTACGTGAGTGCTGTTTAAAGGTTAACCAATATATCTTTGATATATAATGTTAAAACCCCCATAATTATGAAGAAATCAATTTTATTACTTTTTGCTTTTCTAATTACTGTGGTTTCTTTTGCGCAACAAAAGAGAGAATTAAAACATAACAAAGAAACAAACCTAATTGAGGTGGTTTATTATCATGACAATGGAGTTGTAAGCCAAACAGGATCTTACACAACAGATGGTAAATTGCAAGGGGCTTGGTTAAGTTATGACACAGAAGGCAAAAAAATCGTTTCTGCAAATTATGATAATGGAAAAAAGGTCGGCAAATGGATTCACTGGATTGACGGTAAACCAAAAGAAGTAGATTATAGTAAAAACGTGGCTGCGCTATAAAGGCTTTTTTATTGTACCTAAAACCCGCAAGCAACTAATTTGTCAATTTAAAATTAATTTTCTAGTGCAATCTTAACATTTTTGTTTGTAATCGTGCTTGCTTTTTTCTGATTTTGTTCGGTCATTTCCTTGTTTTGGTTTTTTTTTGAACAGCATTATGTGTTTTTGGCCTGAACAGGTCGAAAATAACGATGTTCGCTTGGTTTTAGGTGTCAATCGAGCATACCCCTCCCATAAAACAAGGTTCTTTTTAGTTGTTTTTAGGTTTCTAAACCAGGAGATGGTACGGTTTTTCCGTAAATAAAAAGTGTTAAAGTTTTGCTTTTTTATCAAAAATACGTAGAAGTATTTATTAAATAATTTACTTATACATAAATTTTATTTTTAATACATAATGCTACGCAACCATAACGAAAATTTTGCATCAAATGGATATAACCTTAAAAATTTTGAAATCATAAAAAAGCTAGTTTCGTTCTTTTCAATTTTGTTATTAATTTTTTTGTTGATATCATGTGATAAAGAATCAGAGGGAAAACTTGAAAGTATTATAGGAAAGTGGGAACTTGTAGGGTATTAGTATTGAATATAATATTTGTAACTTCATGAAATTCAATAGGTTATAGGTTGATTTTTTTCTGAAACGCATTAAATTTTATAAAAATTCTAAAAACTTTATTATGAGAAAAAAATATTTTTAGCTGTTTTAATTTCTTCGTTTTTTGCTAACGCACAAATACAGACAGAAGACTTGCCCTATTCTTCGAGAAATAAAGTAAATAATTATGTTGAAGCTACAGAAACTAATTATTTTCAACCATTAAACTACTACCAGCTACCAGCTGGTAGATTTCATCTGTTATTGTTCCTGAACTTACTACAAAATATCCTCGTGTCCAAAAATGACGCCCCCAGTACATCTTTGATATGGTCTTGAATTCTGACATAGTCTTTCGTGAACTTTTCCCTTTTATATATTGCATCAACTTGCTTACTGAAATATGAGGGGGCACTGATACAAACATGTGAACATGGCCGACTGAAACGCGGCCTTTTATTATTTCCACCTCATTGGCTTTACATACTTCTCGGATGAGTTCTCGCACTCGCTTTGCCAGTTCTCCTTTTAGTATTTTTTTTCGATACCTGGTAATCCAAACCAAATGGTATTTTATGTCATAAACCGTATGGGATGTCTTTCTATAATGTTGCATCTCACAAATATAAAAATAGTCTAACTAAAGGCGAGGGATTTTCTCCCATTCCCCGAATTTGAAATTAAAAGTTGGTTTATACAGTATAACTGAACAAGAACACATTATATTCTACAGAATTATGAAAAGTTATATTCACCCTAGCGCGAGTGTCACGCTCGTGATATTTATGTTATTTAACGGCACAAGCTAGCGTGGGACCTTCATGAAAGCAAAGATATTTCTAAGAACTTTCAATAACCTTATCATGCACCTTAGTATGCTTCCCATCATTCCAAAGTGTTAAAATATCGGTAGCCACATGCGCGCCACTACCAGAGGCTATGGCAAACTGACTGCGCCAACCAGCTAAAGTTCCAGCCACATAAAGGTTTTCTTCAATTTTGTGATCAATGTTTTTTAACCAAATACGGTTTTTTTCAATAGCGGCTCTAGGGTGTGGTTCAATATATTTTTCCAAACCTTTTATGGTCATTAAATTCGTGTAGCCAACAGCTATTACTACCAATTTGCTTTCGTAGATGTTTTTGTTAGTTTTAACCTTAAAATAATTTTCGGTTTTAAAAATTTCTAAAACTTTTTGGTTTTCTATTTGATTGATATGTGGGTATAAATCGGCTAATTGCTTTTTGCCACTTTCTAAAATAGAAGCCCCAGTTGTTCCAGGTTTTAACCCTAAAACATTATTAAATAGTGCCGTTTGTAAATGTGATGTTTTTTGATGGGTAATAATGCCAATATGTTTATTGGTTGCAAAGGGTTTGTTTTTAGCAGATCCTAAAACCAATGCGCAAGATAATCCTGCGGCACCTCCACCAATAATTAAACAATCAAACATATTATTTGTTTTGTTTTACCTTTTTTTCAATACGTTTTGAAATTCTTAAAATAGCCATCATCAATAGCACACAAAGTGAGGCTAAAATAGTAATAATAGCGATTATACTTTGCCCTTCAAAAGGCGCATTGAAATCTACTTTAGTAAAATTAAAAACAATGAGTGCCAAAGCAATGGTGCTAATTATAAGAGTTAATAGTTTCATTTATTTAAAATTTTGATAGAACTCATCTTAACTTTTTGTTTTTAACCGAAAATGAATTGAAATTTGTTCAGATGAGACTATTTTTGAGAAGCATAGCACCGCTACGCATAAGAAAACAGACGACATATGGGCAAGTTTCAGCCATTTTTTAGGAAATAGAAAAAGTGAAGATGAGTTCATAGTTTTTATTCACTGGCTTAGTTATTTTAAGATAATCTTTATGTGCCTAATACCCACCATGGGCTTTAAGCAAGATCAAAAAGCGCTTTTATATTATGGGCAAATAATTTAACAGCAATAGCTAATAAAACAACTCCAAATATCTTTCGAACAATATTAATGCCGTTTGCTCCTAAAAAGCGTTCAATTTTGCCAGAAGTTTTTAAAACTATAAAAATAACAATAACATTAAGAATAACCGCTACAATAATATTTTCAGTTCTAAATTCTGCCCTTAAGGAAAGCAACGTTGTTAAACTTCCCGGGCCAGCAATAAGCGGAAATGCCAAAGGGAATACGGCAGTCGTCATAGCATCAAGTTCTTCTTGTTTATAAAGCGTAATACCTAAAATCATTTCTAAAGCAATAAAAAACAGAATAAAAGCACCAGCAACAGCAAAGGAGTTTACATCAATACCAATAAGATTTAATATGCTTTTTCCTAAAAACAAGAAAACCACCAAAATTACGCCAGCAATAATAGATGCCTTTTCACTTTGTATATGGCCAACTTTTTTACGTAAATCAATAATAATAGGAATATTGCCAACAATATCTATGACGGCGAATAGCACCATAAAAGCAGTAAAAATTTCTTTAAAATTGAGTTGCATTACTTTGGGTTTTTATTTTAATAATAGCTTGCAGATTACTGCATTTTTAATAGCTTGTTTTTTTCGCCTTAGCGAGATTTTAAAAATTCAGGATTTCAATTTTGAGGAATTCTGAATTTTTCGGCAAAAGTAGTGTATTATCTTAATTAAGTTCAGCTAAAGTTTAACTATTTTTGCTTGCTACAAGATAATTAAGTTTTATGTTTCAATTAGGGAAAACCATTGTATCTGAGGATGTTATAAAAAAAGATTTTGTCTGCAACTTAAATGCCTGTAAGGGGGCCTGTTGTGTTGATGGTGATGCAGGTGCACCGCTTGAAGCAGGTGAAACTAAAATACTTAAAGCTATTTACCCTAAAGTAAAGCCTTTTTTACGGCAAGAAGGTATTGATGTGATTGAAAAACAAGGCACTTATATTACCACAGAAGACGGCGAACTTGAAACGCCTTTAATAAACGGAGCCGATTGCGCCTATGTATTTTTTGATGAACATAAAACGGCGCTTTGTGCTATTGAAGAAGCTTATAATCAAGGTGAGGTTTCTTGGAAAAAACCAGTGTCTTGTCATTTATATCCTGTAAGGATAAAAGATTATTCTGAGTTTTCTGCCGTAAATTACCATAAATGGCAAATTTGTGATGATGCCTGTACACTTGGTGAAGAATTAGGTGTGCCTGTTTACAAATTTGTAAAAGAGGCCTTAATAAGAAAATTTGGTGAAGATTGGTATATGGAATTGGAGAAAGTCGCCAAAACTTTTTAACCCAAAAAAAATACATTCAGAAATCACATAAAAAGCCTTTATTCACAAGGCTTTGTACGTTTAAAACCTATTCTTTTTTTGTCAACTTTCTTAAAATAAAAAATAGTTAAAGTATTTATTTTCAGCATTTTAACTATTTTTTTGTGTAAACTTCCTGATTGATAAGTATTTTAATGTTTGTTAAAAACTTGTTGACAATGTTTATAACTATGCCTTTCATCTTAAAGGTCTTTTTGCAATCTTTGTTGTTCCCAAAAATCAAAAAAAACTATTAAATTTTAAAAAAACCAAAAAACAATGTCGCAAGCTGCAATAGAACCCATTCTTCAAGAAAATAAAGATCGTTTTGTAATTTTCCCCATCCAACATCATGATATTTGGGAATGGTATAAGAAGCAAGAGGCTAGTATTTGGACTGCTGAAGAAATTGATTTGCACCAAGATCTTAATGATTGGAACAATAAATTAAATGATGACGAGCGTTACTTCATTAAACATGTTTTAGCATTTTTTGCGGCTAGTGATGGTATTGTAAACGAAAATTTAGCTGAAAATTTTGTGTCTGAAGTGCAATACTCAGAGGCTAAATTCTTTTATGGTTTTCAAATTATGATGGAGAATATTCATTCTGAAGTGTATTCATTATTAATTGATACTTACGTAAAAGACGATAAAGAAAAAGACGCACTGTTTAATGCCATTGAAGTGTTTCCGGCTATTAAGGAAAAAGCAGATTGGGCATTACAATGGATAGACTCGCCAAGTTTTGCAGAACGTTTAATAGCGTTTGCAGCGGTTGAAGGCATCTTCTTTTCAGGAAGTTTTTGCTCTATATTTTGGCTTAAAAAGCGTGGTTTATTACCTGGTTTAACGTTCTCTAACGAACTTATTTCAAGAGACGAGGGTTTACATTGTGATTTTGCTGTGCATTTACATGAAAACCATATTATAAACAAAGTTCCAAAAGAAAGAATTACTCAAATATTAACAGATGCTTTAGATATTGAACGATCATTCATTACAGAATCACTTCCAGCAAGTTTAATTGGAATGAATGCGAAGTTAATGACAGAATATCTTGAATTTGTAACAGATAGATTATTAGGTGAATTTGGTTGTGAAAAAGTTTACAACTCATCAAACCCTTTCGATTTTATGGACATGATTTCTTTGCAAGGAAAAACCAATTTCTTTGAAAAGCGTGTGTCGGAATATCAAAAAGCAGGTGTTCTTAATAAAGAAGAAGAAAAAGACAAATTTACCTTTGACGCCGATTTCTAGTTGACCTCATTTTTTCAAAATAATTGCTTTTGGGAAAACAATTGGAATGACATTTCCAGCATATGGAAAATTAACAAAGCAATACAGTGTTGAATTAATTAAACCAACTGAATTTGGTAGCACTCTCTTTGTGGCATGTCAAATTTAGAAGAACAAACTAACCCATTTTCTGAAAGTATATCAGGAATATTAAAAAAAGTGTAAAACTATGTATGTAGTAAAAAGAGACGGTAGAAAAGAGCAAATCATGTTCGACAAAATCACGGCACGAGTGCGTAAATTGTGTTATGGATTAAACGAATTGGTTGATCCTTTAAAAGTAGCTATGCGTGTAATTGAAGGCTTATATGATGGTGTTACCACTAGTGAACTTGATAATCTTGCAGCCGAAATTGCTGCAACCATGACAACGTCTCACCCAGATTATGCACGTTTAGCAGCACGTATTTCTGTCTCTAACTTACACAAAAATACCAAGAAAACGTTTAGCGATGTTATGGAGGATTTGCATAAATATGTAAACCCAAGAACAGGTAAAGATGCACCGCTTTTAGCAGATGATGTTTATGAAGTGATTATGGCGAATAAAGAGCGTCTGGATTCTACCATTATATACAACCGCGATTTTGGTTACGATTATTTTGGTTTTAAAACATTGGAACGCTCATACCTTTTAAAATTAAACGGACAAATTGCCGAACGTCCACAACACATGCTTATGCGTGTCTCCATAGGAATTCATTTAAATGATTTAGATGCTGCTATTGAGACGTATGAGCTCATGTCTAAAAAATATTTTACACACGCAACACCTACACTTTTTAATGCAGGTACACCAAAACCGCAAATGTCATCTTGTTTTCTTTTAACCATGAAGGATGATAGTATTGAAGGCATATACGATACACTAAAACAAACCGCTAAAATCTCGCAATCTGCAGGAGGCATAGGTTTGGCGATACACAACGTTCGTGCAACAGGAAGTTATATTGCAGGCACAAACGGTACTAGTAACGGTATTGTGCCAATGCTTCAAGTATTTAATGATACGGCACGTTATGTAGACCAAGGCGGCGGAAAACGTAAAGGAAGTTTTGCTATTTATATTGAAACGTGGCATGCCGATATTTTTGATTTCTTAGAGTTAAAGAAAAACCATGGTAAGGAAGAAATGCGTGCACGTGATTTATTCTATGCGATGTGGATTTCAGATTTATTTATGAGACGTGTTCAGGAAAACGGCGACTGGACCTTAATGTGCCCTAATGAATGCCCAGGATTACCAGAAACACATAGTGAGGAATTTGAAGCTTTATATTTAAAATATGAAGCTGAAGGAAAAGGCCGTAAAACAATTAAAGCACGAGAGCTTTGGGAGAAAATAGTAGAATCCCAAATTGAAACTGGCACACCATACATGCTGTATAAAGATGCCGCTAACCGTAAATCAAATCAGCAAAATTTAGGAACTATTCGTTCGTCAAATTTATGTACAGAGATTCTAGAATATACATCCCCAGATGAAATTGCGGTATGTAATTTAGCATCTATTGCTTTACCAATGTTTATAAAAAATGGGGAATTCGACCATAAAGAATTATTCCGCATTACAAAACACGTTACTAAAAACTTAAACAGGGTTATTGATAGAAATTACTATCCAGTAATTGAAGCTGAAAACTCTAATATGCGCCACCGTCCAATTGGGTTAGGGGTACAAGGATTAGCAGACACGTTTATTCAATTACGTATGCCTTTTACTAGTGAAGAAGCAAAAAAGCTAAATCAAGATATTTTTGAAACGCTTTACTATGCTGCGGTTACAGCAAGTATGGAGGAAGCTAAAGCTGATGGCCCTTACCAAAGTTATGAAGGTTCCCCAATAAGTAAAGGTAAATTTCAACACAACCTTTGGAATATTAAGGATGACGAATTAAGCGGTAGATGGGATTGGGAAAAACTACGTAAGCAAGTACTTAAAAATGGCGTGCGTAACTCATTATTGGTAGCACCAATGCCAACTGCATCAACCTCTCAAATTTTGGGTAATAATGAGTGTTTTGAGCCCTATACATCTAATATTTATACGCGTCGTGTATTATCTGGTGAGTTTATTGTAGTGAACAAACACTTATTGGAAGATTTAGTAGAACTAGGTTTATGGAATGATAGTTTGAAACAAGACATTATGAGAGCCAACGGTTCTGTTCAAGATATCGAAAACATTCCGCAAGATATTAAAGAGCTTTATAAAACGGTTTGGGAGTTAAGTATGAAAGATATTATTGATATGTCACGTCAAAGAGGCTATTTTATAGATCAGTCACAATCCCTTAACCTATTCTTAGAAGGCGCCACTATGGCTAAATTAACGTCTATGCATTTTTACGCTTGGAAAAGTGGCTTGAAAACGGGTATGTATTACTTACGCACCAAAAGTGCTGTTGATGCTATTAAATTTACCTTAAAAACGACTAAGCAAGAAGATTCAATAGCCGAAGCTGTTGAAGTTAATACAGCTGCTATAGAAAAAGAAGATGCAAAGAAAAAGAAATTAGCGGCCCAAAACGCTGCTAAATTTGCAAAACAAAACATACCAGAAGTAGAGGTAGAACCTATGAGTGCCGAAGAAATGAAAGCCCTTATTGCTCAGGCAAAAGAAGGAGAAGGAGATGACTGCTTAATGTGTGGTTCATAAATAATATTGCTATTGGGTTTGTTCCCCCGAAAGGGGGAACCCCAAATTTATAAAAGCATCTCGAAAGAGATGCTTTTTGTGTTAAAAATACTATATTTAAGCTATAGTAATCATCAAACTTAAAGTATGAGTTCGATATAACTAAAAATCACATAGTATTGATTATCAGTTAATTAATTTGTTCTGTCAGGTTGAGCGCAGTCGAAACCTAATTGAAAATCGAACTTTTAAAGACCTTTCGACAAGTTTCACTTGCTACTTTCAACGAAAAAATATTTTCGTTTCAGTAATGCTCAAGGTGACATAGGTTGATATTATTAACAAAAGAATTTTAAAATTGAATTTCTTAAGTCGAACTCACGTTTAAAGTATGAACAAACAAGATTTTACCGTTACACCAGATTTATATGCGAGCAAAGGAAATCGTTTTGTAAACTATATTGTAGATGTTATAGTATTTGTTGCCCTCTTTTTGGGGTTTGTAATTGTTGTATCGTATTTGTTCTATACTTTTTCTGATGATGTGTCGGCAGTAGATGATTTTATTTATAAATTGGAAAATGTAAATCCATTTCTTGATAGGCTTATTACTAGCATCATAATAGCACTTTTCTATTTTACAACAGAAACGGTATTAAAGGGAAGAACAATTGCAAAGTACGTTACTAAAACAAAAGTAGTTTTAGAAGATGGATCCAAACCTAATGCCATATATTATTTAAAACGAAGTTTTTCTAGAATTATACCTTTTGAGGCACTATCTTTTTTAGGTCCGGAAGGACGGGGCTGGCATGATACAATTTCCAATACTTATGTGGTTGATATTGCTAAATTTGAAGCAAAAAAGAAGGCACAAAGTGAATTAGACCAAATTGGTGTTTCTCAAGAAATTTAAACAGAAAAGCATCTCGAAAAGGATGGTTTTTACGTTAATGCACGCTTAGTTAAAAAATATTTAGTTTTCAATTACCCATAGTTTTTTTATCTTGATAAGCTATTTAAATTAATAATATATGATTAGAAGGTCTCTTTTTTATGGACTTTTAATTGTTTTGGGTGTTCTACTTTATTTAAACCCAAACTTTAAAACAATTTCGGCAGGCGTTTCTGTGTTGCTGTTTGGGATGATTATGTTAGAAGAAGGGTTTAAGGTTTTCACTAAAGGACCTTTACAAACGATATTAAAAAAAGCGACAAACAAACTTTATAAAAGTATAAGTACTGGTGCTGTTGTTACGGCATTAATTCAATCGAGTTCTTTAGTTTCTGTAATTACAATTTCATTTATTAGTGCAGAATTAATCACATTAGCTGGTGGTATAGGGTTAATTTTTGGATCTAATATTGGCACAACAGTTACGGCTTGGTTAGTAGCAGGGTTTGGTCTTAAAATTAAGATATCGGCTTTAGCCATGCCCATGTTAATTTTTGGAATTATTTTTTCGTTTCAAAAGAAACCAACTTTAAAAGGTATTGGAAATGTTTTGGCAGGTTTAGGCTTTTTCTTTTTAGGTATTCATTACATGAAGGAAGGCTTTGATGTTTTTAAAGATTATATTGATTTATCCCAATATGCAGTTTCAGGCTTTTTAGGCGTACTAATATATACCGGATTAGGCATTGTTATAACCACAATTCTACAATCAAGCAGTGCAACCTTAGCATTAATATTAACAGCGCTGTCTGTTGGGCAAATAGAATATGAAAACGCATTAGCTTTAGCCATTGGCGCAAATATAGGTACCACAATTACTGCTATATTAGGGTCTTTAAGTTCAAATGCTGCCGGCAAACGATTGGCTGGGGCGCATTTAATTTTCAATTTAACAACTGGTATTATTGCTATTGCGCTAATATTTCCCTTAGCAAGATTAGTGAATAACATCTCAGATGCTATAGAAATTGCAAATACAAATTACACTTTAAAACTGGCATTATTCCATACCATATTTAATGTAATAGGGGTTTTAATTATGATACCATTTATTAAAAAGCTGGAACGCTTGTTGCTAAGGCTAATAAAAGATAAACATGGTAAAGAAATTAACGAGCCTAAATACCTAAATCCTGCCGTGTTAAAATTCCCTGGAGCTGTAATTTCAGCTTTATTAAATGAATCGAAATATTTATATAAGAATAGTGTTTTTGAAATTGTAGCGCATGCATTAAACATTCATAGAGCGGATATAAAATCTGATGAAAAACTCAAAAACATTATCAAAAAATCTAATATTGATTTAAAAACAAATGTTGATGATTTATATTACAGTAAGGTTAAAATTATTTATGGGGAAATAATAAAATATGCGTCCACAGCTCAAAGTACTTTAAGCTTAAATAAGAGACAAGTAAAGGCTATTACAGATATAAAAATAGCCAATAGAAAAATGGTTGAAATTATTAAGGATGTTAGGGAGTTAAATAAAAACATCACTATGGTTTTAAATTTGGAAAATAAATATTTACAAAAAGAATACGATAGCTACAGAAAAAAAATAACTAAGGTATTACGCGTGATATACTTATTTAGAACTGAAAATAATGAAGAGAAATACAAATTTCAATTAAATGAATTAAGGAATGAAGCAAAACTAAACGTAAGGCAAAGTAATAAATCTATAGACAAGCTAATTCGAAAAAACTTGATTACAGCAGAAATGGCTTCATCATTATTTAACGATTATACCAATGTAAATGATATGATTAAAAAATTAATTGACGTTGCTGAATTATTATATGGTAAAAAGGATTCCTTACTTGAATAATCGGCTGAAAATGAAAACACCACTAAATAAAAATTTTATCTAGTGGTTGTTAATATGAAAAAAAATGGTCCCCGTTCTTCAACGGGGCAGGTTCTTTTGCACCCATTTTTCGCCTTTTTTTAGTTCCGTGGCCCCGAAGCGTCGGGGCTATGCAACAAATAAAAGCCTTCAACTGGTCACAACCTGGCCGGCAGGCAGGAATGTCTATCCCGATAGCTCGGGACGCTATAATCCAAAAAGTTTAAACCAGTTCAATGTTAAAATCAATTTTAATAAAAAATAGCATTACATATAATTCCAATTGAATTACATATTTTTATAAAATATTAGTTTTATTGTAGATTCCTGCCTTTGCAGGAATGACAAACTTACACTTATTCTCTTATGAATAAACAGCCTATTGGTGTTTTTGATTCGGGTGTTGGCGGCACTTCCATTTGGAAAGAAATTCACAATCTTTTACCGAACGAAAATACTATCTATCTTGCCGATAGTAAAAATGCACCTTACGGCCCAAAAGGAAAAGATGCGATAGTAGAATTAAGTATTAAAAACACGGATTATTTAATCAGTAACGATTGTAAACTTATTGTGGTAGCATGTAATACAGCAACAACAAATGCCATAGATTACCTAAGACAAACATACCAGATTCCTTTTATTGGTATTGAGCCTGCTATAAAACCTGCGGCTTTACAAACTAAAACCAATGCTATTGGTATATTGGCTACCAAGGGCACTTTAAGCAGTGCTTTATTTTTTAAAACTTCGGGGTTATTTACAAGCCAAATAAAAGTAGTTGAACAAGATGGAGAAGGTATTGTTGAGCTTATTGAAAGTGGGCAATTACATTCTGAAGCTATGATTGCACTTTTAAAATTATATTTAAAACCTATGATTGAAGCCCAAATTGATTATTTGGTTTTGGGTTGTACACATTATCCCTATTTAATGCCATTATTTATTGATTTATTACCCAACAATGTAAAAATTATCGATTCGGGTGAAGCGGTTGCACGACAAACTAAAGCGGTTTTAGAAAAACATAATTTATTGAATACAGAATTTGGCCGCTCTAAAAATGAATTTTATACGAATGGGAATTTAGAGGTGATGAAATCTCTTTTGGGTAATAAGTTTAATGTTGAATATCTGGATTTTTAATTGAAATCCTGATTTACGTTAGGGATTGAGGCATTTGTTGAAGCCCTCCCGATTTTTCATCGGGAAGCGACTGCCCACACACACTAGCGCAAGCATCTTGCTTGTGCCGTTAAATAACATAAATATCACGAGCGTGACGCTCGCGCTAGCAGAGAATATAAAGTTCTACTGAAAAAGAAAGCAAACGATTGAAATATAAAATCGAGACCTCACAGTTTTTAAAAACTGTGAGGTCTAACCAGAATCTATCTTTGCGTTAGGGGTTGATGCGGCATCCTTTTTTGTGCTTATCTATATGTTTGTGTTGAAACATATTTTTAAATATACGGAAAACACTTGATGCCATACTGAAATCGGAGATTCATTAATACTTTAATTTAAAATAGATAGTTATGAATAAACAAGTCAGGGCAAACGCATTAAAAATATTAAGCCACGAATTTCTCTAATATTCACTAATTTTTTAAAAAATCTTTAGATTTTTATATTCGTGCGATCATTTCTGGATAATCATTTCACGA
>CAXBID010000082.1:0-14166 GCA_963975495.1 uncultured Flavobacteriaceae bacterium | reverse complement strand
TTTTAAAAGGCATTGATCTTTCAGTAAAAGAAGGTGAAATGGTAGCAATCATGGGGTCTTCAGGTTCTGGAAAATCTACATTGCTAAATATCATAGGAATGCTTGATGAGGCTGACGAAGGCGAATATATCTTAGATGGCTTGCCTATTAAAAATCTAACTGAAAAAAAAGCTGCAGTTTATAGAAACAAGTTTTTAGGTTTTATTTTTCAATCCTTCAATCTTATCAATTATAAAACGGCTTTGGAAAATGTAGCCCTTCCACTTTATTACCAAGGGATGAAACGTACAGAAAGGCAGGAATTGGCCATGTTTCATTTAGAAAAAGTTGGATTATCAGATTGGGCTAAACATTTGCCCAAAGAGCTTTCCGGTGGACAAAATCAACGTGTAGCTATAGCCAGAGCACTGGCCGCAAATCCGAAACTATTATTGGCAGATGAGCCTACAGGAGCTTTAGACACCACAACATCTTATGAAATCATGGAGTTTATCCAACAATTAAATGACGAAGGCAAAACCATATTAATGGTAACCCATGAAGAAGATATTGCTAATATGTGTAAACGTATTGTTAGGTTACGAGATGGCGTCATTATGGAAGATAAAGAAGTAACTCAAGTACGAGCAGGACAACATGTTTGATCTAGACCTTTGGCGGGAAATATTTCAAAGTATTAATAAAAATAGAACTAGAAGTTTATTGTCTGGTTTTACAGTGGCTTTTGCTATTTTGTTATTTGCCATTCTATTTGGTATAGCAAATGGCTTAAAAAACACTTTTAAGGAAGCTTTTGGTACTGATGCCAATAACTCTATTGTAATTTTTCCAGGTAGAACAACAAAAGCTTACAAAGGACTTCAAGTAGGTAGGAAAATTCAATTTAAAAATGAAGATCGTGAGTTCATAAAAGAGGAATACGGCGATAAAGTTCAATTCATTACTTCTAAAGTTAATAAAAGTGTAAGCGCTTCATTTAAAGGCGAAAAAAACAACTACGAACTCAGAGGTATCCATCCAGAATATATGTTTATTGAAAACAATGTGGTTAAGGATGGGCGTTACATCAATCAAAACGATTTAAATAATAATGCCAAAGTAGTGGTTATAGGAAAGGTGGTTGAAGATGATTTGTTTTTTAAAGAAAACGCCATAGGAAAATATATAAACCTAAGTGGTATTCAATATAAAGTTGTAGGGGTTTTTACAGATGATGAAGGTGACAGTGAAGAGAGTGTTATTTATATGCCCATTACAACGGCCCAATTTGTATATGGCAATAATGATTTTATTGATTTAATGCACTTAACTTATAATCCGGAAATGAATTCAGATCAAGCATTAGCTTTCGGAAATTCTATTAAAAAAAGTTTAAAAGAGCGTTTTGATGTTGCTCGAAGTGATCAACGTGCTATTAGAATGTGGAATATGGCTCAGGGTACAAAACAAGTTGATATAATGACGACCAGTTTAACAGTTATCATTTTGGTTATTGGCTTCGGAACTCTTATAGCAGGTATTGTTGGTATTAGTAATATCATGATTTTTATTGTGAAAGAACGCACTAAAGAAATAGGTATTCGTAAGGCATTAGGAGCATCACCAAAATCTATTGTTGCTATTATATTAATAGAATCTATTATTGTAACTGCTATTGCTGGATATATAGGTTTGTTAATAGGAGTAGGCGTATTGGAACTCGTTGGACCTAGCTTAGAAGAGTATTTTATAAAAGATCCGGGTGTTAGTAACAGTTTGGTAGTTGGTGCAACCATTACCTTAATTATAGCAGGAGCTATTGCAGGTTATTTACCAGCTAAAAAAGCATCTAAAATTAAACCCATCGTAGCTTTAAGAAACGATTAATTATGTTTAGATTTTTATTCGATAGAGATACATGGCAAGAAGTTTTTGACAGCTTGAGTAAAAATAAACTTAGGTCTATTTTAACAATGGTTGGTGTTTGGTGGGGTATTTTATTACTTATAGGTTTGTTGGGTTCAGCAAGAGGATTGGAAAATTCATTCAATAGATTATTTGGAAGTTTTGCTACTAACAGCGTGTTTGTTTGGGGGCAAAGTACCAGTAAACCATTTAAAGGCTTTCAGGAAGGGCGACAAGTAAAGTTATCTTTATCAGATGCTAAGAATATCGAAAAAAATGTTGAAGGTATAGAATTTGTTTTACCCAGAAGTCAGCAACGAGTAACTGCTACAAGGAATTTTTTAACCGGTAGTTTTCAAATGGCTGGCGATTATCCCTTGCTAGATCAACTACAAAAGAAAAAATTAATTCACGGACGGTTTATCAATCAAAATGATATAGATGACAATAAGAAAGTCGTAGCTATTTCTGAGGATGCGTATAAACAATTATTTGAAAAAGATGAAGAAGCTATAGGCACTTATTTAGAGATTAATGACATCAATTTTAAAGTTGTAGGTCTTTTTGAAGTCGGTAATGTAAATATGGGACCATCAACAGATATGCACATTCCGTTTACAACATTTCAACAAATATACAACAGAGGCGATCAAATAGGCTGGATGATGATTACTGGTAAACCAGAATACAATATAAAGCAAATTGAAGAAGATGCTAAATTACTGCTCAAAAACTTAAACAATATTCACCCTAAAGATAAACGTGCTTTTGGTAGTTTTAATTTAGGAAAGGAGTTCGCAAAAATGACAGGCTTTTTAACAGGGATGCAATTTTTAACATGGTTTGTAGGTATTGCAACATTAATTGCAGGCGTATTTGCCATTGGTAATATTTTGCTCATTACAGTAAAAGAAAGAACTAAAGAGATTGGTGTACGTCGTGCTTTGGGAGCAACACCTTTTGAAATTAAAAGACAAATTGTGGTAGAAGCTGTGTTCTTAACATTAGTAGCAGGTGTATTTGGTATAATATCTGGAGGTTTAATTTTAATACTCCTAGATAGCCTTTGGGGGCAAGGTGCAGATGCAGCCATTGTAAATGCATCAGTATCAATTGCTGTAGTTTTTATAGCCTTATTAATATTAGTTGCTTTAGGCACCTTAATAGGTTTAATACCAGCAAATAAAGCGACTAGCATAAAACCAATAGAAGCATTAAGGGAAGAATAAACAATCAAAAAAAAATGAACCTTCTATAACGTAATATTGTGCTTTATTAAAATGAAGATATAGAAGCACCATTTGACCAAATCAGAAACAATAAGATTAACCAAATGAATAAAACAGTAAAGATTATTTTAGTAATAGTAGTCATCATACTATTAGCATGGGTATTGAAGTATTTTAAAGATGCTAATTCTAAGTCTATTGACGATTTTAAAGTAGAAGCCCCTTTTTATACCTCTATAAATACCAAAGCCGTAGCAACAGGAAAATTAAATCCAGAAGAAGAGATTGAATTAAAGCCCCAAATCTCAGGAATTGTTGATGAAATACTTGTTGAAGAAGGCGATTTAGTAAAAAAGGGCGATTTAATTGCTAAAATTAGGGTCGTACCAAACGAACAAAGTTTAGTTAGTGCGAAGAGTAGAATAGCTACTAATAAGTTATCTTTTGATAATACAAAAGTACTTTACGATAGAAATAAAGCCTTATTTGATAAAGGGGTTATTTCTCAGCAAGATTTTGAGAATAGTCAATTATCATTTAATCAAGCAAAAGAAACGCTTGCCCAAGCACAGAATGATTATGAAATTATAAGGCGAGGTTCAATTTCTGGCGGAAGTTCAGCAAACACGAATATAATAGCTCAAATTTCAGGAACTGTTTTAGAGATTCCTGTAAGAGAAGGAGACCAAGTTATACAGAGTAATAATTTTAACGCAGGAACAACTATTGCTACTATTGCGGATATGAGTTTAATGATTTTTGAAGGTAAGGTTGATGAGGCTGAAGTTGGTAAACTAAAAGAGGGAAAAGAAATAAAAGTAATTCTTGGAGCGATTAGAGATAAAGAGTTCTCAGCGAAATTAACATTTGTAGCACCAAAAGGGATTGAAGAAAATGGCGCTGTTCAATTTACGATAAAGGCAGATGTTAAAATTGATTCTATTGCAAATATAAGAGCGGGTTATAGTGCGAATGCAGAAATTGATATTGAGTCTAAAGACAGCGTTTTAGCAATAAGGGAAGCGTTACTTCAATATAATAGAATTACCGAAAAACCTTTTGTTGAAATATTAGATGGTGAGAATAAGTACAAAAAAGAAAATGTAGAATTAGGACTTTCTGATGGGATTAATGTTGAAATTACTGAAGGCGTTAAGGAAGGCGACAAAATTAAAGTCTGGAATAAAGCATCAAAAGATAACGAAGATGAGGAAGAGAATGATTAATTTAAAAGGGGGTTTTATTAAAACTAGCCTATTAGTTGGTGTTTTATTTTTTGTTTCTGTTTTTAATGCACAACAAAAAAAATGGACACTTCAAGACTGTGTAAACTATGCTTTAGAAAACAATATTTCTATACAACAATCGGTTTTAGATCAAGATGTGGCAGATATTGATGAAAGTCAAGCTTTGAGTAATTTTCTACCCAATTTAAGCGCTAATTCGTCGTATAATATAAATACAGGGGCAAATATTAACCCCGCCACCAACCAGTTTGAAAATGCAACCTTCCGTTCTGCATCAGGAGGAATAAGCTCTGGGATTAATATTTTTTCTGGGTTACAGAACTGGAAAACCCTGCAACGGGCAAAGTTAAATAAGCTTGCTACAAGCTATCAGCTAGATAAAATGAAAGATGATATTTCCCTTTTTGTTGCTAATTCATTTTTACAAATTCTAGCCAATAAAGAAAGGCTTAAAGTTTTACAAGCTCAAAATAAAGTGACCCAGCAAAATATAGAAAACACATCTCAATTAGTAGATTCCGGAGTATTGCCCGAAGGCGATTTATTGGAAATTAAAGCTGCCGAAGCCACACAAATACAGCAAATTATCCAAGCAGAAAACGATTTGTTTATTTCAAAATTAGGTTTGGCACAAACCCTTCAATTAGAGAATTATGAAACTTTTGATATTGTAGATATTGATTATGGTTTAATTTCTGAAGATATTTTACTCAACAATCCAAAACAAATTATTGAAAAAGCTAAAGGTGTAGTTAATGATGTAAAAATTGCTTCATCAAATTTAGAGTTAGCTAAAAAAGATGTAGAAATAGCTAGATCTAATTATTTCCCAACACTTTCTGGATTTGTAAGTTATAATGCTAGATGGTCTAGTTCCCAGTCTAATCCATTTACGGGAGAAGAAATTACTTTTTTAGACCAATTATATTTGTTTGATGGAACTTCAGTTGGCTTACGCCTTAATGTGCCAATCTTTAATCAGTTCAACACCCGAAACAGTATCAAACGTAGCAAAATAAATGTAGAGCGTTTAGAATTTCAAGAAAAACAGGCTTTGTTAGATTTAGAATCAACGGTGTATCAGGCATATAATGATGCTAAAAACGCCAAAAAAGTTTATGATGCCGCTTTAAAAGCTGAGGAAGCCAGACAATTGGCTTTTAATTATGCCAAAGAACGTTATGAGGTTGGCTTATCCAATGCGTTTGATTTAAATCAATCCCAAACACAGTTTGATAATGCTCAATCTGATGTTATCCGAACTAAATTTGATTTTTTATTTAGATTAAAAGTTCTTGAGTTTTATTTTGGTATTCCTATAATAAATTAACCTTTGTCTTATATACTCAACATAGAAACCGCAACAACCAATTGCTCTGTATCGCTTTCGCGGAATGGAAAAACGATAGTTTTAAAAGAAGATTACGATAAAAGTTATTCGCATGCCGAACGCTTACATGTTTATATTGATGCGGTTTTAAAAGACGCTAAAATCAATCAAAACGATATTGATGCGATTGCCGTTAGCAAAGGCCCAGGCTCTTATACGGGTTTACGCATTGGTGTTTCGGCAGCTAAAGGTTTGTGTTTTGCTCTAGACAAACCTTTAATTTCTATACCAACTTTGGACGCCCTAGCACATCAGGTTAAGGTTAATGATGGCGTTATTGTGTCCATGCTAGATGCCAGACGTATGGAAGTGTATTCTGCAATTTATGATTCTAATTATAACCAAATTCGGGAAACCCAAGCGCAGATTTTAGATGAAAATTCCTTTACTGAATATTTAGAAAAAGGGAACGTCTATTTTATTGGTAATGGTGTTGAAAAAACCAAAAAACTAATCCATCATGCCCATGCTATTTTTATCGAAGGCATGCTGCCTTCTTCAAACGAAATGAGTTTATTGACCTATAATAAATACAAAAAAAGCGACACCGAGGATGTCGCTTATTTTGAACCTTATTACTTGAAAGACTTTGTGGCTTTAAATAAGAAAGTATAAATAATAAAGACCTGTCAGGTTTTAAAAACCTGACAGGTCTGATTTAAGTTTTAAACCCCTTTTGCTTCGGTAGAGGATTTAGGAAAGGGATTAAGCATTTTTACGTATTTCAACTTGATGTGGATAAGGAATATCAATTCCAGCCGCATCTAATGCTTCCTTAACATGTTCTGTAATACCGAAATAAACTGCCCAATAATCTTCAGCATTACACCAAGGTCTTACCGCAAAGTTTATAGAACTATCTGCTAATTCCATAACATTTACACTTGGAGCGGGCTCTTTTAATACTTTAGAATGAGATGTTAAAACATGCATTAAAACATCTTTTGTCTTTTTTATATCAGAATCGTAACCAACTCCGATAACTAAGTCAACACGACGTGTGCCTTCAGTAGTATAATTAATAATATTCCCGTTTGATAAGGAACCATTTGGGATAATGATTTCCCTGTTTGATAACCCCGTTAATTTAGTTGTAAAGATTTCAATTTGTTTCACAACACCCATTTCACCTTGCGCTTCAATTAAATCGCCAATTTTAAAAGGTTTGAAAATCATAATTAAAACCCCACCAGCAAAGTTTCCTAATGAGCCTTGTAACGCTAAACCAATGGCTAAACCAGCAGCAGCTACAACGGCAGCAAGTGAGGTGGTTTCTATACCCATGGTGCCTAAAACCACAATAATTAAAACGATTTTTAAAACCCATTTTATTAAGTTGGCTAAAAACTTTTGGAGGCTCACATCGTAATCCCCTTTAGCCATAATCTTTCTAAAAGCTTTTAAAAGATTTTTAATTACCCATGAGCCAATGATCCATATAAGAATAGCCCCAATAATTTTTAGTCCATAATCTAAAGTTAATTGAAGCCATTTTTCTGTGTCGATGTTTTCTAAATTCATAAATTTTAAATATAATTAGTATTAAATTAAACTCACTATTAAAGCTACAATTGCAGGGATTCCCTGAATGTAAAATAATTTTATTTGCTTTGTTGAATAAGACCCATAAATACCTGCAATAGTCACACAAACTAAAAAGAAAATAGCGATTTTTATATCATTTAAAAGTATTGAATATATCAAACCTGCTGCTAAAAAACCATTGTATAATCCTTGATTTGCTGCTAAAACCTTTGTGTCCTCTGCAAATTCTTTTGATTTTAAACCAAATGCTTTGATGCCTTTGGGTTTTGTCCAAAAAAATAGTTCCAAAATTAAAAAATAAAGGTGTTCTAGGGCAACAAACGAAATTAAAATAATGGTTAACAAAGTCATTCTTTCAAGAATTTAATAGCTTGGTCAACTTCGCTTACGGGTAATTTACAAGCTTTGTTTACACAAACATAGATGAGTGTATTGTTTGGATTATACCTGTTTTCCAATAAAGGCATATTATTTTCTGATGTGCTTGCAGCAATTAATTTATTTGGAAGGTATGTTTTATTTAATTCAGAAATTTTTTGTTTTGCATCTTTACCAACAATAGCCACTTCGTAAAACGGATTGGTAAAATTCAACATTAAATCAAACCAGTTGGAATATCCTGATGGGTATTCCTGCATTTCAGGTTTTACATTATTTAGCATGGTTACAGCCGTTTTACTGAAATAGTCGTTATCAAAATAATGGGATAATTTGAATAGGTTTTTCGCCATAATAGAATTACTTGCAGGAATAACATTATCACGATATTCAATGCTTCTAGAAACTAAGGCTTGATCTTCATTTGAAGTAAAATAAAACATGTTGCTCGTTTCATCATAAAAATGATCGAATGTGTAATTTGCCAAATCTCTTGCGGTATTTAACCATTTTTCATTTAAAGTATTTTCATAAAGCGTTATAAAAGCATCAATAGTTGCTGCATAGTCTTCAAGATAGCCGTTAATATTACTTTTTCCATTTTTGTAATTATGATTTAAACCACCATCTTCTCTAAGTTGATTATTGATAATGAAATTGGCATTTTTTTCCGCGGAAGCGAGATAATCAGTATCACCAAAAACACGATAGGCATCAACATAAGCTTTAAGCATAATGGCATTCCAAGATGTTAATGTTTTATCATCTAGCCTGGGTTTGGCTCTTTTATTCCTTGCCTCTAGAAGTATTTTTTTCCATTCACTTTTCTTTTTATTTAAAAGAATTTGAGAAATATTATGGTTTTTAATAATTTTTTCATCATCGTCTTTTCTGATAAGCACATAATTATCATGTTCCCAAAAGCCGTAGTTGTTTATATTATAATAATCGGAAAACAAGTCGAAATCTTCATTCAGAAGTGATTTGAGTTCTTTTTTCGTCCAAACATAAAATGCACCTTCTTCAAGTTCACCTTCGGCAGTATTACTATCTGCATCAAGTGAGGAGTAAAATGCACCATTTTCAGTAGTCATATTGCGCTTAACATATTCTAAGGTTTCGGTTACAATATTTTTATATAATTCGTTTTTTGTAATGAGGTAGGCATCGGCATATAAACTAACCAATTGCCCATTATCATAAAGCATTTTTTCAAAATGTGGCACATGCCATTTAACATCAACAGAATACCGAGAAAAACCACCGCCTATTTGATCGAAAACACCACCATAAGCCATTTTGGTAAGTGTTAAGTTTACAAAATCCTGCAATTTTTTGTCATTGTTTTGATAGGCTTCCCTGAGTAAAAAATGATAATTATTTGGCATCATAAATTTAGGAGCCCTATTCATTCCGCCTTGATTAGTATCAAATTGTTTAGTCCAATTTTCTACGGACTCGTCAATAAAGCTTTTTTCAAAAACAGGTTCGTCATTGTTTAAACTCACCACATCTAAAGCTTTAATACCTTGCTCTAGTTTATCAGCATAGTCATAAAGTTTTTCTGGGTTTTCAATGTAGAGTTTAGAGATTTGTTCCAAAGCGTTCATCCATTGTTCTTTCTTAAAATAAGTACCTCCCCAAACGGGTCTGCCATCTGGCAAAGCAATCACATTCATTGGCCAACCACCATGCCCCGTCATAAGCTGAACAGCATTCATGTAAACTTGGTCTACATCTGGGCGTTCCTCTCTATCAACTTTTATGTTTATAAAGTTTTTATTCATCACTTGTGCCACCAAACTATCTTCAAAACTTTCATGCTCCATAACATGGCACCAATGGCATGCGGCATAGCCAACGCTAATAAGCATCAATTTGTTTTCAGATTTTGCCTCTGCTAAGGTTTTGGCATTCCAAGGATTCCAATTTACGGGGTTGTGTGCATGTTGTAATAAATATGGACTTGTTTCATTTACAAGATCATTGGTATATTTGTGTTCCATAGATTTTGAATTCTGACCTTTACAGCTTATTAAAAAAATCAATACTAGTAGTTGTGCGTACTTCATCTTTCAAAGTTAGCGAAATTTGAGCATAAAAAAAGCGTTCATTAAAATGAACGCTTATGTTTTTAACTGATGCGTAATTAGTTTACTTCAAATGTAATTTTTACGTTAACCCTAAATTCTGTTACTTCATCATTTTTAACGATTGCGGTTTGTTCCTTTACATAAACAGAACGAATGTTTTTCACGCTTTTTCCTGCGTGTTTAACGGCTTTTCTAGTAGCGTCTTCCCAACTTTTATCAGAATTTGATAATATTTCAATAACTTTTAATACTGCCATAATGTTTATTTTTTAGTTTCCCATAATATACAATATTACGGTGGTTTAGTTTAACTCAAATGATAAATTTTTTTATCCATTTATAGCTTCAACAGTTTCTACTTTACCGTTTAGCATTTCCTTCAACATGTTTTCAATACCACTTTTTAAGGTGTAAGTTGACGATGGGCAACCGCTACAAGCGCCTTGAAGCATCACACTTACATTTTTGGTTTTTTCGTCATAGGAGATAAACTGAATATTACCACCATCACTAGCAACAGCAGGTTTTACATATTCTTCTAAAATATTTATTATTTCTTTTGAAGTGTCATCCAAAGTGTCATAATGTGAATCTAATTGTTTAGAGGATTTTTTTAAGGTCTCAGCGGCTTCCGGTAATACAATATCTTTACCATTTTCAATATAGTTTTTAATAAACTCACGAAGTTCTATAGTAATATCTTGCCATTCAGCCATATCATATTTAGTAATAGAAACGTAGTTTTCTTCAATAAAAACACGTTGTACAAAAGGAAAATGAAATAACTCAGTGGCTAAAGGTGATAATTTTGCTTCATCAATTGATGTGAATTCAAAAAGCGCTGTTACTATTTTTTTATTGGCGACAAACTTCATCACCGATGGATTGGGCGTACTTTCAGCGTAAACTGTAATAGGCACTTTTTTTACGGCATTTGCAGACTCTTCAATGACCATGCCGCCATCATTTAAGTAAGCTTCAATTTGTTCCGCTACTTCATCTTGTACATCATTCCACTCTACAATATCAAAACGTTCAACGGCTATAAAATTTCCAGAGATATAAACTTTTTTTACAAAAGGCAAATAGAATAATTGTTGCGCTAAAGGCGATGTTTTAGCCTCATCAATATTATTAAACTCAAAGCTTTGATGTTGCGTTATAAACTGGTTTAATTCAAATTTTACGATACTATTATTTGTTGTTTCCTGCACGGAAACCTTGAAAGTGTTCATTTCAGCTAATTTTTTACAAAAATACTAAAAGAAAACTTTAGATATCCATATATTTGGTATAATTGATTGGAAAGATAAAGTTTAAGCTTTATCTTTTTTATGTGTAATTTTTTAACACTCAAGGCGTTTATATTAAACCAAACCTACCTTGTAGAAAAAGTTTATGAAACTGAAAAATACTTTTATGGTGATTGCAGCAGTGTTTTTTACAAGCATAGCTACTTCTCAAGAAGGATTGCCCATATACACAGATTATCTTACCGATAATTATTATTTAATCCATCCATCCATGGCAGGTGCTGCTAATTGTGCTAAAGTTAGATTAACGGCAAGACAACAATGGTTTGGACAAGATGATGCCCCGAAGCTTTTAACAGCAAGTGTTAATGGTAGGATTGGAGACTCACCATCTGGAATTGGAGGTATTATGTTTACAGACAAAAATGGATATCATTCTCAATCGGGAGCCTATTTAACGTATGCACATCATTTAATGTTTTCTAGAAGCGAAGCAGATTTAAATATGCTTTCCTTTGGTTTAAGTGCTGGATTTATTCAATACAAACTAGATGAAACAACGTTTTTAGCAGATGGGTTTGATCCTGCAATCTCTGGCACTGTACAAAGCGCTACTAATTTTAATATTGATTTTGGATTTTCATATCATTATTTAGATTATTATGCACATGGTACTATAAAAAATGTATTAAAGAATAATGGTATAAATACAGACATTGGTGCTGAAAATGGTATAGTTATTACGGATAACTTGAGACGATATTTACTGTCTGTTGGTGGCGTTTTTGGTAAGCTTGGAAGTTCGTGGAGTTATGAGCCTTCAGTTATGTTTCAATACAGAGAAGCTACTAAAGAAGCTACAATTGATATTAATGCTAAAGTTTATAAAGAAATGGACTTTGGTACCTTGTGGGGCGGTTTATCTTATAGAAATAGTTTTGACGGTGCTGAATATACAACTACTACAGGTGGTACAATTAATACCCAAAAACTACAACAGATTACCCCTATAGTCGGGGTTAATCTTAATGAATTTATGTTTGCTTACAACTACACATATCAAACAAATTCGTTAGTGTTTACTAATGGTGGATTTCATCAATTTACTTTAGGGTATAACTTTAATTGCAGACGCGAACCTTATGATTGTAAGTGTCCTGCGGTTAATTAGCGAAACTCTATTTTGGAAATCCCGATGGCAATCGGGAATATTCAAAATAATAAGTTGAACTAATCCCGCTGAAAAGCGAGATCTTATTATGAAGTGGTTTAAACTTTTTATTGATTGTCCGCAAAATATCATAAACCCATAAATTGTTGTTTTATGGCGACTTCTTTTTGTCGTCACGAAAAAACAAATATTTGTTTTTATTCTGCGTAAATCTGCGATTCCGAAATTTCGGAACTGTGGGATAATTTTCCTATTCACTTATGTTTATTTTCCCGCTGATTACACAGATAATCGCAGATCTTTTTACAAGTATGGCAAAAAACGGATATACAGAAACTTTTTTAATTGGCTAAAACCCGCCTGCCGGACGGGCAGGAATTGCCCCCGTTCTCCAACGGGGCAGGCTCTTTTGCGCCTATTTTTTGTCTTTTTTTCGTTCCGTAGCCCCGAAGCGTCGGGGCTATGCAACTTAAAAAAGCCTTCAATTAGTCACAAAATGACTATCCCGATAGCTATCGGGACGCCTCAATCCAAAAAGTTTAAACCACTTCTATATGAAATTCAGAATAACGATTCCATAAAGTTTACTCCCAAGAATATTTTTTCTTTTTTGCCTGTTCCTTTATAGCTTTCGTCATGGCATTTTCCAAACCATTTTTATTTTCGGTTTTTTGCTCAGAAATATAAACTTTACGTTTGGTGTTTAATTCTTGAATTTTATCTTGAATCGCTTCGCGTGCTTTCTTTTTTTCTGCAACGTATTTTTTAATGTCTTCAGTAGATTTTCCTTGTAATTCCTGTGGTAAAGCATCATCTTTAATGTCTTCAACTGATACTTCTTCTAAATCAACAGCATCTACCAGATCCCAACTTTTATTTTTATATAAATGCGAACTTTTACTTACTGTTCTACTTACAGCATTAGCTTTACTTAAATATCCCGCATTTGTGTCTTGCTCCGCCTGTAAAGCTATTTTCTCTCTTCCTCTTGCTCCATAAATAACATAAGTTTTGTTTAGTTTTTGGTTTAAAATAAGAATTTCATCATCATAAGGAGAAGCAATATGTACTGTTTTATTATTTTGGTTTATAGCCATATAATTCCCACTCGTTAATTGCGCGCCGTCTTTCCAATAGCTTGAAATACCTTGGTTATAATCCCCACAAAAAATGGTATTTATGGTAACGTCTTTTTCTTTTGCATGGGTAGAAGCATCTTTGTAATTTACTTTGCCTTGTGTAAAAGGTTCGTTTCCGGCAATAAAGATAAGCTTCAAATCGTCTGGATTTTTACCCCAGTTTAATTGATTTAATGAAGTCTGGATTACTTGTCCGCAATACTCTTTACCACCATTTGTAGTTAATGAAAAGAGTTCTTTTGAGATTTCATCTAAGTCACCACTAAAAGCCAAAACTTGCCTAATATAACCTTCACGTCCATTTAATCTATCGTTTCCGTATTCGTATAAAGCAATTTGTAAATTAGGTTTTTCGTTATTACATTTTGCATAAGATAATTCGTTTACAATATCCCAAAGTTGTGCTTTTGCTTGGTCTATCAATCCATCCATACTATTACTGGTGTCCAATAAAAGAGCGACTTTAATAAATTGTTTTTCGGGGTTGTGATTAACTGTTTTTAATTCAGCCAAACCCTGATTTTTTTGTTTGTTTTTTGCGTTGCACGCCGTAAAACTGATTAGGGCAATACAAAATAAGAATGTTTTAAAATGTGTTTTCATGATATGAGGTGTTTAATGATTAACACTGTAAACCTAAAACCAACTTTTTTCATAAAAAACCTAGAATGCGTGAATGGGTTAATTCAATGAGTAAACCAAACTTTTGAATGTGTAAACCATTCTTTTTTGACTGAAATGAGGCTGATTACACAAAATCTTCATTTTAATATACCAAGTAAAGTACGTAAGTTTAACATTGAACTCGTCTTGACTTTTTGTTTTTAACCGAAAATC
>CAXBID010000081.1:0-14222 GCA_963975495.1 uncultured Flavobacteriaceae bacterium | reverse complement strand
AAATTAATAATGTTATCGATTACACCAGTGCCGAAGAAGAAGATGTTTTTTTAGAGGGTACAGGAAGTGTGATTTTAGATCGAGTAAACAAAAAAGCATATTGTGCCTTATCACCACGAGCTAATGAGGATTTATTTATAGAATTCTGTGAGGATTTTGAATATTTCCCTGTTGTTTTTACTGCAAACCAAACTGTAGATGGGCAACGAAAAGCAATTTACCACACTAATGTTATGATGAGTATTGCTGAAACATTTGCTGTTATTTGTTTGAGTAGTATTGACGATAAAAAAGAGCGAAAAAATGTAATTTCACATTTAAAAGCTGATGGAAAAGAAATTATAGACATTACTGAAACACAAGTAGCTAATTTTGCTGGCAATATGTTGCAGGTAAAAGCAGCAAATAACGAGCGGTATTTAATAATGAGTGAAGCAGCATATAATTCGCTAACAAAAGCTCAAATTTCTACTTTAGAAAAACACACTAAAATTTTATCAAGCTCATTACATACTATTGAAACTTGTGGTGGAGGAAGCGCACGTTGTATGATGGCAGAAATTTTTCTACCTAAAGGATAATTTCAATCACCATTAGGGCGCGATTTGGGTAATTGTATGTAAAAAGTACTACCAACATTCACTGTACTCTCTACCCAAATTTTGCCATTATTTAGTTCTACCAATTCTTTGCAAATAGAGAGCCCTAAACCTGTGCCTTTTTCATTATTTGTTCCTACCGTAGTAAAAGAACTATTTTTAAATAGTTTTTCAATGTTTTGTTTAGAAATACCAATACCAGTATCAGCAATGCTTACAATACAACTGCCATTGCTTATATGGTTTGAAATGGTAATAGTATCACCACTTTTACAGAATTTTAAAGCGTTTGCTAGTAAATTTTGAATAACAATCTCAAACATACTTCTATCAGCATAAGCAAAGTCACGTAGCGAATGGTCAATTAAATCAATACCTTTATTTTCCATACGCTGTTCAATAAGTCTAACTTTATCCTCAAAAACTTCTTGAACATCAAATAATGTGGGTTTTGGCTCCAGCGATTGCATTTGGGACTTGGACCAGTTTAATAAATTAAATAACAACAACGAAGCGTTATTGGCATTTTCACTTAATTCAGGAATTAAGTTATCAAACTCTTCTCTTGATAAAGAACCATCTTTTAATAAATCTATAAAGCCATTAATAGAGGAAAGGGAGTCTTTTAAATCATGGGATACTATAGAGAAAAGTTTATCCTTTACGTTATTAACGTTTTCTAAATGTTTTGTTTGCTCTTGGAATGCTTCGTTTTGTAATTCAATTTTTATATTTTTTTCCTCCAACTCCTCCATATACTTCATATTGGTATTTCGTTTTAAATATATAAGTATTAAAAAAGTTGAAACAATTACTAAAGCCGCTAATAGCGCATAAAAAATTAATTTGTATTTGTCAAATTCTACCTGATTTCCTGAAACAGAATCATTAATCTCGGCTTGATTTATTTTATATGATTCTTCTTTATCAAAATTAGGGTCTAATTCCAATAATTTTTCAGGTGGTTTAATATTGTTATTTATTTTAATGCTTGCTCTATCTAAACTATTTTGTAAGCTGTAATATTCACGTTGCCAAACATAAGCTCTATCAAATCTTTGTCTGGTTGAATCTAAAGCTTTCATTAATTTATAATGCTTTAGTAATTCTGTTTTATTGTCAATTTTTTTTGCAATGGCACCTGCTTCAAGTAGTTGTTGTTCAGCCAAAATTAAACGGCTTTGTTGCAGGTTTAAGTCTCCAAGATTGTTTAATGCAATTAGTAAGTTAGCCTCATTTTTAGATTTTCTATTTAAATTTAATCCTCTAACTAAATAGTTGGCTGCTTTTTCATAATCGTTAAATTTTAAATACTCGCCTCCGAGTTTTGGATAGATTTGTCCTCTAATAGAGTCATGGTCAACGTCTCTTAAAACCGTCTCATAAAAATCAATAGCTTTTCTGTATTCTTTATTATTTGAGTAAAGCTCTGCTAATCTTATATTAGATTCATTTATCCCTTGTTGGTCGTTTAATTGCTCCTGTACGTTTAATGCTTTTAAATAAAATTTAATGGCTTTGTCATTGGCATTTATGTTGTAGTAGGCTTTGGCAAGATTGCTGTAAGCTAAACGTAAGTCGTTTGTTAGATTTTTACTTTCTAAAACGTCAATTGATGCAAGTGAATATTGTAACCCCTTTGTGTAATTACCTCTTTTAATTTCAATTAAACCAATGCTATTATTTACTTTGGCTACGCCTAGTGTATCGTTAAGGGTTTTAAACAATTCCTTAGCTTTAGTGTAACCACTAACAGCATTAATATAATCGTCTTTTTGGGCATAAATTAAAGCCTTATAATAGGTTATTACAGCATTTGCTTCTCTGTAGTTTAAAGATTCAGATAGTTTTTCACTTTTTAGGATGTACTCTAGGGCCCTATCAAAGTCGTTTATATTATATAGTGATTTAATTAATTTTATCGACGTGTCAACTTTAATCGAGTCTTGATTTTGAAAAGCTAATTGTATGGAAAGACTATCTATTTCCTTGGTTTGAGAATAACCAAAAAGCATAGATAAGTATAGAATTGAAGTAATTATTCTCCTCATACAACATTTTAATTGCAACTGTTAATAAAGCAATAGGTAAATATGCCTTATTTTGAGGGAAATTAAGGTCGCTTTATTAAGCTGCAATGTGTTTGTTTGTTTAAATTTTTCCAAATTATTTGGAATGATTAATAGCTTTACTAAACAAAATTTAGAAAAAGCCTTATTAAAATCTAATTTCTGGGTTTTACTACCAATAAATTAGTTGAAAGGATGTGCATTTTTTTAGTAAAATATCGACGAATAGATGAACGGTAAGAATCATAGAAAAAGAGTAGTTTTATCGATGAAATGCAACTTTATCTTAACATCTTCAAATTTTTAAAAACTATGAGAATAAGAGAAATTCATTTAAGTTATGAGATATTTAGTATCTTAGAAAAAATTAAATTATTTAATTATGAATAAATCAGTAAAAATGATTCTTTTAGTAGTTGGAATTGGACTTTTAGTCTATGGGATTTATACTTTAATTGCACCAGAAGCATCGGTAAGTCTTGGAGGTTTAAGTATGGAAGCTCAAGACAACACAAATTCTTATATTACTATTGCTCTTGGTTTAGGCGCATTGGCAATAAGTTTTTTAGGAGGAAAGAAGGGTTAGTACACACATTAGTAAAATAATTTAAGCTTGACAATTATGGTTGTCAGGCTTTTTGTTATTACTAGAAAAACTTAAAAAACTTGCTATCTTTGCAAGCTTATAATACCTTAAAAATGAATCTTCAGGATACTTTATTAAATCACGTTAAACAAGCTGTAAAATCTAATTTTAATATAGAATTAGAAACTGTAGAATTTCAGGCAACCAGAAAAGAGTTTGCTGGAGATGTTACAGTTGTTATTTTTCCAATGTTACGTTTTATAAAAGGAAACCCTGTTCAAATAGGTGAAACTATAGGTAATTATTTAGTTGAAAACGTAACTTATGTAAAAGCGTTTAATGTTGTAAAAGGCTTTCTGAATATTGAAATCAGCGATTCGTATTATATCAGTTTTTTCAATAGCATTAAGGATGCCAAAAATTATGGTTTCGTTATACCAAAGGCAGATGAAAAAGCAATTGTGGTTGAGTATTCTTCACCAAATACTAACAAACCGCTTCATTTAGGGCATGTAAGAAACAACCTTTTGGGATATAGTGTTGCAGAAATTTTAAAAGCTTCAGGGAAGAAAGTTTACAAAACCCAAATTATAAACGATCGTGGTATTCATATTTGTAAAAGTATGTTGGCTTGGAAGCTTTTTGGGAATGGCGAAACACCTGAAAGTACGGGTTTAAAAGGCGATAAATTGGTTGGCAACTATTATGTAAAGTTCGATCAAGAATATAAAAAAGAGATCTCAAATTTAATTTCTGAAGGCAAAACTGAAGAAGAAGCAAAAAAGAATGCCCCTTTACTTTTAGAAGCTCAAGATATGCTTTTAAGATGGGAAGCAGGAAATAAAGAAATTGTTTCACTTTGGGAAAAAATGAACGCTTGGGTTTATAAGGGTTTTGACGAAACTTATAAAAATTTAGGAGTAGATTTTGATACCTTATATTACGAAAGTAATACCTATTTATTAGGAAAAGAGTTTGTTGAGGAAGGTTTAAAATCAGGTGTTTTTGTTGAAGAAAAAGATGGTTCCGTTTGGTGTGATTTAACCGAAGACGGACTCGATAAGAAAATAGTGCAACGTGCTGACGGTACTGCGGTTTACATGACGCAAGATATTGGTACCGCTATACAACGTATAAAAGATTTTCCAGATGTTGGTGGTATGGTTTACACCGTTGGTAATGAGCAAGATTACCATTTTCAAGTCCTGTTTTTAATACTGAAAAAATTAGGCTTTGATTGGGCAGATAATCTGTATCATTTAAGTTATGGTATGGTAGATTTACCCAGCGGAAAAATGAAAAGTAGAGAAGGAACTGTTGTTGATGCCGATGATTTAATTTATGAAATGGCAAATACAGCGGAAGAGATTTCTGAAGAACTAGGAAAACTTGATGGCTATTCTAATGATGAAAAACAGGCACTTTACAAAACCATTGGTTTGGGCGCTTTGAAGTATTATGTATTAAAAGTTGACCCTAAAAAACGTATTTTATTTGATCCAAAAGAATCTGTGGACTTTCAAGGTAATACAGGGCCTTTTATTCAATATACCTATGCTAGAATTCAGGCTATTTTAAGAAAGGTGGATTTTGATTTTAATGATGCTTTAAGTTTTGATATGACTTTACATCAAAAAGAAAAGGAACTTTTAAAACAATTACAATTATTTCCAGAGGTTATTCAAAATGCCGCAGATAATCATAGTCCAGCGTTAATAGCTAATTATACTTACGATTTGGTTAAAGAGTTTAATTCGTTTTATCAAAACGTATCCATTTTAGGAGCGGATAATACCGTTGAAAAAATGTTTAGAGTACAGCTTTCAAATGTAGTAGCAAAAACTATTAAAAATAGCTTTAGATTATTAGGAATTCAAGTTCCGGAAAGAATGTAAACGGAGTTTTTTTAATTTTCATCCTTTATATCATACGGCGCTATTGCCGTTATCCATCCCTTTATAATTGTTGCATTGGTTGAGATATATTCACCTGTTCTTAGGTCAAAACGAATGATTTCATTAAATGGGTTTATTGTAATTATTTCATTGTTAGAAATTGTTAAACAATACGTTCCTGTGGTTTCTGATAAAGGTATTCTGCTTTCATTTTTATTTGATAAACTCAATTTTATTACGGGTTCTTTTTCAGAATAACGTAAGTAATATAAGGTGTTACCATCTATTGCTATATCTGGAATGTTATAGGAAGAGTTTTTTGTAGTTATTTCTTCTACAAGCGTTCCG
Source organism: uncultured Flavobacteriaceae bacterium (assembly GCA_963975495.1). GTDB lineage: Bacteria > Bacteroidota > Bacteroidia > Flavobacteriales > Flavobacteriaceae > CAXBID01. The sequence goes on along the minus strand of CAXBID010000081.1, from coordinate 8,725 downwards.
TTTTTTTCAATTTTATTAATGATTTTATCATTTGAATAGAACACATATTCATTTAACAAAGCGATGCCTTCAGTTTGAATGTTTGTTATTTCTGATATAATAGCACCATTTTCAGGATTAAGTTGATAGATGGATTCGTTCTGTCCTACGCCTCCAATCCATAAAGATTCTCCATCGTATGCTAGGGCATGAGGGGATTCTAAATTTTCAGGTAAATCCAGTTTTAATTCAACTTCTAAAGTAGTTTCATTGTAAAGATATATTCCAGGAGCTTCATAACTTCGATGAGTTAATATCCACCATTTATGTTCAACATTTTCATCTATAATAGTATCTGTCAGAATAATGTTTTCTGTTAAATCATCAAAATCCTTGTTACATGAAGATGTTAAAATGGTAAGAATGAGTAAAGTGAAAATAGTTTTTATTGCTTTCATAAACTTTATTTCAATTGTAAACGAATTTGTGAATTTTGATGATAATTTATTAATCTATATTTTAATGACTTTATGAACTTCTTTTTTACTTCCCGAAAGAATTTCAAAGAAATAAACACCACTACTATAGCGAAATAAATTGATAGTTGCTTTACCATCAACTAAAGTATCAGTTTTGTCAATTAATAAAATACCAGAAGCATTATATATTCTATATGAAACTGTTTCATCGGTATTAATACCAGAAATATTAACATTATCTCTAAACGGATTTGGATATACTAACCAGTTTTTATTTTCTTTTGTAGGATCATTTGTGCTTGCTACACAACCTTTCGATATATCAAACTCTGATTTTAAAAGATCCTCTATTCTTAAATTAACAAAACTGTCATTCAAGGTGTGATTGAAAAATGTAGCATCTATAATAGTATCATCGGCACCAAGATAATTTTGTAGTAAGGTTGCAAATGTTTGCCTGTAATCGTACTGAACCGTTTGTATTTGGTAGTTGTTAGAACTTGTAGCTTCAGTTAAATCTGGGTTTGTACCTGAAACACCCCCTAAAACGGGTTTGCCGAAAACAAACATGGGCGCTATTTCACCATGATCTGTACCTAAATTACCATTCTCGGCTGCTTTCCTACCAAATTCTGAAAAAGTAAGTCCAACTACATCATCGGCTAAATTTTGACTATCCAAATCGTTAATGAAAGCTTCCATACTTTCAGATAAGTCGGTTAATAAACTGTGATGTTTCCCTAAAGCCTCACCCACACCTTGCACCTGTGCATTATGTGTATCGAAACCAGAAATACGCACCATATATATTTTTGAGCCTAAATCGCCACTTATTAATCGTGCCACCGTTTTTAACTGATTTGCTAAATCAGAATCTGGGTAGCTGATGTCGTTCTTTCCTGAATTAAAAGCATTTGAAATAGATTCTCCATACGTGTTTGATAATGCATCAGTGTTGGTTATAAACTCTAATTGTTTACCATAATCTGAATCTGGAATATTTAAAGGCGGTGCACCTCCTAATCCGTTTAAAACAGAATAATAACCAGCTGGATCTTGTCCGGAAATGTTTAGTGATAATCCGTGAGCTTCTTCGGCATGAAATCCTAATGAGGTATTATTTGAGCCAATTTCAACCGCAAGCGGGTACGTTTCTACAATTAAATCAGAATAATATAATTCCATAAAACGACCCATCCAACCTGTATCTGTACCATTTAAAAGACTGTTTCCGTCGTTGCCTGTTAAATATAAATCGGTAGACTTAAAATGACTTTTATTTTGTGAAGGATAACCAACAGATTGCATGACTCTTAACCAACCTTTATCATACGTGGATTTTAGCCCTATAAGTGCTGGGTTTAAACCTATTTGTTGATTATCTGGTAAAGAATTATCTAAATTTATATACTTGTTGGCACCTGAAATGGGAACTTTTATTGTGGGCCTTAAATTACTATAAATGTCATATTGGTTTAATGGAACAATAGTATTTAAACCATCATTAGCACCTGCTAAATTTATAAGTACCAACTTTCTGTTTGAAATATCTGGGCATTCTACTAAAGGCATAAATGATTTCATTGCCGCTTGTAATTCAAAAGGAGTTAGGGCAATTGCAGAAGCCGCTGATGATAATTTTATAAAATGTCTTCTTTTCATGAGTTCATTTTTATTGTTTTTTTAAAGGCTCATGCAATCGCCAAATAAAAATAGGATTAACTGTAAGTTTATGTAGTAGGTATTTCATAATTTCTGGGCTTACATTAATTGAAATTCTGCTGCATTGACCATAGCAATAATTAAAGCATCTAAACGGGTTCTTACTGTGGTATCGTCATTGTCGTTTAAATATTGTAACCAAACATTTGTCCAATAATAATCTTGAAACCCTTCATCAACTAAAAAACGTTTAAAGTAAAGTGTTCTATCTGTATCAATACTTTCAGGATATAATAAATCAGTAATTTCAGTAACCAATACATTAGGGTCGGAAGCATTTGCAATTTTATTCTTTACAAAAGCAACGGTATCCAGTTGTGCATAAATATTTCCCCCAGATATGGTATTTCTCCCTTCAATTAAACTTTCAATAAGTTTGTATCTACCTATAAGCGTATTTGACGAAAACCAGTTTCTATCAAATCCTGGTTCTTGATAATAAGCTTGGTAACCCGCAACAGAGTCTGGGTTGAAAAATTCCATCCCCGCAGCTGGAAAATATCTATTATGTATAAAATTTTGGAAGAAATTTCTATAATAGAATAATGCGTCCGTACTTGGGTCTGGATACTCTAATTCAAACATAGAGCAGACTTCCGATAGTAATTGCAATGGGCTTTTTATGATACTTCCAATAATATTATCGGTAGCATCATTATCATCAGCATCATAAAAATGTTCACTAGAAAGCAATGTTGTTACTACTGGTAATATCTCGTAATCATTATCAATAAGTATCTGGGCAAGTGGCGTGATAATATCTGTTTCAACTTCTTCAGTCCATTCACTTCTTACAAAGTAGCGGTATAATTTTCTGCAATAGGCCTTAGCTGTTTCGGGTTGTGCAAAAACCATTTCAACAAAATCATCCAGTTCTTCAAATATTTCAGTTTCTGTTTCTCTCCCAATTATCACTTGATTTCCAAATGCACTACTGAAGGTTTTATCGTTAGTGTCATGTTGATTAACATTAATATATCCCATTGGTATATTCGTATCTGGGTCAATATCGCTTCGGTCTGCACGTTTTTTTAAACCAGAAAACACTTTAGCGGCTTGCTGAATATCTACTTCGGTATAATTGGTATAATTATCTGATCCAATTTGTTCGCCCTTTAAAATAGTGTGAAGCTCTAAATATTCACGGGCATAATTTTCGTTGGGGTTATTTTTATTATTCTGTGTATTGTCTAAATAATCGAGCATCCCGTTATCTAGAGTCATTTTTTTAGCTACGGTTTTAAGATTACCAAAAGCATAAAAATCTAAAAAGTTTATATGATCAAAAAAATAGGTTGGAGCACCAACTCCTGAATCTTTACCTACTGGAAAACTCGTATGCAAAAAGAACGAAAGTTTATGCTTTAAGGTGGTTTGTTGCATCGCATTATGCCACCACCAAGCTGTAACCTGTGCCCGTTTTCTACCTTGACCTTCAAATGAATTTGGAAGTTCGGATGACGATGTCCAAAACCCATCAGGTGATTCTATTGGTAATGGATCGTATGGCTCTGGTAGCGTATTTGCCGAAGCTGTTGTTAAACTATTAACGGCAGCAGTAGCCGACATGCCCACAAAAGTATCTAATTGCTCTTTTGTAAATTTAAAAGTAGTACGCCTGAGTAGGTGTTTTGCCTTTCGCAAATCTAAATTTGAGCCGAGTGGATTAAGTGACGCCATATATTAATTTTTGAGTAAAATAGAAAAAAGATAGACTGAAGTCGTTGAAAGGCTAAATTTTTCGTTGAAAACCACTCTGTTAATAAAATAAATTGCATTTCATCTAAAATCGTACTCTAAAACTTACGTTTGGAGTGATGCCAAGTGACTGATTTTCAATTGGAATTGCTTTATTTTCATTATCTAAACTGTAATATGTATTTATAATATTCTTTTTGTTTAATAGGTTCCAAACTGAAGCGCCTAAGGTAGCCTTTACACCATCTGAAATATCAAAAGCATAAGTTGCAGAACAGTCAGTTCTTAAATAATCATCCAAATTCGAGCTATTTGGGCTTGCGTATGTTATAACGTCATCTTCGGGGTCGTCATTCACATCGGGTTCGGTATTTGGAATTCCGGAATGCCAATTTAAACCTAAGGCTATTTTTAAATCCCTGTAAGTATATGTGCCTGCAAAAGTTAAAGCATGCCGAATATCCGTATTATTAGGGAATGGATTTCCGTCATTTAGTGCATCAAAGGTGTAATTGTTTTTACTGTAAGAATAAGATATCCAAGTGCTTAAAATATCATTAAACTGTTTATTTAGCAGTACATCTATGCCTTTAATTTCATAGCTGCCAATAGCGTTTACAAATTGATATTGGTTTTGAAACCCCTGACTTCGAGTTGTAATACCATCAACTTTTTTGATGTAACCTTCGGCACTTATTAATAATTTATTTTTGTTATAATGAATGCCAATTGATGCTTGTTTACTTTTTGTTACAGGAACCGGGTAGATGTTTTTATTGTTGATAGTTTCAACTTCTTTTTTATTGTTAGCGAGCAACCACCTCCGGTTCTCAATACCTAAAAAATCGTTTTGTAAATTGATAATTTGCGTAGTTGTCTGACTTTTAAATTCGCCTAAAACTTCAAACCTAAAATGATGTAAAAACCGTTGGCTAAAGCTTAATCTAGGTTCTGCAAAAATCATATCGAACTTACCAATGTAATTTAAACGACCTCCAAAAACGAGTTTGGTTTTGGCATTATTTGATAAAAATCCTGTTTCCCCGTAAACGGAATGCGTTCTAACAACTTCTCGAATAAAACTTCTAAAATCGGGATTATTAACATCTTCCAAATTGCCAATACCTACTTCTGTAAATTGGTAACCACCATTAATTTTTAGTTGATGATTTGGCGTGTAATTAATATCTAATTTAGCTGAACCATCATACACTTCGTTTTCTTGAATTAAACGCTGATTATTTAGAATATCAAAATTAGTGGCATCTAAATCATAATTGGTAACATAAACTTGTGAGGTTGTTGAAAGCGTTTCACTCCAATCTCTGCTATAGGTTATTCCGACTGCTGAATTTCGTTGGGTAAGTTTACTGTTTAAAGCCTCACTTCTGTCATTAATTGTAGATTGTTCATCGTAATTCAAATCGTTGTAAACGTGAAAAAAATGAAGACGGACTCTATCTTTTTTAGTAATATCGTATAGAAATTTAGCCGTAACATCATAAAAGTAAAAGGACTCATTTTGCGATATGGAACTTCTATCATCCTTGGATTTTTCGAAATCGGAATCCTGAAAAATACGTTTAGAGTAATTCTCGAATGTTGCCGTGTTGATCAAATCTGTTATAGACCGACGTGTAGATAATTGTAATTCGGTTTTATTTGAAAGCGGAATTTTGGCAAAACCATCCACGTTAATTAAATTAAAACCCAATGCTGCTTTAAATTCGTTATCAATAGCGTTAGGTAATTGCATATCTATAATGCTAGAAACGCCATCACCATATTTGGCTCGGGTGCCATTTTTATAAACATTGACGCGTTTTGTAGTGTAGGGATTAAACGCTGAAATAAGTCCGAAAAAGTGTCCTGATTGATACATTTTTATACCATCCCAAAGGATTAAGTTTTGATCGTGAGTGCCACCTCGTACATTAATATTTGATACCGTTTCATCAGCGCTCAAAACCCCTGGAAGTGCTTGTATAGTTTGTAAAACATCAGGTTCGATTAAGCCTGGTAAAATCCCGAAAGTTTCGGGTTTTATGTTTATAGATCCATCATTAAGTTTCGTAATACCAGAAGTTAAGTAGTTGCTAACCACAATTTCTTCAAGCCATTGCGTGCTATATAAACTACTATTATTTTGTGGATTTTTAATCACTACAAAACGATTGTTTAATAATTCAAAATCTAAATGGGTTTCCAATTCTAAAAACTCTAAAGCTTCCTGTAAAGTTAAATCGTCTTTTAGCGGTGTAGCTTCTTTAGTTTTTATGGCTTCATCAACGTATGAAAAACTGATGTTATATTTTTCTTCAAGTGACTTTAAAATAGTAATAAGTGGTTGCTTTTCTTTTTGAATAGTTTGTGCCTTTAGGTTAGAAACATTCAAAAAAAACAATACAATAAAAATTGAAAAACTATGGTTTTTACTCACCTTTTAATATGATAGTACCGTTGGTTTTACTATATGTTAAATGTAAGGGTAAGGTAATGGATTTTAAAGCAATTTCTAAATTATCGTGAGTAAAACTACCTGTAAACAGTTGGGTAGAATCAATGTTAAGCAATGTAAAATCTACATTGTATTGTCTTTCAAACTCAGCAATTATCGTTTTGTACGGTAAGCTTTTAAAAGTGCTTTCGTTATTTAACCACGAAGGTGTTGAGCGGTTTTCTTTTTCTTTAGCAATTGTTTTCCCATCAATAATTAAAAAGCTGTCACCAGGTTTTAATTTAATTTCTTTCGACTTGTAGGTAACCCCAACTAAACCTTCGTAGCAAATAACCTCAAAATAATTGTCGCGTTGTTTTACATTAAATTGCGTACCATAAACCGAAACGGTTCCTGATTTTGTTATAACATTAAATGAAGACCCTTTGGCAACTTCAAAAAAAGCTTCGCCTTCAAGTTCTACATCACGTTCTTTTTTCCAATGGTTTTTATTAAAAGCTAATAACGATTGCGCGTTGAGGGAAACACTAGAAGCATCTGGTAACTCAATAGTTGTTTTTTGAGCCACATCCGTTGTTATGGTAGTATCTAAAGTCGTGGTATAATAGTATAAGCTAAAACAAATGGCAAGTATAGCAGCAACACGCATAAAAGGTTTTATCCAATGTGTTGTGGTTTGGGTTTTGGTACTTTTAATTTTAGATAATACGTTTTCAAGTTCTTTTGAAGTATCGTAATCATCTGCCTTAAAAGCCTGCAAACCGGTGTTTAACCTTACTAAATCATCATAGTCCTCAAGGTTTTTAAACGCTTGTAGTTCTTGATTATTTAGGTTGTTATCTAACCATTTCGATATGAGTTCTTCTCTGTTCATCATTTACTTATTCAACTATATAACAGTTATGTTTTATTTTTTCCTACCCATATTAAAAAAAATCAAAAAATAAATTCCAAATTCCAAAATGTTACACTGGGATTCTCAGAGTTTTCGCTGAGATTCACAGAGGAAAAACTTGGCGACTTAGCACCTTTGCGTGAAAAAAATATTTCATATCACTTTAGGCGACTTCGGTCTTCTGTCTTCCGTCATTTTTCATAACTCCTTAATATCCTTCCTCAACTTCGCCAAAGCTCCATAAATCCGTTTTTCAACAGCCTTGGTTGAAATCTCTAAAATTTCAGCAATTTCTTTAAAGCGTTTGCCTTCAACACGATTCATCATAAAAGCTTCCCGTTGTGCTTCGGTTAAATTACTTAATGCCTTTTGCAATTTATCATTATACTCGCTTTCCTGCATCAAAAACTCAGGGTTCTCATTTGTATAATGTTTTGGTTTAGTTTGTTGATGTTTTAAAACTACCTTTTGGTGCGCCACTTCATTCAGCATTAAATTATTGGCTGTGGTAAACACAAAACTCTTGGCTTTGTCGGGAGAAATCTTCGCACAGTTTTGCCATAACTTAATAAAAGCTTCCTGCACTTTGTCTTTTGGGTTTAGTAAATCGCCAAATTTATAGTATAGAAAATTGTGTAAATCCTTAGAGTGTTTATTAAATATAGATGAAAAAATATGCTCTTCGCAAATATTATCGTGTAATTGTTTGCCCATTAGTTTTTTTGGTTGTTCAACATCTTTAAATTAAACCTTAATGTCAGTCTGAGTAAAGTCGAAGACCAAAACAGTTTTGTTTTCATTAGCATTTCGACTGCGCAAATGTGACAAAGATGTAATACTTTATATGCTTTAATCCCCTAAAATAAGCTTTTTTGGATTTTAGTTTTTGAGATTTTGGAATTTTTTTTATTTTGGAATTTGGATTTTTTCATATCAATCTCTGTGTCTCTCTGCAGAAACCCTGCGTATCTCTGCAAAACAATTTGGAATTTTGGATTTGGAATTTGAATTTTTTTTAAAAGGGAGGGTAGGAATTTTTAAAGTTATCCTGTTTTATAATCAAAATGCCTGAACTCATTTTCGGTTAAACACTAAAAGTCAAGATGAGTTCATCAAGTTTAACCCAAAATCAAATATCATGAAAACTAAAATGAGATTATTATTACTAATTCCTTTTTTTGCCCTTTTATTGTTTACGTCTTGTCAGGACGAAGTACTTGAAATTACTCCGCCTGAAGAGTCGGAAGCACTTGTTGCCGAATCTACCTTAACTTCCCTTATCAGCGCCACATCTATCATGGATGGATCTGCAGATAATATTATAGATAACGCCAGTTGTTTATCTGTAGAATTACCAGTTACCGTTATTGTGAGAGGTTTAGAAATCACAATCGATTCTAGAGAAGACTTTAAAGTTATTGAAGCTATTTTTAAAGAGTTTGATGACGATGAAGATAGACTCGATATCGTTTTTCCTATTACAATTGTTTTAGC
>CAXBID010000080.1:0-14241 GCA_963975495.1 uncultured Flavobacteriaceae bacterium | reverse complement strand
GATTGTATTAATCATTTAGAGTTATTACGTTGGAACGGTAACGCCTTAAGCCCTTTTGATTCGACTTCTAAGGTTTATAACTGTAAAGGAAAAAAATATAAGTGTAAAAACACAGGAAAATACTTCAATGTTAAAACCAATACTATTTTTGACAATACTAAAATGGAGCTTCAAAAGTGGTTTTTAGCTATTTGGATCGTTACCTCACATAAAAAAGGAATTTCATCTATTCAATTAAGCAAAGATTTGGGTATTACACAAAAATCTGCTTGGTTTATGTTACAACGTATAAGAAACTGTTTTGGATTGGATAACACCCCCAATTAGAGGGTGAAGTTGAAATTGGCTGAAACGTATGTAGGTGGTAAAAATGAAAACAGAAGAAGCTTTGGAACATTATAAAAAATCTACTGTATTTGGAATGATACAAAGAAATGGTGAAGTAAGAGCAAAACACATTGAAAACGCTTCTGAATTATCTTTGTTGCCTGTTATTTATGAAAATGTAAGTATGAACACAACTGTTTATACAGACCAACACGTAAGCTACTCTAAATTAGAGCATGTTTACGACCATAAAGCAGTTAAATACAATAGAGGGGAGTATGTAAGAGGTCGAGTAAGCACAAACAGTATAGGGAGTTTTTGGGCGTTGTTAAAGTGTGGTATTTATGGCATCTATCATTTCACATCTAAAAAACATTTACAGTTTTATGTTGATGAATTTGTGTTTAGATATAATACTCGTAAAGGTTCTGAAAATGATAGATTTAATTTACTTTTGTGTAATATAGAGAATAGAATAACTTATAAAGAATTGATAAATGCATAGTTTAGAAAACACAAACTTCATGTTTTATTCATCGGATAATGGTTCAACCAATATTCAAGTAATATTAGATGATAAAAATGAAACGGTTTGGGTTTCTCAAAATAGTATGGCTGAAATATTTGAAGCTTCAAAACAAACTATTAGTTATCACTTAGGCAATATCTATAAAGAAGGTGAATTAAATAAATTTTCAACTGTCAAAGAAATTTTGACAGTTCAAGAAGAAGGTGGTAGAGAAGTACAAAGAAATATTGAATTCTACAATCTGGATGCTATAATTTCAGTAGGCTATAGAGTTAGTTCTCAAAAAGCTACCATGTTTAGAATTTGGGCGAATAGCGTTTTAAAAAACTACCTTGTAAAGGGGTTTGCTATTGATGATGATAGACTAAAACAAGGGAAAAATTTATTTGATAAAGATTATTTCGATGAATTAATTGAAATAGTTAGAGAGATACGTGCTTCTGAACGAAGATTTTATCAAAAAATCACAGACTTATATGCAACAGCTGTTGATTATGACCCTAAAGCAGGTATAACAAGATTGTTTTTTGCCACTGTACAAAACAAATTAGAGTTTGCAATAACTCACCATACAGCACCAGAAATTATAAAATTAAGAGCTGATTCCAAAAAACCTCATATGGGGTTAACTAGTTGGAAAAATGAAAAAAGAGGAGGTAAAATCATGAAATCTGATGTTGGTGTCGCTAAAAATTACCTTCAAAAAGAAGAGATAAGTGAGTTAAACACTTTAGTCAATATGTATTTAGATTTTGCAGAGTTACAAGCAAAAAGAGGTGTTACTATGACAATGTCGGAATGGGCTAATAAGCTAGACTCCTTTTTAAAATTCAATGAATATGATTTATTAGAAGATGCTGGTAAAATTAGACAAGATGTTGCAAAAAAATTCGCAGAAAAGGAATACGAAAAATTTAGACCCATTCAAGATAAAGAGTTTAAGTCTGATTTTGATAAAATGGTAGAAGGTGTTAAAAAAGGAGAATTACCTAAAGAGAAAATAGAAATTCAAGAACCTCTATCTGATTTTAATAAAAAACTAAAACAAGGATTAAATTACAATCCTAAAGACAAAGAGTAATTATTAATATTAGTAGGATTAACAATAAAATTTGTCACGCTCATTGAAAAGTAAGAACCTAATTTGATTAATTAATCAGCAAGTACTTATTCTTGGATACTTGCTGAATTAGTGGCGGTCGATAGAGTAAGTTGGATAACTTATATACTTCAAAAAAAGCACATTTTCTAAGTGCGAAATTAATCTTTTCTTTCTGGTGTAAACTGTATATAGTTCCCCACAATATACAAAAAATATCCATTTACAAACGACTACAAACATTTACAAACGATTTTAAATAAGTAATTACCGAATAAAATTTTGATGCCGTTACATCTTTGCAGTGTCGAATTTATGCTGGACTTGTTTCAGTAACTCATTCATAAAAGACAATTAAAGTAAAATTAAAAAGATCCTGAAACGAATTCAGGACATAGTATTAACTGTTTAACAAATAAAATTAAAATTATGAACACACTTAGAAACAAAGTACAGTTGATTGGTAACTTAGGAAACGATCCAGAAATCATCAATCTTGAATCAGGTAGAACATTAGCAAAGTTTAATGTTGCAACCAATGAAAGCTACACCAATAATAAAGGTGAAAAAATTACCGACACCCAATGGCATAATGTGGTTGCCTGGGGCAAAACGGCTCAAATAATTGAGAAGTATGTAACCAAAGGCAAAGAAGTAGCTATTGAAGGAAAACTGACCTCTCGTAGTTATGATGATAAAGACGGTAACAAACGCTACATTACAGAAGTAGTTTGTAGTGAATTATTGATGTTAGGGAAATAATACTTAACCTAATTATATTTAAGAACTGGTTTAATAAGCGAGGCTTTATAAAAAAAGAGTCTCGCTTATTTTTTTACATTATCTAAACTGTAAAACCCTCCTTTATTCTCTTTTCTTTCTAACGACTGATTTATAGTTAAGTGCGCAATATTAATCATGTTTCTAAGCTCGCATAAAGATGTTGTAATTTTAGATTGTTTATAAAAATCTTCAACCTCATTATAAATCAAGTCTAAATGTTTGATGGCTTTTGTTAAACGTTCATTGCTTCTAACAATTCCAACATAATCACGCATTAGTGCTTGTAACTGTTTTAGGTTGTGCTGAATAATAATATGCTCTTCAGGAAAACGGGTTCCCTCATCATTCCATTGTGGAATATCCAAGTTTAAAGTTTCGGTTGGATGTTTACTGTTATATTTAAAAACATTATGAGCATAAACCAATGCCTCTAACAACGAGTTTGAAGCTAATCTGTTCGCACCATGTAAACCTGTTCTGCTGCACTCGCCACAAGCAAATAAGTTTGACAACGTGGTTTTTCCGTTTTCATCTACATTAATACCGCCACATAAATAATGAGACGCTGGCACTACTGGAATCCAATCGGTTTTTATATCAATATGGTTGTCTAAACATTTTTGATAAATATTTGGAAAGTGCGATTTAAAGCCCTCAATATCTAAATGGGTGCAATCTAAAAAAACATGGGATTCTCCAGATTTTTTTAATTCATTATCAATACTTTGCGATACAATATCCCTTGATGCCAATTCTGCTCGTTCATCATAATCTGGCATAAACCGGTACCCTTCTTTATTTCTTAAATACGCACCAAAACCCCTAACAGCCTCGGATATTAAAAAAGATGAATCACCTCCTCTAACATCATACATTGCCGTGGGATGAAACTGCACAAATTCCATATTAGTAATTTTTGCTTTGGCTCTATATGCCATCGCAATACCATCGCCAGTGGCAATAACAGGATTTGTAGTATGCCCGTAAACACGCCCAATACCACCTGAAGCCAACAATGTACTATCTGCTTTTATTGCAAAAATGTTTCCTGCTTTCTGATCTAACACATAAGCACCATAGCAAGCATCATGTTTTGGTTTTTCTTTTTTTAAATGGTGATTTGTAATTAAGTCGATTGCGAAATGAAAAGGCAATAATGTAATATTGGGCAGTTGATGCACTTTATTTAACAAGGCTCTTTCAATTTCGTAACCTGTAATATCCTTGTAATGTACCACGCGATATTCTGAATGCCCACCTTCTTTTCCTAAATCGAAATCGCCACTGGAATCCATATCAAAATTAGCGCCCCATTGCAATAGCTCCTTTAATCGTTCGGGGCCTTCTTTTACAACCATTTCAACAACGGATTCGTCACAAAGCCCATCGCCAGCAATTAAAGTATCTTGAATATGTTTTTTAAAGGAATCTTTTTTTTTATCTAAAACAATAGCCACACCACCTTGGGCATATTTAGTATTCGATTCGTCCTCGGTTGCTTTTGTAACAATAACGACATTCTTGCTCGGGAATTTTTCAGCAATTTTAACAGCAAAAGTTAATCCTGCAATCCCAGAGCCGATGACTAAATAATTTGTGGTCATTGTATTATTTTGATAATTCTAGCATACGTTCAATAGGTAATAAAGCACGCTTAATAATAGCTTCAGCTACTTCAATTTGTGGTGATTCATTAAGTAAGCAATCGTATAATTTTTGAAGTGTATTCATTTTCATAAAATGGCATTCGCTGCACGCACAGGTATTATCTTCTTTTGCTGGCGCAGGAATTAAGTCGGTATTTGGCATTTCTTGCTGCATTTTATGTAAAATTCCAGCTTCGGTAGCGACTATAAATTTTTGGTCTTGATGGGCTTTTGCATAATTAATCATACCCGAAGTAGACCCAATATACGTGGCTGTATTCAAAATATGCTCCTCAGATTCAGGATGCGCTATAATTTTATAATCAGGATACTTTTTATGAAGCTCAATTAATTTATCCATAGAAAAAGCTTCATGAACAATGCAACTACCATCCCAAAGCAACATATCTCTTCCTGTTTCTTTGATAATATAAGCTCCTAAATTTTTATCGGGCGCAAAAATAATGGGGGTTTCTTTTGGGATAGATTCCACTATTTTCAATGCGTTTGAAGATGTACAAACAATATCGCTTAATGCCTTAATTTCTGCTGAACAGTTTACGTAAGTAATCACAACATGGTTTGGATGTGCTTTTGTAAACTTCTCAAAAGCTTCTGGCGGACAAGAATCTGCTAAAGAACAGCCCGCATTTAAATCGGGTAAAACAACGGTTTTTGTTGGGCTTAATATTTTAGCGGTTTCTGCCATAAAATGAACCCCCGCAAATACAATAATATCAGCATCTGTTTCCGCTGCTTTTTGAGACAAACCTAAACTATCACCTACATAGTCTGCAATGTCCTGTATTTCTGCCACTTGGTAGTAATGTGCAAGAATTACTGCGTTCTTTTCTTTTTTAAGGCGTTGTATCTCTCTAACTAAATCCATTGCAAAATATTTCAATGACGTACACTAAAAATCAAGTATAAACATCTTATTCTTTACAAATATCTTAATTAAAAATCTTACTAAAATCATATTTCAATAAAAGATTGAACGAATTAAGAACCTTCTTCTTTTTTACTAAAACATTAAATTTTTGTTAGTAATACCTTCAAATAAATGATAAAACAAAAAGCGCTTTTAAAAAAAATTTGGATTACACATGAACAACCGACAACCTATTAATTTCTAAATGAATTTCATTTAATATTAACTCGCTTTTTTCTAATTCAATTAAAGCTGAGGTTTTAATATCGTCAAATAGATCTTTCAAACTATTAAATAAATTTTGGTAATAAAGCACACCGGTCTTCATATTATTAGTAAATGTTAAGAAATATTTTTCTTCTTTTTTGTTTAATGCGTTTTTGGTCTCTTCCAATTTATTCTTTAAAAAATCAATATAAATCTGTAATTCTTTAATAAAAAAGTTTGGACGATCCGTTCTACTTATCATATTATCCCTTCCATAAATATGGTCAGTCATATTTTTTAAACTCATAACCTTAGAATAATAAGCCATGTTAGGTCCTGGACAAATAGAAACGCCCTCGCCTTCAACCTTAGTATCTAAGTTATGTTTTAATAAAGCAGAAGTACCCAAACCAACACAGACACAAGATTTTTCAGTAATTTTTTGTAGTTGGTTTTTATATTCATCTGAGGCTAACTCTTGACTATCAAGTGCTTTAATTTTTAAATATTGATACTCTCTAGATGCCGTACAAATGCCCGTTTCCTTAAATTCCTTATTAAGTGCAACAAACTTTTTGGGGCAAGAACTTCCTGGTCTTCCTTTATTAATTAAAACCTCCTTTTCGGCATCTTTTGTATTATCTTTAAGGTTGTTAAAAGGCACGCCTAAGGGAGATATATCGCTTAAATACAAATCCTTTTCTTCAGCTTTCGCTAATTTGTTCAACGTTTTTTCATCTACTGTTGTTGCCTCTGGCACCAGTAAAAAAGGCGAACCCCAACCTATAGAATCTAAATTATAATGGTCTAACAAAAATTCATGTTCTTCTTCTGTTCCAACGCCACCTTGGGCAGAAATTTGTAATTGCAATGCTGTTTCAGGAACCACACGTCCTTGGTTTTGCAGTTCTTGATTTAACAATTCTTGAATGGCTGTTTTTAATTCTTCACGTTTTTCTTTAAACTCAGCCAAAACGGGGCCTAAAAGATAACCATCTGTGGCAAAGGCGTGTCCGCCACAATTAAGTCCAGATTCAATTCTATATTCAGAGACCCAAAGCCCTTTTTTAGCTAAAAATTTTCCTTGAATTAATGCCGACCGATAATCGCTAACTTTCAAAATAATTTTCTTTTTCAATATGCCGTTTTCGTCAGGAAAAAAATCATCAAACTGAGATATATAACTATACAATCTTGGGTTCATACCAGCTGAAAGTATAACGGAAGAACTAAGTTTACTCTTTGCAAAACCTCTTAAAGCAGCATGAGCATCATTGTACTCTGTGGGTAGTTTTTCGTTATTTTTATAATTATCTTTATCAACCTTGGTCATGATATTGACATCAATACTCCCCATTGATAAATTATGATTTGCCCATTTTTTAATTTCAAAAAAATTAAACCCTTTAGAAGTCATTTTTTTAAACTCAGCTTTTATTTCAGAATTGTTAGGAAGCATGTTGATATACGTGAAAAAATCATCACTTTTTTCAGATGTAATTTGCTTTAAATTTTCAAACTTTTCATCTGCTAAATCGCTTATTAAATTTAGATAAGAGGTAATTCTTTTCGCTCTAAAATCATCTATTTTATCAGTGATTTCATTATACGGTATTTTGAATTTTTCGCTATACATTTTTCTTAATTTCTCCAGCAAAATATCATCAACTAAAGAAATTACAGAATCTATACCATATTGTGCAACTTTTAAAGGGGTATCAATTGTAAAGCCAATTCCCATTACAGGAATATGAAACGAATGTGTGTTTTTCATAGGTGTTATGTTAATCTGCAAAGATATTCAGTACAAAAAGCATAGAACATGATTTATATCATACTCTAGGTAATAAATTAAAATTTCATTATTGGAAATATTACAAACATATATGGATAGTGTCCGTTTTTTTTAATTATTCTTAATGAGAATTCATCAAATAACTAAAATCGATAAAACTTAAGTACAAATACTTTCTTTAATTATAGCTTTAGTATTTTTATAGCTAATTTTATTTAATCCGAATTATGTCAGTAGAACCAAAGTTAACGAGATTTAATCAAACCGTTTTGTCAAAGTACCAAATATACAACAGTATATTTATGACATTGCCTTTTGATGCGGTTACAAAAACAGGCGTTTTGCTTCCTTTATTTCACGAAACCTGTAAAAATGGATTTAAACAAGGGGATGACCCTACTACTATTGTTGAATTGTTTTTCTCAAAATATCAGGGGCGCAGAAATAAAGAAAGTCAGATAAATTTATTGTTTAGATTTATACAATATATTGAAAGACAGGTGGTGTTATTTGACGCTATTGAAGACGCTGCGTTCCCTATTGTTAATAATATGGATGGTGTTGGTACTTTAAGGAACCTTAAAGGCTCTGCAATGTCTGAGGGCAATATTGAAGAACTTCAAAGCTTTTTGGGTGAATTTAAGGTCCGTATCGTTTTAACTGCGCACCCAACACAATTTTATCCAGGTTCAGTACTAGGTATAATTACTGATTTAACTAAAGCCATTAAAGAAAATGACCTTTCTGAAATTAACAACCTTTTTGGTCAATTAGGAAAAACACCCTTTTTTAAATATAAGAAACCAACTCCTTATGATGAGGCTGTAAGCTTAATTTGGTATCTGGAAAATGTATTCTATAAAACCTTTGGGGAAATTTACAATTATATCCAAACAAATATATACGCTGACGGGAAAAAGCATAACGATATTATAAATCTTGGTTTTTGGCCTGGTGGAGATAGAGATGGAAATCCTTTTGTTAAGCCAGAAACTACTTTAAAAGTTGCCAATAAGCTAAAACAAGCTATACTTAAAAAATATTATCAAGACCTTAAAGATTTAAGACGAAAACTTACTTTTAGAGGGGTTGAAGAGCGTATTATAAAGTTAGAAACTATACTCTACAACTATAGTATCGATTTAAATACCAAGGATGCCATTACTGATAGGGAATTAATTTTAGAACTGATAAGCATAAGAAATGTTGTTGCTAAAGAACATCAATCGCTTTATGTTAATGAATTGAATAACTTAATTAATAGAGTTCACCTTTTTGGTTACAGATTTGCAACGCTTGATATTAGACAAGATAGTCGAATTCACCATGCTGTTTTCACAACGGTTATAGATTATTTAATAGCTAAAGGAAACTCTTCTTTCCCAGATAATTACCATAATTTATCTGAGAGCGAGCAAATTGAAATATTATCAAAAGCCAATGATGATATTGAAGATTTAGATGCTTTTGAAGATGAAATGGTTAGAAACACCTTAAAAACCATTTCGATAATAAAAGACATTCAAAAAAGCAATGGTGAGCGTGGTGCAAATAGATATATAATAAGCAACAACCAAACGGCGCTAAATGTTATGCAACTTTTTGCCATGCTTAGAATAGTTTCTTTTAAAGATAAACTTACGGTTGATGTTACGCCTTTATTTGAAACTATTCCAGATTTGGAAAATGCACCAGGGGTTATGGAGCAACTGTACCAAAACCCAGCATATATGGCACACCTTAGATTTAGGGGAAGTAAACAAACCATAATGCTTGGTTTTTCTGATGGCACAAAAGATGGTGGTTATTTAATGGCAAATTGGGGTATTTATAAAGCTAAGGAACTGCTAACAGAAATGTCTAGAAAATATGATATTACTGCTATATTTTTTGATGGCCGTGGCGGACCACCTGCTCGTGGTGGTGGTAAAACACATAATTTTTATTCTTCATTGGGGCCAACCATTGAAGATAAAGAAGTGCAAATAACCATTCAAGGACAAACCGTTAGCTCAAACTTCGGTACTCCAGATTCATCACAGTATAACTTAGAGCAATTAATTAGTTCTGGTATTAAAAATAGAATTGACGGAGAGAAAAACAAACTATCTGATGAAGATAGATTAGTAATGAGCGAACTTGCTGAAACAAGTTACCAAACTTATAAAGATTTTAAAAGTCACCCTATGTTTATTCCGTATTTGGAGCGCATGAGTACTTTAAAATACTATGCAAAAACCAATATTGGTAGCCGTCCTTCAAAAAGAGGTCATTCAGATAAATTAGTTTTCTCTGATTTAAGAGCGATTCCTTTTGTAGGCTCTTGGAGTCAATTGAAACAAAATGTTCCTGGTTTCTATGGGGTTGGCACCGCATTAAAAAAATATGAAGACAACGACGAATTTGAAAAAGTAGTACAGCTATATAACAATTCAAAATTCTTCAAAACCTTACTTGAAAACAGTATGATGTCGTTAACTAAATCATTCTTTGATTTAACAAAATATATGGCAGAAGATGAAGAATTTGGTGAATTTTGGAACATTATTTACACCGAATACCTTACCACTAAAAGACTGTTGTTAAAGCTTACAGGATATAAGGAGTTAATGGAAAACGAGCCTTCCGGGAAAGCATCCATTGAGGTTAGGGAATCCATAGTTTTACCATTGCTTACCATACAACAGTATGCTTTAAAGAAAATTCAGGAACTTGAAAAATCCGGTGTTCCAAACGACGACCCAGAAAAATTGATTTTTGAAAAAATTGTTACCCGTTCGTTATTTGGTAATATTAATGCTAGTAGGAATTCGGCTTAGGTTTTATATTAGATCTTATATTAGGTTTTTGTAACAGTATTTAGTTATCTTCATAAACACTATCTATATAAAAACTAATTATGAAAAACTACTGTTTTGCAATGCTTTTTGCGTGTTTAGCTACACAATTATTTGGACAAGTTTCTATTTCAAAAGAAACGCAATCTTATATTTCACATAATAAAGGCAAATATATTTTACAAAATCTTACCATTGTTGATGGCACTGGAAATCAACCAAAATACAACCAAGATATTGTAATAAACGGTGACATTATTGAAGCCATTGGCAAAGATTTACCTATTCCAAAAAATACCACGGTTATTAATATGGAAGGTAAAAGTGCTATTCCTGGAATGGTTATGTTGCATGAACATCTTTTTTATCCAAAATCCACACCGGGTGGTAGTTATGGGGTAAACCAAATGAGTTATTCCTTTCCAAAGCTATATTTAGCTGGAGGCATTACAAGCATGCGAACAGCTGGAAGTATCATGCCACAGTCAGATATCAACATTAAAAAAGCAATACTAGAAGGTAAAATCCCTGGCCCAAAGATGGATGTTACTAGTCCACACCTTGATAGAGAAGGGACAGGTATTTTAGAATTAGGCCCGTTTACATCAACTGAACAAGCGGTAAAAATGGTCGATTTTTACATAGAAATGGGAGCAACCTCAATCAAAGTGTATAATTTTATTAGTAAAATAGACTTAAAAGCCATCGTAGATGCAGCACACAAAAAGGGTGTAAAGGTAACAGGCCATTTATGTTCTGTAACTTACAAGGAAGCTGCAGATATTGGTATTGACAATTTAGAACATGGCTTTTTCGCAAGTAGTGATTTTATTGCCAATAAAGAACCTGATGCTTGCGAACCTTTCAATCAACACAAATCTTTATTGGAGCTTCCTGTAGATTCAAAAGAAATGTCTAATCTTATTAATTATTTAGTTGATAAAAAAGTAGCCTTAACTTCTACAATAAATGTTTTTGAACCCTATACAAATAGAGAAGTTGTTCCTGGCGGCGGCATTGATGCTTTATACACCGAAGCTAAAGAGAAAGTTTACGATAGATGGGCTAGAAAACAAGGTAAGGACTCGCTAGATTATGTGCTTTTCAACAAATCAAAAGTTTGGGAGAAGGCATTTCATGATGCAGGTGGCTTATTGGTTGCGGGAACAGACCCCACTTATGACGGCAGAATTATAGCCGGTTATGCCAATATGCGTCTATTAGAATTATTTGTTGAAATGGGCTTTACTATTCCTGAAGCAGTAAAAATATGCACACTGAATGGTGCGAAATATTTAGAACAAAATACTACCATTGGAACTTTAGAACCATCAAAAATAGCAGATTTTATCATTCTAAATGAAGATATTAGTAAGGATATAAAAGCTATTAGAAGTATTGAAATAACATTCAAAAACGGTATTGGTTACGA
The DNA here is from genome assembly GCA_963975495.1 of uncultured Flavobacteriaceae bacterium. Lineage (GTDB taxonomy): Bacteria > Bacteroidota > Bacteroidia > Flavobacteriales > Flavobacteriaceae > CAXBID01. Next base: position 2,655 of record CAXBID010000080.1, on the reverse strand, counting down.
CTCTAAAAAGCTTTTTAAAGCTGCTGAAGGCTTGGTTGGAATTAGGTAAATACTCACAAGTTAAAATTAAAAGGGCGTCTTACTTAAAAATAAGACGCCCTTTAACACTAACTAAACTAATTGTTTATATTTTAATGTTCGTTTAATCTAAAATCTGGATAGGCATCCATACCATGTTCATGCATATCCAATCCTTCTAATTCTTCTTTTTCGGAAACTCTAATACCTATTGTTTTTTTAAGTGTGAATATGATAATAAACGCGGCAACAATACAGAAAACCGCATAAGAACCAACACCAACTAACTGAATAACAAACTGATCAAATCCAGCTTTTGCACCAAAAATTCCAACTGCAAGAGTTCCCCATATACCACATACTAAATGTACTGCAATAGCACCCACAGGGTCATCTAATCTTAAACTATCAATAAATCTTACAGCTAAAACAATAATGGTCCCCGCAATAGCTCCAATTAATATGGCGTCAGTAGGACTCATTTGGTCAGCTCCAGCAGTAATACCAACTAATCCACCTAAAATACCATTTAAAAACATGGTTAAATCTAAGTTCTTATACATGGCTGTTGAAACTAACATCGCAACTACACCACCTGCCGCTGCTGCTAAACAAGTTGTTACTAACGTTAACGATGTTCCTGATGGATCAGCAGAAAGTACAGAACCTCCATTAAATCCAAACCATCCTAACCAAAGAATTAATACCCCAGCTGTTGCTAATGGAATATTATGTCCTGGTATCGCTTGTGGCTTGCCATCTTTAAATTTACCTATTCTAGACCCCAATAACCATACAGCTACTATTGCTGCCCAACCACCTACTGAATGTACTAAAGTAGAACCTGCAAAATCATAAAACCCTTCGGCTTCCCCAAATGTGAATGAAGATAAGAACCCTCCACCCCACTGCCATGAACCAGCAATAGGGTAAACTAAGCCTACATATAAGATTGTAAAAATCATAAATGGTACAATTTTCATACGCTCTGCAACTGCTCCAGATACAATAGTTGCAGCCGTTGCAGCAAACATCCCTTGGAATAAGAAATCTGTCCAGTAGGTATAGCCCTCGTTATATGTTAAATCTAATGCGCCTTCTGCTGTAAGTGGCGAATCTAAACCAAAGCCAGCAAATCCTAAGAATCCATTAAATTCTCCCGGATACATTAGGTTAAAACCTACTAAGCCATATAAAAGTAAGCCAACGGTTATGATAAAAATGTTTTTAAATAATATGTTTATTGTATTTTTTTGTCTAGTTAATCCGATTTCTAAAAATGCAAAACCTAAGTGCATAAAGAAAACCAGTGCTGTACAGATCATCATCCATACATTATTTGTTGTTAATAATTCCATAATTAAATTTTAGTTTTAGATGATTATTATTTTAAGGTCTCACCACCTTTTTCTCCCGTTCGTATTCTATAGCATTCTCGTATATCAGACACAAAAATTTTACCATCACCTACTTCTCCAGTTCCCGCAGCACTTATAATAGTTTGAACTGTGGTTTCAGCAAAATCATCATTAACTACAATTGAAAGGTATCTTCGTTGTATATCGCTAGTGCTATAGGAAACACCTCTATAAACGTGACCTTCTTTTTCATTTCCCAAACCGGTAACATCCCAGTACGAGAAAAAGTTTACTCCAACATTGTGCAGCGCATCTTTAACTACGCGGTACTTTGATTTTCTAATAATTGCTTCAATTTTCTTCATAATAATATTCTATTTTCGTTTAGTTAGTATAAAATTAGGAAAATTTAGATTTTAAATACCATCTAAAAAACTATCCCATTTTAATGTTTAAAAGATGCCCTATCAAATAAGGCATCTTTTAAAATTTAGTTTTATAATAAAAGAATTAATCTTCCATTTCTCTTTGTCTCTTACCTGGATAAGCTAAAGAACCATGCTCAGAAATATCAAGACCTTGAATTTCTTCTTGTTCAGTAACACGTAAACCAAATGTAGCTTTTAAGATGCCTAATACTATAAATGATAATCCAACAGCCCAAACAGCGTAAGCTAAAACGCCTATGGCTTGAGCTCCTAATTGAGCGGCACCACCACCGTTGAAAAGACCAATTCCAGTATCGCCATGTACACCCCAAAGCCCAATGACTAAAGTACCCCAAACACCGGCAACACCGTGTACAGAAGCAGCACCAATGGCATCATCAATTTTAAGTTTTTTCTCGATGAATTCGATTGAGAATACTACAATAATACCACCTATAAGTCCAGCTAATACAGCTCCTGGAGCAGTCATGTTTCCACAGCCAGCAGTAATACTTACTAAACCAGCTAAGGTTCCGTTTAAGGTTTGTGATAAGTTAGGCTTTCCGTACCAAATCCAAGTTGTAAATAATGCACCTAAACCACCTGCCGCAGCAGCTAAGTTTGTAATCAAAACAACATTTGAAGCAGCAGTAGCATCATCACCACCCCAAGCTAATTGAGAACCACCGTTAAATCCAAACCATCCCAACCAAAGGATAAAAACCCCTAAAGTTGCTAATATTTGGTTGTGACCTGGTATAGGCATTACTTTACCATTTACATATTTACCAATACGTGGCCCTACCATAAATGCAGCTACAAGTGCAGCCCATCCACCCACAGAGTGAACA
>CAXBID010000079.1:0-14367 GCA_963975495.1 uncultured Flavobacteriaceae bacterium | reverse complement strand
CATTTTTTAAGGTATTAGAACAACATAAAGACAAATCTTTAGTGTTCGAATATGCGCCAAACAAATTAGTTGGAGCTAATTATCATATTACTGAAGTGAAACATATTAGCGTAGATTCAGTTGATTGTGGTGGAAAAACAGACGATTGGAAAGAAACAGTCATACAGTTATGGGAAAGTCCAAATGAATTAGGAAAGCGCGACTTTATGAAAGTAAATAAGGCTTTGGAAATTTTAGAAAGAGTTGGTAACATGAAACCTTACATTCTAGATGCCGAAGTAAAGTTTGAATATAGTAACGATACATTTAACACAGCACAACTATTTATTAATGATTTCGAAATACACGATTCTAATTTAATTTTTAAACTGGCGATTGAAAAAACAGATTGTAAAGCCCAAGAAATTTGTGGCATTTCTGAAGTTTTAGAACCTGTTTTAGAAAAGGATGAACCATGTTGTTCCCCAAATGGGAATTGTTGTTAAGTCATCTGTCATTCCTGTGAAGACAGGAATCTATTATAAAAAGTGATTTTTAAAACTAATTAGAAGCTATATCCTGCTTTCCGCTATATCTTTTGGTTTTTTGAGAAAACCAAAAGGATGCCGCATCAATCAGGGCTAAAATATCAGCTAATTTTGAGCAAACATTAAGTACTTAAATACCTGGTTTGAGTTTCTCCCCTTTGGGGAGATTAAGAGGGCTTATTATGAAGAATATCTTAGTATTATGCACAGGAAATTCCTGTAGAAGTCAAATGGCACACGGCTATTTAAACCATTTTTTGGATAACAGGGAAGTAAACGTTTATAGTGCTGGTATTGAAACCCACGGTATAAATCCTGATGCGGCAAAAATTATGAAAGAGGATGGTATTGATATTTCCCAGCACACATCAAATAATATAGATGAATATACGGATGTTGATTTTGATTACATCATTACCGTATGCGATCATGCCAATGAAAACTGCCCGTACATTCCAAGCAAAAATGCAAAACGCTTGCACCATAACTTTTACGACCCTTCAAAGTTAGTTGGAACAGATGAAGAAAAACATGCCGCTTTTTTAAAGGCTAGAGAGGAAATAAAGGTTTATTTTAAAGATTTTGTTGTAGAGTATTTTGAAAAATAGAGAAACAAAAAGTATTGTTCAATTTTGAAAACAAATTAGAGAGTATTTTATAAAATGAATAAAAGCGAAAATTCTTATTTCAGAATTTTCGCTTTTAAAAACTTTAAGTCACCTGACAAAAAATTAAAATGGTATATAAACGTCATAATTTCAGCATATTACGTCTTGTCTGTTGCGTAGACCTCACAGGTTTATCCCGAAGCGTCGGGACTGTGAGGTCTTTGTAGTCCTGAAAATTGCGAATAAGTTATATTACTCAAAATAAATTTTGTCATGTTCTTATCTTTTGTTTATTTAATTTATTCATTTTCCTTTGAGAAAACGTTTGAAGTAAGTCAACATCACTTTCTTTAAAATGAGGGTATAATGGCATAAACCCTTTTCTATAAAACTTTTCAAGTTTCAATTCTTTTTCATCGGTGTCCATTCTTTTTAATCCATCCACCGTTTCTTTAAGGAAATCTTTACTTGAAAAAGATAGAATACCATTTTCAACTTTAATGTTATCAATCGAACTTACCTGATTTTCTACTTCCGCTGTAACATCATCGTTGTTACAACTGAATAGTAATGCAATTACTGCTATAGTTAAAATGTTTTTAATCATTATTTTAAATTTTAGAATATTATTCCAAAACTTAATATTAAACCTTTTGCTTGAACCCAACTCTCAGATTTTCTTATGGATAAACCATCATTACTAATAGATTTATAACTATACCCTAAATCTGTAACAAACATTAGTCTATCCTTTAATGGGAATTTATAGCCTAATCCAATATTAAAAATAGATCCGTTGTTTTTCCCACCATCAATCTTAGCCATTGTACCATAATCCATATATAAATATAAGCTTTTAGCTTCATCACTGAAATAAGCTCTTAAATCTAAAAATATTGGTAATGTATTAAAATTAGGGTTAGAATAACCATCTAAACCAACTCCAATACCAGCTGAAAAATAGGGGCTAAAAAAATAACCATTAATAGTTTGTAAACTATAAGCGTGAGCCTTATCAACATTTAAACTAGTAGCTACTACCCCATCAACAGGGTTAAAAGTTTCTAATTTTGCTGAACTCACATTAATATAACTAAGCTTAGTTATGTTAAAAAAACCTTTGTTTCTAAATTCATCATGGTTAGAATTTTCTTGAGAATATGAATTAACAAAAAGCAATAATAAGATTGGGATAATAAATTGTTGTTTCATTGTTGTTAATATTAAATAGGTTAAAAATTTGCAAAAGCTGTTTAGCCGAATACCAATAGGTATTGCGTGCAACAATTTGTACTACATATTAATAACTTACACGTTTTTTGTCTATGCAGTCTATAAAAATGGTCTATAAAAGTCTATTGGTCTATGGTATGGTTAGTCTATAAGTTTTTAAATAAAGCCTGGTCCAAAAACTTTATTTAAAACGCTACATAATTATTACTTAGGGAGTAAATAAAAAAAAACTAGCGCTAGTTAAAAAGTACTCTTTAATTTGCCCTCAACATCTTTTTTGTATAGACTAAACAAGAAATTAGTTTCAGACAGATCAAATGTAAAAAAAAAAAAATAGGAAAAAGCAAATTTTTTTGTAAAAAATTACACGTTTTATTGAAAACCTGAAAATCTGCTGTGGTTTTCCCGTAAAATTTAGTTATTAATAACAATAATTATAACTGATCACTTTTTTTGATTTAATCACCATTACTCTCCATAAACTTACGTTCCAACTCCGCTTGAAACTCTTCCATAACTGGACGAACAGTGCTTTCCGGTAAGTCGGCAATTTTAATGTACATCAAGCCATCAACCGCATTATTAAAAAGCGGATCGACGTTAAAAGCCACCAATCGGGCATTTTGTTTAATGTATTTTTTTAGTAGCACAGGTAAGCGTAATGCCCCAGGTTCTATCTCGTCAATAAACTTATCAAATTTGTTTAAATCGGCTTCGGTTTCATCAAAAACAAAGTCTTTATCGGCATCTTTTAGTTTTACTTTAAACTCTTTTTTAGGGTGTACATATTGCGCAATGTATGGGTCGTAATAATGCGATTTCATAAACTCAATCATCAATGATTTTGAGAAATTTGAAAACTGATTGCTTATACTCACACCGCCAATTAAGAATTTGTGCTCAGGATAACGCAGGGTAGTATGTACAATACCTTTCCAAAGCAAAAATAAAGGCATGGGTTTTTGTTGATAATCTTTTATAATAAAAGCACGCCCCATTTCAATGGACTGACTCATCATTTTATGCAATTCAGGTTCAAACCGAAATAAATCTTGAAGATAAAAACCATCAATACCATAACGTTCAAAAATTTTTGAACCTAACCCCATTCTATAAGCTCCAGCAATTAATTTGCTTTCGTTATCCCACAGAAACATATGGTGGTAATAAGTATCAAAAGCATCTAAATCTATAGCCTCATTGGTGCCTTCGCCAACTTCTCTAAATGTAATTTCCCGCAATCTGCCTATTTCTCTAATGATATTAGGAATTTTATCTGCAGGTGCTAAAAACACTTCGTAGTTCTTGCTTTGTAAAAGTCTAAAATCCCCTTTTCGAAGTGCTTCCACTTCTTTTTCCATAACAGATACAGCTATAGGGGTTACGATGCGTTTTGGTATTTTCGGTGTTTTTAAAGTAGATGAAATACTATCTAAAATCTTCGATTTATCTTCAAAAGAATTTGATAACATATAGGTTTTTCGTCTTAAAAATTCTGAAAAATCGTCGAGTGTTGTATGTTCTTTTTGGTCGGCCACAGCAATTGGCTTACCAATTCTAACTTTTATGATACGGCGTTTTTGTGTAAGAACTTCCGAAGGTAATTTAGCTGTTCTAAAGGTGTCGCTAATCTTTGACAGTTTGTAAAAAAGTTTGCTGTTTTTAGCGTGAAAATAAATGGGAACAACGGGAACTTCAGCTTTTTGTATAAGTTTCATGGCGGCTTCTTCCCAAGGTTTATCTACAACTAGTTTACCGTCTCTGTAAGTTGAAACCTCACCAGCAGGAAAAATACCCAACGGATGCCCACCTCTTAAATGCAAAATGGCATTTTTAAAACCCGCAATGCTTGATTTCACATCTTTTTTATCCTCAAAAGGATTTACAGGCATAATGTAGGGTTTCATGGGTTCAATCCGATGTAATAGAAAGTTAGCTATTATTTTAAAATCATGGCGTTCTTCTAGCATTAATTTTAATAATAAAATACCGTCAATGCCACCAAGCGGGTGGTTTGAAACGGTAATATAGGCACCATTTTTTGGAAGCCGTTTTAAATCTTCTTCTGGTATTTCAAATTTAATTTTAAATTCATCTAGAATACTATCTAAAAAATCGATACCTTCTAAATGTTTATGCCTTTTGTAAAATTTATTTAGGGTAGATATTTTAAGCAACTTCATAAGTAGCCAGCCAATAAAAGTTCCGATAAATCCATATTTATCAACATTTATTGCTTTAGCGACTTCTTTTGCTGTTACAAGTCCTGTGTCTTGTTGTTTGGTCATGCCTGTAAATGTACTAAATTGTTTATTTAGTTACTACTTGTAAGGTTTCTTGGGTTAATTGTTTTAATAACACGGTTTTACCAGCTTCAATTTGAGTAATTGCTTTTTCATTGTAATGTCTAATGGTGTAAAGAGAGACGTTTTCATAACACTCGACCTTAAATTTTGCCTTTAAATGATGCAATAATTCCTCAAGGTTATTATAAATATTATCTACACAAACGGAAAAGCTAATAGCTGAATTTTGAATGACGTCAACTTTCATTTTATATTGGTGTAAAAGAGTGAATATGTGACTGATATTTTCTTCAACGGTATATGAAAAATCTAAGGATGATAACGAAATGAGTACTTGGTTTTTCTTTACAATGAAACAAGGAATTAAGGGTTCTAAAGTAACATTTTTACCTATTCGTGTTCCGGGGTTTCCTGGATTTAAAAACGATTTTACATAAAGCGGAATTTCTTTGCCTTGCAATGGTTGCAATGTTTTTGGATGAATAACGGAAGCCCCGTAAAATGCTAATTCTATAGCTTCCCGGTATGAGATTTTGTTGAGCAGTTGCGCATTTTCAAAATAACGGGGGTCTGCATTTAAAACGCCCGGAACGTCTTTCCAAATGGTTACACGTTCAGCATTTAAACAATATGCAAAAATAGCTGCCGTATAATCGCTTCCCTCTCTTCCCAATGTGGTTGTAAAGTTATTTGCATCACTACCTAAAAAACCTTGCGTAATGTTTAGAACAGATGTATTGAATTTTGAAGTGATCAAACTTTGGGTTTCGTTCCAATTTATATTTGCGCGCCTGTAATAATTATCAGTTTTAATAAAACCTCTTACATCAATCCAGTTATTTTTTATTCCTATAAAATTTAAATATTCACTAATAATTGTTGTCGAAACGAGCTCACCAAAACCAATGGTTTGATCATAAACAAAATTATAGTCAGGAGATTTATTTACATTCAGCAACGTGGTGAGTTCATTAAATAAATTTGAAACTTTTTTAAATACAGGATGGTTTTCGTTTTCAAATAAATCTAGAATAATCTCATTATGGTATTTTTTTACCTCTTGTAAAGCACTTTGTAATTTGGCTTTATTTTCAAAGTAATTTTTTATAACCAATTCTAAAGCATTGGTAGTTTTACCCATTGCCGAAACTATAATAAGTGTGTTTTTAAAACCTATTTTTTGTAAAACAGAAGCTAGATTTTTTACGCCATTAGCATCTTTTACTGATGCACCTCCAAATTTAAATACCTGCATATTATACTAATTGAATTTATGAATCAATTATTTTTCTCTTGTATGATGCCGATATAGTATGAAAACATGTTCAATTTATTGAACTGCGTTGAATACATAATCGGTATTATATTTTTGATATGTAGTCTTTAATGCCTTGTTCGTTTAAATGCACAACATCCCAATCACGTTTTACCTGTGCGCCTTTTTTCTCATAAAAATTAATGGCCGGCGTGTTCCAATCAAGCACTTCCCAATTAATACGTTTAACACCCATGTTGTATCCGTATTTAACAACTTCATCTAAAAGCGCCGTACCAATTCCAGAACCTCTCATTTTTTCGCTAACAATTAAATCTTCTAAATGTAAAGCTTTCCCTTTCCAAGTGGAGTATCTGTTATACACTAAAGCAATACCTTCAATTTTTGAGTTTACCTCGGCAACAAAGCAATGAAAAGCAGGAGGTTTATTAAAGCCGTCGTTTTGTAAATCTTCAACAGTTACTTCAACAGCATCAGCCTCTTTTTCAAAATGTGCCAATGCTTTAATTAAATTTAGCACCTGTGGCATATCTTCTTTATTGGCATCTCTAATTGTGAAATCCATAATTTACTTATTATAATTTCAAATATAGTTTAAACTTAAATATTTAAAAGGTTTATACTTGACGAAATCGTTGTAGTTTGTTAAAATTTATAGATATTTGCACCAACTTAATTATCTGCACATATGGCTCATAAAAAACAAACCTTAGGAGAATTTATAATTGAAAATCAAGCATCTTTTAAGTATTCATCTGGCGAATTATCAAGCCTTATAAACTCTATTCGATTAGCTGCAAAAGTGGTAAATCACGAAGTTAATAAGGCGGGTTTGGTCGATATTATTGGTGCCGCCGGCGATACAAATATTCAAGGTGAAGACCAACAAAAGTTGGATGTTTATGCAAACGAGAAATTTATACAAACGCTAACGAATAGAAATATTGTTTGTGGGATTGCAAGTGAGGAAGAGGATGATTTTATTTCAATCAATAGTCAAGATGAAAATCATCAAAACAAATATATTGTATTAATAGATCCATTGGATGGGTCGTCAAATATTGATGTTAATGTTTCTGTAGGAACTATTTTTTCAATTTATAGACGGGTCACTCCTGTTGGAACCCCTGTTACACTTGAGGATTTTTTACAAAAAGGGAGCAAACAAGTAGCTGCAGGATATGTGGTTTATGGCACATCTACTATGTTGGTTTATACTACTGGCGATGGCGTTAATGGTTTTACGTTAAATCCTGCAATTGGTTCGTTTTACCTATCTCATCCCGATATGGAATTTCCAGAAGATGGGACTATCTATTCTGTGAATGAAGGTAATTATCTAGATTTCCCCAAAGGCATTAAAAATTATATAAAATATTGTCAACAAGAGGAAGATGATAGGCCTTACACATCGAGATATATTGGGTCTTTGGTATCAGATTTTCACAGAAATATGATAAAAGGAGGGATTTATTTATATCCTAAAGGCTCAAAAAACCCTAAGGGTAAGTTGCGTTTACTTTATGAATGTAATCCTATGGCATATTTAGCTGAACAAGCCAATGGAAAGGCCAGTGATGGGTTTACAAGAATTATGGATATTGAACCTACGGAATTGCATCAACGCGTGCCTTTTATTTGCGGAAGCAAAAACATGGTTAAAACATGCGAATCTTTTGTACGTGAAGCGCAATAAAAATGCAAAACTTTCGGTTCGCATTTTTTAGATATACTAATTTTATAGATTATTACATAGCTACTAAATCGCCAGCAATATCTTTTGATGGTAAATCTGATTTACCCATTAAATACAAATCTACCTGTCTGGCGGCTTCTCTACCTTCAGATATCGCCCAAACAATTAAAGATTGACCACGACGCATATCGCCAGCAGCAAATATATTTGGCACATTAGTTTGGTATTTGCCATATTCTGCTTTGTAGTTAGAGCGTGCATCGGTTTTTATTCCTAATTTATCAGCAAGCGTAGGTTCTGGTCCTGTAAAACCTAAAGCCAATAAAGCTAAATCACAAGGCCATGTTTTTTCAGTCCCTTCAACTTCTATTAATTGTGGACGCTCACCTGGAACCATTTTCCATTCCACATTCACTGTTTTTAGTGCTGTTAGTTTTCCGTTTTTATCTTTGATGAATTCCTTAGTATTGATCAACCAGTTTCTTTCAACACCTTCTTTATGGGAAGATGATGTTTTTAACTGCAAAGGCCAAAAAGGCCAAGGTGTAGTTGGAGAACGATGCCCTGGAGGTTTTGGCATAATTTCAAAATTCACCACTGATTTTGCACCCTGACGATTAGATGTTCCAATGCAATCTGACCCTGTGTCTCCACCCCCAATAACAATTACGTTTTTATCGGTGGCCATGATTTGGTTTTCAACTTTTTTACCAAACAATACTTTGGTTTGTTGTGTTAAAAAATCCATAGCTTGCACAACACCATCAGCATCAATTCCAGGAGTTGGTAAACTTCTTCGTTCTGTTGCACCGCCACAAAGCACAATGGCATCAAAAGCTTTTAATTCCTTTACTTTGTAATTAACACCAACGTTTACATTGGTTTTGAAGATTATACCTTCGGCTTCTAAAATGGCTAAACGACGGTCTATAATTTCCTTTTCCATCTTGAAGTTAGGAATACCATAACGCAATAACCCACCAACTTCATCATCGCGTTCAAAAACAGTTACCGTATGGCCAGCTCTGTTTAATTGTTGAGCCGCGGCTAAACCAGCAGGACCGGAGCCAATAACAGCAATTGTTTTTCCTGTTCTAATTTTTGGAGGTTGAGGTTTTATCCAGCCTTCTTTAAAGGCGCGTTCAACAATCATTTTTTCTATATTTTCTATAGATACGGGGTCTTCAATAATTCCTAACACACAGGATTGCTCACAGGGCGCAGGACATAAACGTCCTGTAAATTCTGGAAAATTATTTGTTGAGTGCAATATCCAAGAGGCTTTTTGCCATTCCCCTTGGTGAACCATATGGTTAAAATCTGGAATTAAATTCCCGAGTGGGCAACCACTATGGCAAAACGGAATACCACAGTCCATACAACGAGAACCTTGTTTTTTTATTTCTTCTTCCTTTAATGGAACTGTAAATTCCTTGTAATGTTTTACACGTTCTTCAACTGGCGTGTAGTTTTCATCTTGTCTTTCAAATTCCTTAAATCCTGTTACTTTTCCCATGACATTATGCTGTTGTTAATTCTTCTACCATTGGTTCCTCAGTCTCAATACGTTTTAATGCACGCTTATATTCAGTTGGCATTACTTTTACAAAGTGGCCTAAACTTGTGTCCCAATTATTTAATAATCTAGTAGCTAGTTTACTATCTGTGTACAATTTATGGTTCTCAATGAATGCTTTTAACGCTGCAGCATCTTCAGCAGAAATATCTTCAAATTCGATGGTTTCAGTATTACACAAGCCGTTTACAAATTTGTTTTCTGGATCGTAAACATAAGCGATACCACCACTCATACCCGCAGCAAAATTTCTACCAGTGCTTCCCAAAACAATAACTCTACCACCCGTCATGTATTCACAACAGTGATCGCCAACACCTTCTACAACCGCAGTAGCTCCTGAGTTTCTAACGGCAAAACGTTCGCCTGCAATACCGTTTATATAAGCCTCGCCTTGAACGGCACCAAATAGACAAACATTTCCAATAATGATGTTATCTTCAGCTATAAAATCTGCCTGGGTTGGTTTTTTAACGATGAGTTTCGCTCCAGATAAACCTTTACCAAGATAATCGTTAGTATTGCCTTCAAGTTTAAAAGTTAAACCATGAGCACCAAAAGCACCAAAACTCTGTCCTGCTGATCCTGTAAAGTTAATATTTAGCGTGTTTTCAGGCAGTCCTAAATGGCCGTAAATTTTAGAAATCTCATTACTTACAATAGCTCCAACAGTACGATTTGTATTTCTTATTGGATATGCCAAAGTCATTTTTTCTTTTCTATATAAAGCTCTGTGTGAGTCTTTTAAAATCGTAAAATCGAGAACATTATCTAAATTGTGGTCTTGCTTTTCTGTATTCTTAACTATCATTTGTCTGTAAGACGCTGGTCTATACAAAATACTAGATAAGTCTAAACCTTTAGCTTTGTAATGTTTTATAGCGTTATTGGCATTTATTTTATGCGTTTGCCCAACCATTTCGCCTAAGGTTCTAAAACCTAATTGCGCCATGATGCCTCGTAATTCCTCAGCGATATAAAAGAAGAAATTAATAACGTGCTCTGGTGTGCCTTTAAAGTTTTTGCGCAACTCTTTATCCTGGGTAGCAACACCAACTGGACAGGTATTTAAATGACATTTACGCATCATGATACAGCCTGAAGCTACAAGAGGCGCTGTGGCAAAACCAAACTCTTCGGCACCTAACAAAGCTGCAATGGCAACATCGCGTCCTGTTTTTAACTGACCGTCACATTCTACTACTATTCTACTTCTTAGTTTATTTAAAACTAGCGTTTGTTGTGCTTCGGCTAAACCAAGTTCCCAAGGTAAGCCAGCATGTTTTAATGATGTTAAAGGAGATGCTCCCGTACCGCCGTCATATCCTGAAATTAAAACGACATCGGCTTTTGCTTTCGCAACACCAGCAGCAATAGTTCCTACACCTACTTCCGATACTAATTTCACATTAACCCTGGCTTCTCGATTTGCATTTTTTAAGTCGAATATGAGTTGCGCTAAATCTTCAATTGAATAAATATCATGATGGGGCGGTGGAGAAATTAAGCCTACAAACGGCGTAGAATTTCTTGCGGCGGCAATCCAAGGCAAAACTTTATAACCTGGTAATTGCCCACCTTCTCCTGGCTTAGCACCTTGAGCCATTTTAATTTGAATTTCCCTCGCATTGGTTAAATAATGTGAAGTCACTCCAAAACGCCCTGAGGCTACTTGTTTTATTGCCGAATTACGGCTATCGCCATTTACATCGGGGTGAAAACGGTTTCTGTCTTCACCACCTTCACCAGAATTGGATTTTCCACCAATACGGTTCATGGCAATGGCTAAATTTTCATGCGCTTCACGGGAAATAGACCCATAAGACATGGCGCCTGTTTTAAAGCGTTTCACAATCTCCGTCCACGGTTCTACTTCATCAATTGGAATCGGGTCTAAATTATCAAACTCAAATAACCCACGAATGGTCATTAAATTTTCAGCTTGCTCGTTAATAGCTTTTGAATACACATCGTAAGCTGATTGATCACTTAAACGAACCGCTTGTTGCAGTTTTGAAACCGTAGTTGGATTAAATAGGTGCCTTTCGCCATTACGTCTCCATCTATAATCGCCACCAATATTTAATCCTAAACGTTTATCGATTAACTTGTCCGGATAGGCTTGTTTATAACGTTCGTTAATTTCTTTTTCAATTTCATATAACCCAATACCTTCAATTCTTGAGGCGGTATAAGGGAAGTATTTTTCAACAAACTGGGAATTGAAACCTACAATTTCAAAAATCTGTGAACCTCTATAAGATCTCAATGTTGAGATTCCTATTTTATTCATTATTTTTAAAATACCTTTCCCAATCGCTTTATTGAAATTATCAACCGCTTTTTGTTCGTCCATTTCGGTTATGAAACCCTCCTTAACTTGCATTCTAATAATTTCGTTAACCATATATGGGTTTATAGCACTTGCGCCATAACCGAATAAGGTAGCAAAATGATGTGGTTCGCGGGGTTCTGCTGATTCTATAATGATATCAAAATAAGAACGCTTTCGTAAACGATTCATTTGATGGTTTACATACGAACAGGCTAACAAACAAGGTATTGGAGCAAACTCTTGGTTGACGCCTCTATCTGATAAAATAATGATATTTGTTTTTCTATCCAATGCTTTTTCAACCTGAGTAATAATGTTTTCTAAAGCATCTTCAAGCCCGTTAAGTCCTTGTGCTTTGGGATATAATATTTCAATAGTTTCGGCTTTAAAGGATTCTATTGAAATGCTTCTAATTTTTTCTAAATCGTCATTAGAAATAACCGGGTTTTGAATTCTTAATTTTCTACACTGTCTTTCAGTAATACTAAAAATATTACGGTCTTTACCTAGATTCAAACTAATATCGGTAACAATTTCTTCACGAATACCATCCAATGGCGGGTTGGTTACTTGTGCAAATAATTGTTTAAAGTAATTTGAAATCAATTGAGGTCTATCCGATAAAACGGCCAGTGGCGTATCAGTACCCATGGCGCCTAAAGCCTCTTTGCCAACTAATGCCATTGGTGTTATAACTTCTTGAATATCTTCAAATGTGTAATTGAACAAACGTTGCCTTGTTTTAATATCGATGGTTTCAATAGGGCAGGTTTCGTTTGTATATGGTACATCTTTTAAATGCAACCGTTTCTTATCCAACCATTCTTTATAGGGCCTTTCAGAAACAATTTTATCTTTAATTTCCTCATCTTCAATAATGCGGCCTTTGTTCATATCAACCAAGAACATTTTTCCAGGTTTTAATCTGCCGTGGCTTTCAATGTCTTCTGGGGCAATATCAACCACGCCTATTTCAGAAGCCATAATTAACTTGCCACTTTTGGTAACGGTATATCTTGAAGGTCTTAAACCATTTCTATCTAACAGCGCACCAATATAATCGCCATCTGTAAAAGGTACGGAAGCGGGGCCATCCCAAGGTTCCATAATACAAGAATTATACTCGTAAAACGCTTTTCTTTCCTCAGACATGGTTTGGTGTTTTTCCCAAGCCTCAGGAATCATCATCATCATAATTTCTGGTAATGAACGCCCAGTGTGTGTTAATAATTCCACAACCATATCCATAGAAGCAGAATCTGATTTTCCTGGAAGGATAATTGGGAATAATTTATCTATTTGAGGTCCGAAAACCTCACTTCTCATAATTTCTTCACGAACACGCATTCTACTAACGTTTCCACGAAGCGTATTTATTTCACCATTTTGACACATAAAGCGGAATGGTTGCGCTAATTCCCAAGTAGGCATGGTGTTAGTTGAGAAGCGTTGATGCACTAAGGCCAAACGCGTTACTAAATCTATTTGCTGTAAATCGGTATAATATGGCCCAATGTCCTCAGGCATAATAATACCCTTGTATATTAACGTTGTTGTTGATAAACTTGGAAGGTAAAAATAGGAGCTTTCAGATATTTTAGACTTTCTAATTTCATGCTCAGTAATTTTACGGGCTGCATATAATTTTGCTTTAAATGTAGCTTCATCAATAGCCTCAGTTTTCCCAACAAAAATTTGCTCAATATTTGGCTCTGATGCTTTTGCTATTTCACCTAATTGTGTAGAATCAACAGGTACTTTACGCCATCCTAAAACTGAAAGGCCTTGGGCGGTAATTTCCTTTTCAAAAGTAGTTTTACAAAACTGATATTGGTTTCTTACTTTAGGTAAAAACACCATGCCTACGGCATACTCTCTTTGTTCAGGAATACTAAAACCACAAACACGTTTAAAATAATCGTGAGGAATATCAATTAATAAACCAGCACCATCACCAGTTTTCCCATCAGCACTTACACCGCCACGATGTTCTAATTTCACTAGAATTTCCAGCGCATCATGAATGATTTGATTTGTTTTTTCTCCTTTAAGATTACAAATAAAACCTGCGCCACAGTTTTCGTGTTCAAATTCAGGCAAATAGAGTCCTTGTTTCTTCAGCATAATCAACAAATATTTTTAAAAATTGAGTGGAAACGTAAAGATATGTACAAGATTTTGAAATACAATAAGGGGTATTTCATTATTTCGATTTTAGAGGCGAAGACGAGGTATAAATAAGTATATATCAATAATAGACAGATATTTTAATAAATATTCAATCTTAATATTTAGCTATAAATACAGATATGTGAATTAATTCTAAGAATACTTCAGATTAATAAAATTATACCATTCAAAATTTGAAAAAACTGACAATAATTCAAATTATCTAGTTGTTAAAAAATCAAAAAATAAACAGAATACCTATAAAAAAATGGGGTAAAAATTAGAATATTGATAAAAGTGACCTAAATACCCCTATTTTTTATGGGGGTTAAAACTTTTTGATATAGTTTTGGCTCATTCTTAAGGAAATTAACCAAAGAAAATTAATAACTAAAATTAAACATTATGAAAAAAATTATCACACTTTCAATGCTTTTTATGGCAACGGCCTTATTTGCACAAGAGGAAGCTCCTGCTCCTTCATTTACTGTAAGTGGTAGTGTAGATGCATACTACAGAGCTAACTTAAATGCTCCAAATGATGAAGATGCTGTCGCTCCGGGATCTTCATTTGCAAACCTTCCTGGTTTTGCACTAGGTATGGCAAACGTTATTGCATCTTATGAAGGTGAAAAGGTTGG
>CAXBID010000078.1:0-14404 GCA_963975495.1 uncultured Flavobacteriaceae bacterium | reverse complement strand
CTTAATCTTGGGGCAGAAGAAGTTTTACCACCAAAACTACAATATAAGCGCATGTATTTTGTGGATTGGGTGGCATTAAACAAACACAAAGCAAATATACTAAGTGATATTGATATTATAGTTGACGGACAATATTTTGAAGATATCTCGTGGGCTACTGGAAAAGCCTTAAGAGATGGGCTTAATCAAATGACCCGTAGTGTATTTAGAGCAAGACCTTGGTTTGAAGTTGGAGTTTGGGGAGGACATTGGATAAAAAATAAGATTGTAGGATTATCGCAAGATGTAGTGAACTACGCGTGGTCTTTCGAATTGATTGTGCCAGAAAATGGCGTGGTATTCTCTAATAACAAAACACGATTGGAAGTCTCTTTTGATATGCTCATGTTTAACGATCATAAAGCCATGCTTGGTGATGCAGCAGAAACATTTGGATACGAATTCCCTATTCGTTTTGATTATCTTGACACGTATGATGGTGCAAACCTGTCCTTACAATGTCACCCAACACCAGAATTTATTAGAGAGAATTTTGGTGAAACGTTCACACAAGATGAAACCTATTATATTTTAGAAGCAGAACCTGAAGCTCAAGTATATCTTGGATTTAAAGAAGGTGTGCAACGCGAAGAGTTTCATGCGGCTTTAAAAGAAAGTAATGACAAATCCGAAACAATGGATACTGAAAAATACATTCAGAAACATCCTGCTAAAAAGCATGACCTATTCTTAATCCCTAACGGAACTATTCATTGTTCTGGTAGAGATAATTTGGTGCTGGAAATAAGTAGTACACCTTATATCTATACCTTTAAGATGTATGATTGGATGCGATTGGATTTAGATGGTAACCCACGTCCTTTAAATATAGAACGTGGTATGCAAGTGGTTGATTTTGATTGTCAAGGTGATAAGGTTAAGGATGAATATATTTCAAAAGAAAGTATAATAGATAAAGGAAACGATTGGCAAACAGTACAATTAAGTACACATCCAAAGCATTTTTATGAGATTTTTAGATTTGAATTTCATAATGAAATGTATATGCAAACCAACAACCAATGTCATATTCTAAATTTGGTTGAAGGCACTAAAATAAAGGTAGTAACTGGTAATAGAAGTATGATAATTCATTATGCCGAAACATTTGTTATTCCTGCAAATACCAAAAACTATACTTTAATAAATCTTGGTGATACCGAAGCAAAAGTGATTCAATCTAACGTAAAACCAAATTTTTGTAGTACCAGATTTTAACAACTCTTTTTCTTGAAAGATAAGAACTAATAAACACTAACTAAACAAATACCATGGGAAACAAAAAATACTTATTAAAGATTACCATTATAGGAGCTTTGGGCGGATTACTATTTGGTTACGACACCGCAGTAATTTCAGGAGCTATTGGCTTTTTAGAAACCAAATTTAGTTTAGGTGTTAACCAAAAAGGATTTGCGGTTTCCTCTGCAATATTCGGTTGTGTTTTAGGCGTAGCCATTGCGGGTTATATAGCAGATAAAATAGGGCGAAAAAAAACATTGTTAATCACAGCATTTTTGTTTGCCGTTTCGGCTATAGGGTCTGCCATTGCAGATAGTTATGTGTTTTTTGTAGTTGCGAGAATTATTGGCGGTGTTGGTGTTGGTGCTGCATCTATGTTATCACCATTATACATTTCGGAAATTGCTCCAGCAGAAAAACGTGGTACTTTAGTATCCTTATATCAATTGGCTATTGTTTTGGGAATAAATATTGTTTTCTTTTTCAACTATAAAGTGGCGCAGTTTAGTACTGAAGCTTGGAATATAGAAACTGGTTGGCGTTATATGGTAGGATCAGAAGTTATTCCTGCTTTACTGTTTTTTATTGCATTATTTTTTGTGCCAGAGAGCCCAAGGTGGTTATCTAAAGAAGGGAGACATGATGAGGCTTTAAGTATTTTATCTCGTATAAATTCTGAAGAAAAAGCAAAAGAAGTTCACCAGGAAATTAAAGCAGCTTTAGGTCAGGAAAAAGGGACCTTAAAGGAGTTATTTGAACCTGGTTTACGTATGGCAATGATTATAGGTGTTTTTCTGGCATTGTTTTCACAAATTACAGGTATTAATGCCATCATGTACTACGCGCCAGAAATATTAAAAAGTGCAGGTTTTGGTGTAGATTCTGCTTTAATGCAAACGGTTATTATTGGCATTGTTAATACCATCTTCACTTTTGTAGCCATAAAATATATTGATAAATTAGGAAGACGTACACTCTTACTTTGGGGTGTAACTGGTATGGCTCTTTGTTTATTTGGCATAGGATTATTGTATCAATTAGATTTAACATCTGGGCCTTGGTTGCTTATTCTAATTTTAGGCTTTGTTGGTTGTTTTGCAACGTCTTTAGGGCCGATTCCTTGGGTGTTGATTTCAGAAATTTTCCCAACAAAAACGCGTGGTATTGCTATGTCTTTAGCTATTATGGTGCTTTGGGTTGGTGTAGTTTTAATTTCGCAATTCACACCAGTTTTATTAGAAATGGGCGAAACCATGACGTTTTGGATATTTATGGCAAATGCTATAATACTTGTAATATTTACTTATAAATTTATTCCTGAAACCAAAGGAAAAACCTTAGAGGAAATTGAACAAAGCTGGAAAAAGCACTAAATTATTAGCTTATGAAAACGTTAAAATTTTGTCTTTTAATAGCTTTGTTGGCTGTTTTAATAAGTTGCCAAAAAAAGAAAAATTATCAATTAGATAAAAATATTCTTGTTGCATTAGGGGCAAAACATCGCAACGGACTCACTGCTCAAATTGAAGATTATAAAGCTAAAATTGCTTCAGATTCCACAAATATTTATAACTATTTAGGTGTTTCAGAAACTAACATCATTTTATATGCTTTTGGCTTTAAGCCAAGAGAACAAACTATTCCTGAAGCAAAACACATGTTAAAAAAAGCATTTGTTTTAGATTCGTTAGATTCTAATGTTCAAAAAATAGCTGGAATATTAAGTTTTATAGATAGAGATTGGAATGCAGCTGAACAATCATTTAAAAAATCTATAAAAGTAGACTCTACAAATTTAGGCGCAAGACATTGGTACACTTTATATCTTATGGCTATCAAGCGTATTGATGAAGGGCTTGCCCAATCTGATTTGGTGGCAGAAATGGATCATACTGGTGATTATTTAATAGCTCGATCTTCTGTTTTTTATTTCATTCAAGATTACGAAAAAATGAAACCTTTAATGTTTAAAGCTATTGAAAAAGATTCTACAATACCTTGGGCATATGATTGGTTGGGTATGGCATATAATGGTTTAGAAGCGCATGAAGATGCGCTTGAAACCTATTTTAAATCTTTTGAACTATCTGATGGTACAGTAGAAGTTGGGGGCGGTTTAGGTCATGCTTTGGGTGAAGCTGGCGAGTATGAAATTGCAAAAGAGATGGCTAATTATTATAATGAAGCTGCAAAAACAAATTATTTGCCAGCATGCCAAAGGGCCTTTATACATTTGGGTATTGGTGAAAATGACAAAGCACTTGATTTGTTGGAGCAAGCTTATGATGAAGAATCATGGTTTCTCCTTTTCATGCAAATTGAGCATTGGTATGACCCGATTAGAAATGATAAACGTTTTCAAGATATTTTAAAGAAGATGAATTTTCCTGAATAAAAAAAGTATAGTTATGTTAAATGAATTGTATCGTATTTTATTCATATTTCACCTTTATAAACCGTGGATGATAAATGGTAGCATCCTTCTGAATATCTTCCCAAAAATTAAGAGTAATGGTGTTATAACTAATCAATAATTCACCAGGTTTCGATAAATGATAATGCGCTTTAGCATTATAAGGCAATAAATTCTTTTCGGCATATTCTGGAGTAGTATATACTTGATGCACTTTTCCAAAAGGGCCAATAGGACTTTCTCCTACTTGAATACCCACTTTATCAGAAATACCTAAAACTTGAAACGTTAATAAATAACGACCATCGCCAGTTGGCGTTACACTCAATTCATTAGAAACACCATCCGCTAATGATACTATTTGCTGTTTATCCTTTACCCAGTCGCTACCATTCCAAAAAGTATAAGAATCGAAATTTTCAATATTTTTTGGCAACGTACGTGCAGCTACTAAACTTTTATCACCTTCAATAACGCCATAAATGTAAACATAACCATCAGGGTTTGGCGCATTGGCTTCTTTGGTATTCACAAAAATACCACAGCCAAAATAAGCACGTTTTTGAGTATCTTCATGAACAAAGCCTAATTCAGTTGGTATTTGAATTTGGGTTTTTATTCCCTCCTTAGTTGGGTTTTCAACTTTAAGTAAACTAATATTTGTTTGTTCAAAATCGAAAACATTAGAACCTGTCTTATGCACATGATAAGCAAAAATGTATAATGCATTTTCTTTTTCATGATTAATGAAACCATCACCTAACCAATAATATTCGTTCTCTTTTGCTAATACGTTGTTTGGAATAAAATAGGATTTCGGTTTTCCGTTTTCATCCGTATTAAATTCAAAATCTATCTTTGCTTTATCAGGCTCGTTACCATGCATCCATGCCGTAGTATTATTTACCATAACATTTCCGGGTTTTGGCACGCCATTTTCTACTTCACCAATATAAGTATCACTAAAAATAAATAAGGTTTTTTTGTCTTTTACTTGTTGTTCTTCTTTTCCGTTAAGTGGAATAGTAAAAATACCATCCGCAGCAAACCAACCAGAGGTGCGTTCCATAAGTACTGTCCATTCTGGAGCAGCTTCGGCAGTAAAAGTTAATTCTTTTAAAGGTTCTTTTTTAGTTTCAATAGTTTCCTTTTTTTCCGAATTTTTACAAGCTAAAAGCAACACAATTGCAGCAATTGATACAATATTTAAATACTTCATAATTTATTTCGTTTTATTCCATCCAGTTACATTAATAAATCGCGGTCTATAATTATCGGCATCACTAAAAATGTCTTCAAATTTTAAGCTGTTAATGTTATAGGAAATGAGCAGATTGTTTTTTGTTGAGAATTGTTCGTGCACAAAAGCATTATAGGTAATAATGTCTCCATTGGTTTCTGGTGTGCAGTATAAGGTTTGCTTAGTTTTAAATGGTCCCAAAGGCGATTTTCCATTATATATAAAAAGTTCTGGGTCTAAATCATAGTTTTGTGTCATTAAATAAAAATCATCATTTCGTTTCAAAATACTGAATTGCTCTGCAACACTTTCAAACAATGGTTTGCTGTTTACAAAAGTTTCAGCCCATATATTTTCTTTAGAAAGGTATTCCCAAGGCTGTGAAATATCATTGCCTTTAACACGCGCTACATGTAAATATTTAGCAGTAGCTTCTCGTTTTGCGCCATAAATATAAGTGTAACCATTTTCAAAAAGCAGGAAAGCACCATAGTTAATACCTTGAAAAGGCATGCGCCGTTCTGTAGAAATAACTTTAAAATCAGGCAATGAAAGTGTTATTAAATCAACAGCCTTATATTCAAAACCAATACCAATATCTTCATCTGGCTTGCCTAAAGCAAACATCATAATTTGTAAGGTGTTATTATGAATTTGCCCATGCCCTGGCCAATACCACCAATTAGGTTCTGGCGGTTTTAAAAAAGCTTCAGGTTTTTCGAGAGTTCCTCCATGTAAAGTTTTAAAAGTGTTTTTTGTTTGAAGAACAAACGTGTTATTTATTAATATTTCGGTAGAATTTCGACTTCTGTTTTCATCAACTTCACCTAAAAAAGTATCGCCAAATATCCAAATATTGGTTGAATCATTTAATACGATAGAATACGTGGCGTCACCACCTGTCCAGCCATTTTTATAACGAGTAAACAAGCTGTCAAAATACATATTTGGAATGGCTTCAATATGCGCATCCCAACAAGGTTTGAAATTTGTGTTTTTTACTGTTTTTTCAGAAACATTTTTTTTACAGCAAACAACTGTAAATATTGAGAAAATTAAAATAAATTGCTTAAATTTCAATGGCTTAAAAGTTTACTTTAAAAATACAAATTAATTAGATATTATTGTTGATAAATATGCCCAAATTAGGACTCGGTTTATACAAAAGTTTACTCACAAAAAATAACTTTGAGTTTGCGCGACAAGCGGGAGCAACGCATTTAGTGGTGCAGTTGGTAGATTATATAAAAGGGGGTTCTAATCCAAGGCTTTCTCAAAATTATCTGAATGGTTGGGGAATTACCAAAAATCAGAAAAACTTATGGGAATATGATGATTTGATTCGATTGAAAAAGGACATTGAATCTCATGGTTTAACTTGGGAAGCTATTGAGAATTTTGACCCTTCGCATTGGTTTGATATTTTGTTGGACGGTCCAAAACGAGATCAACAAATGAGCAATCTTAAATATATGGTTGCTAATATTGGAAAAGCAGGCATCCCAATTATTGGTTATTATTTTAGTATTGCAGGTGTTTGGGGTTGGACAAATAAACCTTTTGGACGTGGAAATGCGATGACTGTTGGATTTAATGAAAATGACATAGATATCAATCAACCCATAAAAAAAGGGATGGTTTGGAATATGACTTATGATACAGAAGCTTCTCATGAAAATTTGCCTAAAATTACGAGAGAAGACATGTGGGAACGTTTGTCTTGGTTTTTAAAAGAAATTTTGCCTGTTGCAGAGGAGTATGGCATTAAAATGGTGGCACATCCTGATGATCCGCCAATGCCAGAAATGCGAAATTCAGCACGATTATTTCATAGCATAAAGGAGTATGAAAAACTATTAGCTTTATCAGATAGTTCAAGCAATGGTTTTGAATTTTGCATGGGAACCCTTCAAGAAATGATTGAAGGCAATGTGCTCAAAACCCTTGACAAACATAGTGCAGCCGATAATATTGGGTATATTCATTTTAGAAATGTAAAAGGGAAGGTGCCTAATTATCGTGAAGTTTTTGTTGATGAAGGCGATTTAGATATGGCAGAAGCCATCCGTATTTTAAAGAAAAACAATTATCAGGGTATTTTAATTCCAGACCATAGTCCAGCCATGAGTTGCGATGCGCCTTGGCACGCAAGTATGGCATATGCTTTGGGTTACATGAAAGCCCTAATTGATACGGTATGAGTAAAGATTGTCGCATAAATGATAAAGGAGACATTAATGGTATGAAAACCATTATCATGGAAAACGAGTATCTCAAAATTGGAATTTTGGCAGGCAGAGGGAGTGATATTTTTCAGTTTATTTATAAGCCAGTTGGAATTGATTTAATGCTGAAATTAGATAAAGATATTATTAATCCTCGTGATATTTTTTCGCAAAAACGAGATACTAATTCGCAATTTGAAGATTATTATTATGGTGGTTGGCAAGAAATTTTGCCCAACAGCGCGCCAATAAATTATAGAGGAGCAGAATTAGGACAGCATGGTGAAGTGTCTTTAATTCCGTGGGATTATGAAATTATTAATGCTTCAGAAAATGAAGTCAGTGTAAAATTATGGACACGCCCTTTACGATTTCCTATATTAATTGAAAAAACACTGACTCTTAAAAAAGGAAGCTCGCAACTATGTATTGATGAAACATTAACCAATGAATCTGATACGCATTTGCATCTTATGTGGGGGCATCATATCGCCTTTGGGCTGCCCTTTTTATCCGAAGGAGCAACTATTGAAACGTCTGCGACTAAATTTTTAGCAGAAGAAACGATGCAGAAACACAGACTGTTTAAACCTGGAGAGATTCAAGATTTTCCAATGGTAAAAACTATTGACGATAAACAAATTGATGCTCAAAAGATATTAAAATCTACTAATAAAAAATTTAGTGATTTAGCGTATTTGAGTGATTTCACTGAAGATGCTTATTACAAAATTAAAACCGATATGATGTCCTTTTCAATACACTGGGACAAATCTATTTTTAAATCCTTATGGTATTGGCAAGAGCGCTACGCCACACAAGATGCGCCTTGGTGGGGGAAAACGTATGCTACAGCGTTAGAGCCATGGAGTTCAAAATGGGTGACAAAACCAGATTTGGAACGCATGGAAAAAGAATGGCTAAAATTAGAACCTCGTCAGGTCATTAAAACAAAATTAAGCACAAATTGTTCGCATTAAATGAAGAAAGCAATTCCAATTTTTGATATTAAACCGCAACATGGAGAAGGGCCGATTTGGTGTCCAATAACTCAAAAATTCTATTGTGTTGATTTATTGAAAGGCGATTATTATAAAGTAGATTTTAAATCAGGAGTTTTTGAAACATATAATGTTGGTCAAGAATTGGGCGTGATGGCTTTATGTGATAAAGGACAAATTGTTGCTGGTGTTCGTGATGGTTTTGGATTTTATGATGAAAGCACAAATCAACTAAAATTAATTGATAATTCACCTGAATTAGATGTTATTGAAAGACGAATGAATGATGGCGCTGTAGATCCTAAAGGACGTTTCTTTGCAGGAACTATGGAATACGATGGAGCTAATGCAACAGGAAAGTTGTATTGTTTGCATCACGATAAAAGTTGGGATTGTTTAGAAGAACAAATTTTTATAACCAACGGCATGGGGTGGAGTCCTGATGCAAAAATCTATTACATGATTGATACCTTTAAAAATGTGATGTATGCTTATGATTATGACGTTGAAACAGGGGAGATCTCAAATAGAAGAAATCATATTCAGTGGAAAAAAAATGAGTATCCAGACGGTATGACCATTGATAGTGCAGGTGGTTTTTGGGTTGCCATGTGGTTGGGTAGTAAAGTAAGCCATTTTGATGCATCTGGGACTTGGATTGAAGATATTTATGTGCCAGTATTGCATACTACAAGTTGTTGTTTTGGTGGGGAAGATTTAAAAACCTTGTTGATTACAACATCTAACTTAAATCTTTCCGATAAAGAAAAAGATGAAAATCCAATGGCTGGACGTTGTTTTTCATATAAAACAGAAGTTGTTGGTCAAATAGAACCACGATTTATAACTTAAATTATGGCAAATAGAAATATAATTATTACTGGAGCAGCAAAGGGTATTGGAAAAGCTTGTGTAGAATATTTTTTGAATGAAAACGATTGTATTATTGCTTTAGATAAAGATGAAATGGCGTTAAAAAAACTAACAAATCACCAGAATTTACATTGTTTCACTTGTGATGTATCAGATGGGAATGCTGTAAAAGAAGCCATTTTAAAAGCGATTGAAACGGTTGGCGAGATAGATGTTTTAATCAATAATGCTGGGATTCAAAAGTATTCAGCAGTTACAGAAACTGAAGAGGATGACTGGGATTTAGTGATGAATGTTAATTTAAAAAGTGCTTTTTTATGCGCTAAATACGCTATTCCTTCCATGAAGAAAAAAGGAAAAGGTGTGGTTATAAATGTATCGAGTGTTCAAGCGTTTATTAGTCAAGAGCGCGTTGCTGCGTATACCACTTCTAAAACTGCTATGTTGGGTTTAACACGAAGTATTGCTGTAGATTATGCGCCGAATATACGTTGCGTTGCCGTTTGCCCAGGAACTGTTGATACGCCTATGCTTCGCGATGCCATTAAAGAAAGCGACAATCCGAAAAAGGTGTATCAAGAATGTATAGATATGCATTTAAGCAAACGTATTTGCCCGCCAGAGGAAGTTGCAGCTCTTATTGGGTTTTTAGCAAGCGATAAAGCAGGTTCTATTACTGGGCAAGCATTTAGGGTAGATGGTGGATTGGGTATTCATATTGGTGGGAATTAATTTTTTAGATTAAAGATCGCTTTGCTGTTAGAATCAATAATCAAGACTGATTGATACTTTTTTGTTATTTTGAATCTAATTCAATAACAATCAGAATTAAGTATTTAATGTTAAAAAACCTCCATCAATAGGGAAGAAGCTACCTGTAACAAAAGCGGCTTCATCAGAACATAAATAGGCAATTAAACTAGCTATTTCATTAGGTTTTCCCATTCTGCCAATCGGTTGGGTTTTAGATAGCTTTTCAAACATTTCAGTTTCCTGACCAGGATAGTTTTGATTTAAATAGTTATCTACAAATGACGTGTGTACACGACCAGGGCCAACAGCATTACAGCGAATGTTATAAGCTACATAATCTTTTGCTATAGAAAAAGTTAAAGAATACACAGCGCCTTTACTTGCGGTATACGCAAAACGGTCTGCTAAACCAACCAATGAAGCTACCGAAGCCATATTCACAATGGAGCCACCGCCAGACTTTTTTAATAATGGGATAGCAAAGTGCAAACAACTGTATACGCTTTTTACGTTAACATTATAGATTTTATCCATGTCTTGTGGCGTTGTATTTTCAACATTCCCAATATGAGCAATTCCAGCATTATTAATAAGGATATCAAGACTTTTTGATCGGTTGAATATACTTTGGAATAGTTCGCCAACTTTTTCATGATTGGTTAGATCGCAATGATGAAAAAAGGCGTTTGCTTTATTTTGTTGAATCGTTTTTGCAACACGTTTTCCGTTTTCTTTATCTATATCTAAAACATGAACGGTGGCACCTTGTTTTGCTAAAACATTACAAACACTTTCGCCAATACCTTTTCCTCCTCCAGTTACAATGGCTACTTTATTAGTTAAATCAATCATATGAAACGAACTTTTGTTGTTGACTTCCTAATCCTTCAATGGATAAAACCACTTCATCTCCTCGTTTTAAGTAAATAGGCGGATTAAATCCTAACCCAACACCGGGAGGTGTTCCCGTCGAAATTAAATCACCAGCTTCTAATTGCATGAATTGAGAGAGATAATATACAATATAATCAGGTTTGAAAATCATGTGTTTGGTGTTTCCGTTTTGCATAGGTTTACCATTTACAGAAAGTGTCATGCCTAAAGTCAATATATCATTTACATCTTCTTTTAATACTAAATAAGGTCCAACTGGAGAAAACCCTGGACAAGATTTTCCTTTAACCCATTGCCCTTCTTTTTCTAATTGAAATTCGCGTTCGGACACATCATGAACCAAAGTATAACCAGCAATATGCTGTTCGCCTTCTGCTTCATTGTTCAACATATAACAATCTTTATTAATAACAATTCCTAACTCCACTTCCCAATCGGTTTTGGTGCTTTTTGGAGGAATAACAATGTCATCATTTGGTCCAGAAATCGTATTTGTAGCTTTCATAAAAAGTACAGGTTCTTTGGGTGTTTCCATACCAGATTCTTTTACATGATCCGAATAATTTAAACCAATACACATAATCATTCCTGGTCTTGCAATAGGGCTTCCAAGTCGGATAGAATTCTCTATTGGAGGAAGTGATTGATTATTTTTTGAAACGATTTTTTTTAGCTTTGAAAGTTCATCATTTTGAAAAAAATTATGATTCCAATCTTCAAAATATTCCGAGCAATCGTAGCGATTACCATGTATTTCTATGCCTGGTTTTTCTGAGCCTTTTTTTCCGAATCTGATTAATTTCATAGTGGTAGTTTTTAAAATCTATATGGACTGAAAAAATATTTTTCGTCTGCTGTACTTAATTTGAATGTGTCTGTTCTAAATGGAAGCGCCGGTAATTTTTCTGTGTTTACTAAGTCTAAGTCCCCTGGATTATCTGACCATGCATAGCGTACATATTTTGGATTTTTAATGTTTTTTGAAAACACAATGACTTCGTTGTTTTCTCTCAAATAAGCTTTAGCCCATTTGAATTCCCCATCGTTATCAGCTATTGCAAAACCACGTATATAGCCGTATTTGTCCAAGCTTTTTAGCTCACTTCCGAAGGTGTTCATTTTAATAATAACCTTATCGGCTTCTAAAATATGACTTTTATAAGAAGGACTTCTTAAAAGTTTACCCTTGTAATTATCATACATCGCTAATTGCCCCAATCGTTTACCAACATCCATTTTATTGGTTGGATGTATATTATTAGCACTACCAATATCTATAGTTGTAATTATATCAACATGTTCCATTTTTGCAGCATTGGTTTGACTTTCTCTTATTTCTGCCCATTTACTATCTGTTGGTAGCGTATCTTCTTGTTTGTAATTCGCCAACTGCACAATGTAAAAAGGCATATTTGGATTGTTCCATTTTGTGCGCCAATCGGTAATCATAGTTTTTAAAAGTTGTTCGTATTCCACAGCGCGATTTTCATTAGCTTCACCTTGATACCAAATAACACCTTTAATTGGTAAATCGTGAAGCGGTGCAATGCTGCCGTTATACAACAGTGTTGGGTATGAAAACAAACTACCATTTACCACTTTTGGCGTTGGAAATTTTGATGCATTAATAGTTCGCCCTTTTTTATATTTCCACTCACCATTTCTAATGTTATTTCCCCAAAATGCATTGGTATGCATGCCTCCTTTTCCTCCAACATCAAACACACGAACCGCTATTGTGTTTCCTTTTTTTCTTAAAATATCTTTTGGAACTACATAATTTCTAAAATTCATATTCCCAAAAGTTTCGCCTACTTTCTGTCCATTTACCCAAGTGATATCGTAATCATCAATTTGAGATAAACCCAAAGTAAAATCTTGTTTTAATTGTTCCTTTGTTAAATCGAAAGTTCTTCGGAACCAAAAACTACCATCATGATTTTTATAGCCAAAATCTTCAAAAAACGCAGGTATATTTACAGTTTCCCAATTGGAATCATCATAATCATCGGCGTACCATTTTTCATCTAAACCAATTCCTTTTAGGTAATGCTTTTTATCCCATTTTTTCCTGAATACCTCTAATTCTTTATTAATTGTTTCAAAATTTTTATTCGTTTTTGAAATATCGTTGGTAACTTCATCAAATTGCGGAAATTTTTTTAACGCATCTAAACTCATCCAAGTTTCAATAGTGGTTGCGCCTAAATTACTACTCACCAAACCAATAGGAACATCTTGATTTTCGACTAAATGCCTTCCGAAAAACCAACCTGTTGCACTGAAATCCTGAGCGTTTTCTATAGTGCCATCTAACCAATACAAAACACTTACATCATCTTTAGGTAAATAGTCTGTGCCAATACCAACTGTTCCCAAACGTAGTTTTGGGTACTTCATTCTTGCCGTGTCCTTTTCTGTATAATTTATCATTTTAATAGAATATTGCATATTAGATTGACCTGCACATAACCACAAATCCCCAATCAAAATATTCTCTAAAATCTTGTTTTCTTTTCCCTTGAAGGACAGTGTAAACGGCCCTCCATAGGACATGGGATTTAAAACAACTTTAAAATCACCATTTTTATCAGTTTTTAATTTGTGTACCTGGTCTTTTATAGTAATTTCAAGAGTTTCATTGGGCTTTGCTTTGCCTTTAATAGGAATGGCTTTATCGCGAGGCAATACCATATTTGAAGTAAAATTTTTTGGTAATTCTATCTGACCGAAAGTTACAATTGGAGATATAATTGCAATTAATAAGAAGTATTTTATTAGTAATTTCATTTTATTAGTAATTCTCTGATTTCAAGAAAAGCATCATTGGTATTTCTTAATTATTCACGTTGTTTTATTAATTCTGTTTTCATTTTGAACATAATTATGGAAAAATACCACCATAAATTCCCCTTGTTTGCTATGAATGGTCGTCTAGCATGATGAAAGGGATGTTGGTCTTCCTTCTATTTCTTTATTTTCTATTTGACAAGAAACCATGTAAATTCTTGAAAACAGAAAGAAATTCCGATGAATTATATGTTTCAAATCTATTGACTTTTAAAGGGTTTAAGATAAGTAATTTTTAGTATGTACATACATACTAAATAATAATTTATGAATGAACTTATATTTTTGTGCGTTTTTGTTTAATTTGGTATTTTATTAAGATAAATTGATGATTCAAGATTTCACAAAAAAGGCCATTTTTTTTTATATGTTTACGTTCTTATTATTAGGATGTAAGGCAGAAAGAGAACCTATTAATGTAACTTCTAAAGATCTTCATAGCGCTATAGATAAAGTTGTAGATATTATGGTAAACGATATCTTTTCACCTCCAGTTGCTAGCAGAATTTTTGTGTATCCTAATATTGCAGCCTATGAAATTATGGCTCAAAACAATTCAAATTATAACTCATTGCAAGGTCAAATAACAGATTTAAAATCTATTCCGAAGGTAGATAGTGAATTAGTGAATTATAATTTAGCAGCGTTAATCGCTCATTTGGAAGTCAGTAAAACTTTGGTATATTCTAAAAATATGATGCAAAATTACAGCGACAGTTTGTACACGTTATGGTCATCGAAAAACAAAAAGGAATTTGAGGCTTCAAAAAATTATGCGATGCAAGTGGCTGACCATATTAATACATGGAAAAACACAGATATACTCATGCCATCTTAAAACCCGAAAAATCCGGATCGATTATATGAAAATTGT
>CAXBID010000077.1:0-14405 GCA_963975495.1 uncultured Flavobacteriaceae bacterium | reverse complement strand
CTGTAATGTGTAAAAGTCTGCAATCTGTTGAGCGTAATCCAAAGGCCCTTTGCCTATATAGTTCAAAAACATCTTTTCGGTACCATGAGCCGTTATCTGCATTATTAAAGGTGTTGGTAGTACTCCGTAAAGATTTGTAGCAAAGGAGCGCCTACAAACGTGCGAGGTCATTAATTCGTACTTTGGAAATGTTCCTTTGATTTTTCTCTTAACTCCTTTTTGAATGTAATTACCATTATCATCTTTAGGTATTTCTTTTCCTTCAGAATCTAGCATTACTATTTTGCCGCCTTCAACTAACTTATCTATTTCAGCAATTTTGCAAACTTCCTTTATCTTTTCATTAAGTCTTTGCAAAGCAATCTTGTAGGGTAATCCCGTTTTGAGAATTTCTTTTGTTGTTTCTAAGACTGGAATTGTTACATTTTTTTCAGTTTTTTGTTGCTTCAGTTCTATAACTTCTAAGCCATTTCTAATAACAAAATTATCTTTGGTTAATCTCAATAAATCCCCACCTCTTTGACCAATATTACAACCTAAAAGAATCCATTTACGAACATTTTTATGCGCATCATTAACAAGTTTTGCGTTTTTTATTTTTTCAAGTTCCTTTTCATTTAGATAAAGAATATTATTGTTTTTCGGTTTTCCGCCTTTGATTTTTTTCAGTTGTGAACTTGTCTGTATTCCGTAAATTTCTGCATCATAGCAAACGGTTTTCAAATCATCTATCTTTTTGCATGAGTAACTTTCTGAATAGTGTTTTTTATTCATCATCCAGTTAAGGAATTCTTTGCTAAATTGAATATCAATATCTTTTACTTTTAATTGTTTCCGTCCTTGATACACTTTTATAATATTGAGTAGGTTTTTATATGAATTGATTCTACTTTTTGAAAGCCCTAAGCTATTATGTGCATTTTCCCGTGTGTTAGCTGTGTCAATTATATTCTTTATAGCATCAACGAGTAAGTCACTCTGTTTGTCTTCTGTAATACGATTGAAATGTAAATCAATGACATATCTCAACCATTCATTGCTTACGCTTATGCCGTTTGCACTGGCTTCGTTATATTTTTCATTAACGGCAATTTTCAACTTCTGTAAATCAGTTGATAAGTTTTTGTTATAGGCGGTATTTTGTTTAGGTAACCCAGCTCCAGTACCAGTTTCAGTTTTTGTTTTCCAATCTTTGTAATTAATACTTAAACCCGTTTTCTGTCTGAGCATGAAATGTCTTTTAATAGAAAGCCTAATGTAAATGGAAGCATTAGAAGACTTATTTACAATATAAACCGCAGTTGTTGCCATATCATTTGTGAATTATATGATACAAAGATAAAGTTATTGCAACCAATTTGCAACCATTATTCGATAGCTTTAGATTTTATTCAATTTATTTAGATACATTGTATGTCTAGGCATAATGATCGATTAGTTGAATATATTGATATTTTTTCGATTTTAAAGGCTTGACATGAAGTAGTAAATTTAAGTTGGTTAGTCCCGTCTTCAGTACAGATGAAAAGTCGAAACGAAAGTTTCGGCTTTTTTGTTTTAAAAATGGCTGAGAGCTTTACTCCCAAAGTCATTTTTAAAACAAAAAAGTAATCCAACACTTTGGATTGACTTTTCTCAACATGTTGATATGGGACTCGACGCAGTCACTTCCCGTCTTCAGTACCAAGCTTTACAAGATTTCTTGTAAAGGCTTTTTTTATACTTAATAATTCATCGCTATATATTCTGTACAGCTTTTGGGTTGTTTTGGACTATTCATTATTCTGTAATATTTAAGTTAAAATTGCAATTTTAAGTTTCGTTTTATTTCGTTTTAAATAAATTTTACTAAATTTGAAGCGAAACAAAACTAAATTAAGTCAATTATGAAAAATCTCATAGTGTTATATCTGCTTTTTTGTATGGTATCGTGCCAAACAAAAACAACGGTTGAAACTGAAAGGCCTAATATTCTATTAATAGTTGTTGATGATCAAGGTTATGCAGATTTTTCACCTTTTAAGAATCACGATAAAAGTGTTTCAACTCCTAATATAGCACGCTTAGGAAAGTCAGGAACCGTTTTTACGCAAGCTTATGTTACTGCTCCCGTTTGTAGTCCTTCCAGAGCAGGGATATTAACTGGGAAAAATCAATTTAGATGGGATAAGCCTGCCAGTTGGGGTCCTGGTTTACCAGACGATGTAAAAACCATAGCTGAATATTTAAAAGAAGCTGGGTATGAAACTGCACGCATTGGGAAAAATGATCTAGGTCGAAATTTTCATAAAAATGATGTACGTGAATACCCGTTGCACCATGGATACGACGAGTTTTTGGGCTTTAGTGCCCATGCACACGATTATTGGTTGAATTCACAAAGTATTAAAGACCGCACTCCAGACCCTTACGGCACTAGTGCGCTTCTAGGACCGCTAATGCATAACATGGGAGAAAAAAGTTATGATGAAGGCTATCTTACTGATATTTTAACAGATGAATCCATCACTTATATTAAAAGAAAACGTGAGAAGCCTTTTTTTCTAACACTAGCATATAGTTCTGTTCACCATCTTATTCACGAAGTGCCAAAAAAGTACTTAGACAAATACGGTGCAAAAGAAATACCTAATTACCATCCAGATAGTTTGGTTGCTTTTGGAAAGCATAAGCCAGGGAGTTATTCGGCTTATTATGATAAATATTCGCGTGTTGGTGCTATTAAGGCAGAAGAATTGCGAAATTACTATTTAGCTAATCTGAACTGTTTGGATGATAATATAGGGCGTGTTTTAGATGTTTTGAAAGCGCAAAATATTGAGGAAAACACCCTGGTAGTTTTCATTTCAGATAATGGAGGTTCGCCGCTTACAGGAGCAAACAATGCACCGTTAACAGGCGGGAAGTACTCGCTTTGGGAAGGCGGTATACGTGTGCCATTGGCCATAAGCTGGCCTAATAAAATTGATGCTGGAAAAGTTGAAGTTAATTATGTCTCTGCGACCGATATTTTACCTACACTTCTAAATGCTGCTGGAACGCAGGCTAATGATGATGCGCTTGATGGGATAAGCCTTTTAAAACCCGACCCAAACAGATTATTGGTTTGGAAATGGCAAAAAACTTGGGCCGTAAGGCAAGGTGATTGGAAATTGACGAACGCTAAAGAAAATCACTGGAAGAGTGCCCCATCTGTACAATATATTGCACCTGTAATAGACAACATGGAATTAAAACTTTTCAATATCACAGAAGATCCTGGTGAACGTTTTGATTTAGCTGAAAAACATACTGAAAAAGTAAAAGCATTGGAAACGGCATATCGAAATTGGATAAATGCTAACGTAAAGAAATAAGAAGTTTTCACTTTTTAAACGATGGTAACTTTAATGCCTTTTTCTTCTAATTTTTTCTTGTTTGAAGAAGAAATGCCACTATCGGTTATGAGTTCATCGATATCATTTAGCTCACAAATTTTAGCAAAACTTTTTTTGCCAAATTTTGAAGAGTCTGCCAAAACAATAATTTTTTGTGCCGCTGCTAACATTTTTTGATTTAATTGCGCTTCCTCAAGACTGGTGGTAGATAAACCATAATCGAAATCGATGCCATCGACGCCTAAAAAAAGTTTACTACATGATACGTTTTCTAAAATATGAGCAGCGTAAGAGCCAATAACTGAAGCAGAACTATGTCTTATATAGCCTCCAAGCTGTAAAATTTCTATATTCTTATCATGTGTTAAATGTAAAACGACATACAATGATGAGGTGATGACTGTTAATTTATTTTTCGGTTTTATGAATTTTGAAAGCGCCTGAACGGTGGTTCCTGAAGCAATCATAATGGAATCGTTTTCATCAATTAGTTTTGCCGCTGCCTGAGCAATACCATTTTTTTCCTCAACTGAAATTTTTTCTTTTTCAATAACTGCTTTTTCATTGATATAAGGGTTTTCTAAAGAAGCACCGCCATGAGTTCTAAACAGTAGCCCTTTTTCTTCCAGTAATTTCAAGTCTTTTCTAATAGTAACAGCAGAAACATTTAATTTTTTACATAAATCTAAAACCTCAATGTGTTTTTCTTTAGCTAGAATGTTTAATATGGTTTCGTGTCTTTGCATAAAATCAAATATAAGTAAATGAAGATAGAAGATAAATGAAGTTAATCAATTTTTTTTTTTTTTATTTATTTTATAAAATAGTTTCGTTTTGTTTCGTTTTAAAATTATTTTCAATATATTTGAAGCAAAGTAAAGCTAATCAAAATACAAAATAAATCAATTTGTTTAATAGGAATACATTAATAGAACAGCTAAAAGGAAACTCTGAATGGGATGTCATCATTATTGGAGGTGGTGCCACAGGTTTAGGAATTGCCTTAGATAGTACTACACGAGGTTTTAAAACCTTACTTTTAGAACAAGTGGATTTTGCAAAAGGCACATCTAGTAGGAGTACAAAACTGGTACATGGTGGGGTAAGGTATCTGGCACAAGGTCATATTGATTTGGTTAAGGAAGCATTATACGAAAGAGGTCTGATGCTTAAAAATGCATCACATTTAGTTAGTAATCAATCGTTTATTATTCCGAATTATAAGTGGTGGGATAATTTTTTCTATACTATAGGCTTAAAAATATATGATCTTTTAGCAGGTAAATTAAGCTTTGGAAAATCAGTTAGAATATCAAAGACGGAAACTCAAAAGCGCTTAAGAACCATTAAATCCGAAAAACTTAAAGGAGGTGTTGTTTATCATGATGGTCAGTTTGACGATTCAAGACTCGCTGTAAATATAGCTCAAACATCAATCGAGCAAGGCGCAACGGTTTTAAATCATTTTAAAGTAGAACAATTATTAAAAAATGATAAAGGTTTGGTTAATGGTGTTATGGCTAAAGATGCTGAAACGAATATATCCTATAATTTAGATGCCAAAGTGATTATAAATGCCACAGGCGTTTTTACAGATGAGGTTTTAAAAATGGATGATGCGCTGGCCAAAAACAGCATTCGCCCAAGCCAAGGAATACATTTGGTTTTAGATAAATCATTTTTACCCGGAAATGACGCGATTATGATTCCTAAAACAGATGATGGTAGGGTATTGTTTTTAGTGCCTTGGCATAATAGGGTTGTGGTTGGAACTACCGATACGCTTTTAGACAGCCATAGTTTAGAGCCAAAAGCACTGGATACAGAAGTCGACTTTATCCTGGAAACGGCTAATAGATATTTAACAAAACATGTAGGTAAAAAAGATGTTCTAAGCATTTTTGCAGGATTACGACCATTGGCAGCGCCAAAAGATAAATCTGAAAAAACTAAAGAAATATCCAGAAGCCATAAAATTATGGTGTCAGCTTCGGGTTTAATTACTATTACAGGTGGAAAATGGACGACCTACAGACGTATGGCGCAAGATACTGTGAACAAAGCTATCGAATTGGGTAAATTGCCCAATATCAAATGCAACACAAAAAAATTATTAATTCATGGTGCGAATGGCGCTGTTGATAAATCACATCATTTGTATATTTATGGAAGTGATCAAAAAGGTATAAAACAGCTTATTGAAGAAAATCCAGAATTAGGTAAAAAACTACATATAAGACTCGAATTCACAAAAGCAGAAGTAGTTTGGGCGGTACGCAACGAAATGGCAAGAACCATTGAAGATGTTTTGGCAAGACGTGTTAGAGTTTTATTTTTAGATGCTAAAGCGGCTATAGAAATTGCGCCTCTGGTTGCCACTATATTAGCTAAAGAATTAAATAAGGATAATGATTGGAAGCAAGAGCAAATTTCTAATTTTATTGAAGTTGCTAGTCAGTATGTTATTAAAAATTAATTTATAACTAAATAACCCCGAGTAAGCTTTCTCCCCTTTTGGGGGAGTTAGAGGGGGCTAATCTTATGGAAAAATATATACTAGCATTAGATCAAGGAACTACAAGTTCAAGAGCCATCGTTTTTGATAAAAAAGGAAGTATTATTTCAGTAGCTCAAAAAGAATTTACACAATATTTCCCAAAACCGGGATGGGTTGAACACGACCCTCTGGAAATTTGGTCTACACAAGCTGGAGTAGCCGCCGAAGCTATAGCTAAAAAAGGATTAAATGTTGAAAACATAGCCGCCATTGGTATTACAAATCAGCGTGAAACGGTTGTTGTTTGGGATAAAAACACAGGAAAACCCATTTATAATGCTATTGTGTGGCAAGATAAAAGAACGTCAGATTATTGTGATGAACTTAAAAAAGATGGTAGAGAAAAAAGTATAAGAGAAAAAACAGGATTGGTAATAGACTCCTATTTTTCGGGTACAAAAGTAAAATGGATATTAGATCATGTTGATGGAGCAAGACAAAAAGCAGAATCTGGCAACCTCATTATGGGTACGATTGATACCTGGATAATTTGGAACTTCACTAAAGGAGAGCAACACATCACCGACGTTACTAATGCCTCTCGAACATTATTATTCAATATAAACACCATGGATTGGGATGATGAATTGCTTAAATTATTAACCATTCCTAAAAGTATGTTACCCGAAGTAAAACAGTCAAGTGAAGTTTATGGGCATACAAAATCAACTTTTTATGATGCAAATATTCCTATTGCAGGAATTGCAGGAGATCAACAAGCGGCTTTGTTTGGGCAAATGTGTACTAAGCCAGGTATGGTAAAAAACACTTATGGAACAGGTTGCTTTATGCTAATGAATATTGGTGAACTGCCAACGGTTTCAAAGAACAATTTATTAACCACTGTAGCTTGGAAAATAAATGGGAAAACAACGTATGCTTTAGAAGGTAGTATCTTTATTGCAGGAGCGGTTGTTCAATGGTTGAGAGATAGTTTAAAGATTATTAGAAATTCAGCTGAGGTTGAAACGCTAGCTAGTTCTGTAAAAAGTTCAGAAGGTGTATATTTCGTGCCTGCATTTGCAGGTTTGGGAGCACCACATTGGAATCAGCAAGCACAAGGCACTATGTTTGGTTTAACACGCGGTAGCACTGATGCACATATAGCACGTGCAGCTTTGGAATCTATAGCATACCAAACCATGGATATATTGAAAGCCATGGAAGCTGATTCTGGAATTTCTATAAAAGAATTGCGTGTAGATGGCGGAGCAACAGTTAATAATCTGCTCATGCAGTTTCAAGCTGATGTATTAAACACGGTTACTGTACGTCCAAAAGTGGTTGAGACTACTGCAATGGGTGCTGCTTTTTTAGCAGGATTAGCCGTGGGATATTGGGAGAATCCAGAAGAAATTCAAGCGATATGGCAAACAGATAGGTATTTTAACCCAAAGGAGGACAGAGAGGATATTGATAAAAATATCAAAGGATGGTATAAAGCTATTGATGCCTTGGAGTATTGGACGAAATTAGATTAGCATTCAAGTATAAAAAATTAGTTTAGATTTATGAATTTTTGAAAATTCAAAAAACCATGAACTTTTCTAAATATTAGATAAAAAATAAATGTTGTCCGGTAAAAAATAATTCAATCAAGTAAACCTTTTTTGCGAGCACAGGCTTTTTCAAGGCTTATGAAAAAAGGGGGCTTGCTTTTTACATCTCGATATATCGGGATAAAAATTTTATTTTTTGGAATCGTATGAATTTGAAAATAAGTGTTTATCAATTAGTTACAATCAAGTCTTGGTTCTATTAGCGAAGCGGTCTTGATTCTTTAATCAGACATTAATGATAAAAAATAATTGAATCATTCGTATCTCAACAATCGTAAATCCTAAATAAAAATGACACCATTTATAGCAGAAATTATTGGAACAGCCATACTTATTTTATTAGGCGGTGGTGTTGTAGCCAACGTTGTACTGAATAAAACCATTGGCAATAACAGTGGATGGATAGTTATAACCACAGGCTGGGCTTTGGCGGTTTATATTGCAGTGGTTATTGCAGGACCGTATAGCGGTGCACATATTAACCCAGCAGTTAGTATTAGCTTAGCAGTAGCAGGAAAATTCCCTTGGGCAGATGTGCCTTTATATGTTTTAGCACAAATGTTGGGTGCTATGGTTGGGGCTTCAGCCGTATGGGTGTTTTATAAAAATCATTTTGATGCTACTGAGGATGGAGATAGTAAAAAAGCAGTATTCTGCACAGCACCAGCCATAAGGCATACATTTTCTAATTTTTTTAGCGAAGCTTTAGGAACGTTCATGCTTATTTTTACCATATTATATTTTACTAATGCGACCATTAACGATACAGAAACTATTATTGGTCTGGGGTCATTAGGGGCATTACCTGTTGCTTTTTTAGTGTGGTCCATTGGTTTATCGTTGGGCGGCACTACGGGTTATGCCATAAATCCTGCACGTGATTTGGGACCAAGAATTATGCACGCTTTACTTCCTATTAAAAATAAAGCGTCGAGCGATTGGAGTTATGCTTGGATTCCAGTTTTGGGACCTATAGTTGGTGCATGTTTAGCGGCTTTATTGATGTTGGCACTTTCTTAAAAGTTGATCCTTATTTTTGCTTTGAGACCTAAAAAAGCTTATTTTGTGTAGTCATTGCCTAAAACTATTTTTATAAATAGATTGAATAAGTTGTTCGTTAACTTAAATTCTTATCACGGGATGAAAATTTTACAGTCCATTTTCTTAATGTGTATCGGTTTGGTGTCTTTTACTCAAGAGCTACCACCAATAGCTAAATACACCACCGAAAACTACAATGGCGATAATCAAAACTGGATGATTTCCCAAGGGCTTGATGATTATATTTACGTTGCAAACAATAAAGGATTACTTGAGTTTAATGGTTCAGAATGGATAACCTATACATCACCAAACAATACTATTACTAGAGCGGTAAATGTTATTGGCAACAAAATATATACTGGGTGTTATGCAGAGTTTGGCTATTGGTTAAAAAATGAATGGGGTACTTTAAATTATACTTCATTAACATCCAAACTTGATAAGGATATATTAAAGGATGAACAGATATGGAACATCGTTGAATATAATGAATGGGTAATATTTCAATCAAGTTATAGTATTTATTTTTACAATACACAAACTGAAACATTTAAAATAATTACAGCCGCTAATATAATTTATAAAATTTTCAAGGTAAAAAACCGAATTTATTACCATGTTGCAGATGAGGGCATATATGTTGTTGAAGATGGAAAATCTAAACTTATATCAAATAACCAAATCTTAAAATCTGAAAGGGTTATCAATATTTTTGAGGATGATGAAAACCTAATCATTCTAACTCGTAGTTCAGGGTTTTACAAATATCAAAATGCTCAAATAAAACGATGGAATATAGCTGCGGATTCAATGTTAAAAGGAGTAGATGTATTTAGCAGTATCCAACTTGAAGATGATAGTTTTATTATAGGAACCATATCTGACGGGGTATTACATTTAAGTAAAGAGGGCAATATTAAATATCAAATCACTCAAAAAAAGGGATTAAGTAATAATACCGTTTTGTCGTTATTTGAGGATAAGGCTCATAACGTTTGGGCGGGGTTGGATAACGGTATTAACTGCATTAATGTAAAATCTGCTATAAAAACATTTTTTGATTATGAAGGGGTTGTGGGAACAGTTTACACCACGCAAGTTTTCAAAAACGTCTTGTTTGTAGGCTCTAATCAAGGTTTATTTTACAGAAAATTAAATGGGGGAAATAATCTATTTGAGTTTGTTGAAGGTACAGCGGGTCAAGTATTGGATTTGTTTAATTATAATGATAAATACCTCTTCTGCGGACATCATTTAGGAACTTTTTTAATTGAGGAATTCAAGGCAAATAAAATAAGTGACGAATTAGGAGCATGGACATTTAAACCCATTCCGAAACATCAAAATCTTTTGCTTCAAGGGAATTATAATGGACTTTATATTCTTGAAAAGGTTAACGGCTTATGGCAAGTAAGAAATAAGGTAAAAGGATTCAACAACTCATCTAGATATTTTGAAATTAATGATGATAACCAAGTTTGGGTGAGCCATGAGTATAAGGGTGTGTTTAAATTAAAACTAAATGATAGCTTAACAAAAGTCCTTAAACTTGATATGGAAACAACATTGCCATTGGGAAAAAACTCAAGTTTAATTCGCTATAAAAATGACATTCTTTATGCATCAGAAGAAGGTATTTTTAAGCACGATAGAACAAATAAAGGCTTCAAAAAAGACTCTTTATTAAGTGCTGCCATTAAAGAAGGCGATTACATTTCTGGTAAATTGGTTGTAGATAAGCATGACAGATTGTGGACGTTTTCAAAAAATAATATTAGTTATATAGAAAACGACGATGTAACAAATAAACCAGTTATTAATAATATTCCTATCCCTTCAAAACTAAGAAGAGGCGTGTTAGGCTATGAGAACATTTCGCTTACCAACCATGTTAAGTATGTTTTAGGAACAGCAAATGGTTACATTATTTTAGATGTATCTCAAATCAATAGAAAAAAAGATTACATCGTTTATTTGAATGCCGTATCCTTCCAAAATATAGACGATGAAACCTTAAAGTATCCTATTGGGACCGAGGGTGAATTTAATTACAAGCAAGGTTTGCTAGTGTTTAAGTTTTCTGTTCCAGAATATGATAAATATTTAGATGTTAATTTCCAATATAAGTTAGAAGGCCTTTCTAATAAATGGAGTAAATGGACAGAAAACCCTCAAGTAACTTTTGAAAATCTCTCTTTTGGAGATTATACCTTTAAAGTTAGGGCTAAGGTTGGTAATGAATTATCAAAAAACACAGTGTCTTATACTTTTATAGTGCATAGGCCATGGTACCTTTCAAATACGGCTTTGGTATTTTATTTTCTCTTGCTTTTAGTAATCATTTTTATTACTCACAAAGCCTACAAACGTTATTATATAAACAAGTTTAAACAAGAACAGATGGAGAATGAGCAAATGATTATGCACATTAAAAACGAAAAATTAAATCAGGACATAGACAATAAGAATAGAGAATTAGCGATCTCAACCATGAGTATTATTAAAAAGAACAGAGTTCTGAATAAGATTAAAAAGGAATTGAAAAAGAATAGGCATCCTGGTAATAATACTGCACTAGAACTTATTGATAGTAATTTAAATGATACCAAGGATTGGTCGTTTTTTGAGCAAGCTTTTAATAATGCCGATAAAGATTTTTTAGAAAAAATCAAGAAATCCCACCCAGATTTAACGCCAAATGATTTGCGTTTTTGTGCCTATTTAAGGCTCAATTTATCTTCAAAAGAAATAGCGCCACTGCTTAATATATCTACTAAAAGTGTCGAAACCAAACGTTATAGATTACGTAAAAAGTTAGGGTTGGAACATAATAGTGGTCTTGTTAACTATATCTTAAAGTTTTAGCAACACGACACCATGAAATTTTACCACGACATTACCACGACAAGAGTATAAAATCTAA
This sequence comes from uncultured Flavobacteriaceae bacterium, assembly GCA_963975495.1. Lineage (GTDB taxonomy): Bacteria > Bacteroidota > Bacteroidia > Flavobacteriales > Flavobacteriaceae > CAXBID01. The sequence continues at coordinate 2,945 of CAXBID010000077.1, read as the reverse complement.
TATTTTTAAGGGTTTGTACCATAAATATTTGTAATCGCAACTTTGTAGTATTTACAATGATTTCCAAAAGAAAATCTGTTATAAATTCATTTTAAAATTGCGATGTTCGTTTTTTATCGGCTTTAAAATTGTGAATTTCTCAGTATTTGATGTTAAGTTTACATATAATTAATTCTTGTCATCAAATCAAACTATATTTTTGAAACTAAACTTAAAACGACACTCACATGAAATTAAAACTCTGTTATCAAAAAATTAAAGTGCTGTTTTTGTCATTGCTTTTGCTTACTTCCTTTGGAGCACTAGCCCAATCACAAAAAACAGTTACAGGAACTGTACTCGCAGCTTCGGATAATATGCCTTTGCCGGGAGCAACGGTACTTGTTAAAGGAACTGCCAATGGCGCATCAACTGATTTTGATGGAAATTTTTCATTATCAGTCAACAACAATGCAACAACATTGGTTATATCTTATGTAGGATACGTAACTCAAGAATTAGCAATTACTACAGATCCAATGACCATACTGCTAAAAGCGGATGAGAACATACTGGATGAAGTAGTAGTAGTAGGTTATGGTACGCAAAGAAAAAGTGATGTCGTCAATGCTGTCGCTACCACTAATATGGAACAAGCCATACTAACACCAACATCTGATGTTAATGAAATGTTGAGAGGTAGAATTGCTGGTTTACAAGTTGATGTAGGCGGAGGTACATTAAGGCCAGGTGGAACATCTGATATTATCTTTAGAGGGCGAGGATCAATCGAAGGTAATGTAAGTGCCATATATGTAGTAGATGGGATTATTAGAGATGGTGGCATTGAAGATATTGACTCTGATGATATCGAGTCGATAGAATTTCTTAAAGACGCATCTGCCCAAGCCATATATGGTTCCCGGGGTGCAAATGGGGTTGTTTTAATCACCACAAAACGAGGAAAAGCAGGTAAAGTAAGTGTAAGCTATCATGGTTTTGTTACTTCAAAATCAATAGAAAGAAATTTTGATGTTTATAGCGGACAAGAGTTTGCACAGTTAAGACGGGAAGCTGTAAGATCAACTATTGCAGATGATTCATATCCAAATGATGACGATATTTTTTCAGACCTAGAATTAGAATCTATAACAAACAATCAATTTGTAGACTGGGAGGACCAATTAGTAAAAAGAGGTCAAGTTAACAGTCAAGCCATTAGTATAAGTGGCGGTACAGATATGACTAAGGTTTTCGGTAGTATCAATTACTTTAAAGAGAATGGTATCATTCCAACTTCAAACTATACAAGAAAAACATTACGTTTAAATGTAGATCAAAAAATTAATGATAAATTCTCTGTGAATTTTGATTTGAATATATTAAATGATGATACAGAAAGAGCGGCTAATATCAATGTAATTACAACGTCTCCATTAGGTAGGGCTTATGATGATAATGGAAACCTTACACAATTTCCAAGTGGTGAGGAATTATCAGCTGTAAACCCAATATGGAATCTCAGAGAACAGGATAACGACGAAAAAGGAAATGATTTTGTAGTTAACGTAACACCAATTTGGCAAATCACAGATAACTTACAATATCAATTAAAAACGAACTTTACCAGAAGAACTTCGGAAAGAGGCCAGTATCAATCTTCTTTAAGTTCTGCTGGAGATGATGTAAATGGTATTGCAAGAATAGATAACCAACTAAGGGAATCTTATTTAATTGAAAACATCTTAACATATGATAAGACCTTTAATGACGACCACAAACTTAATGTAACATTGGTTCAATCTGCTCAAGAAAATAAATTTAGCAGAACATTTACAGAGGCCCAAGGGTTTACAAATGAAAGTTTAGGATATGATGGTATTACAAATGCCATAGGAAATGTAACAGTTGAGCGCGATAAAAACCAGCAAAGGTTAGCGTCTTTTATGGCCAGAGCACGTTATAACTTAATGAATAAATATTCCTTTGAAGCAACGGCTAGAGCCGATGGAGCCTCAGTTAATGCTCAAGATAATAAATGGAGTTTTAATCCTGCAGCATCTTTTGCATGGAAAATTCACAACGAAAGTTTTTTAGAGGATGTTGATGCTGTACAAGAATTAAAATTCCGAGCAAGTTATGGTTCTTTGGTAAACGATTTGGGTCGGGCCTATACATCGCTATTTACTGCTGAAGGTCAAAATTATATATTTGATGGGGAATCTGCGTCAGGATATTCGCCGTCTGTAATTTTACCAAATCCAGATTTAAAGTTTGAAAGAATAACAACCCTAAACTTAGGTTTGGATTTCTCAGTGTTTAATAGAGTACTGGTAGGCAATATAAATTACTACGATGCAAGAACAACAGACTTATTATTGCGACGAGGAGTGCCGTCAATAACAGGTTATCAATATACTTTTTTCAATGCAGGAGAATTACAAAACACAGGTATTGAGTTAAGCTTAACGGCAAATATTATTAATACCGGTGATTTTAGATGGTCTGTTTCTACCAATTGGTCAAATAATAAAAACAAATTAACAGACCTTTATAATGATGGAGAAGGCAATCCCATTTTGGTAGATGATGCTTTTAACTATTATGTTGGTCAGCCTGTTGGCGTTATTTACCAATATGAATTTGATGGGATATGGCAAGAAGGCGACGATTTTGCGAATGCACCACAAGCGAATCCTGATTCAGCACTTCCACAAGATGATTTAAGACCAGGTGATATCAAAATAAAAGACACCAATGGTGTAGATGATGAAGGTAATGAAACTGGTGTGCCAGATGGAAAAATAACTCAGGAAGATCGTGTTTTTAAAGATCCTAATCCAGATTGGTTTGGGTCATTATCAACTACACTAGCTTATAAAGGTTTTGATTTGTTTGTAGATTTTTACGCCGTAGAAGGCGCAACAAAAGTAAATCCATTTTTATCAGAATTTAATAACGGTGGT
>CAXBID010000076.1:0-14727 GCA_963975495.1 uncultured Flavobacteriaceae bacterium | reverse complement strand
GGCCATTAGGCTTATAGACCGATTAGGAAGAAAACCCCTTTTAATAATTGGTACGGCAACTATGGCCATTGCATTATCAATGGCTACTTTAGCTTTTAATAATGCCTCATACGATATTAATAATGAAACCATAGAAAAAGTTGGAAGTGCTGAAATTAAAACAGCAATTAAAAGCCTTAATGGCATGTCATTTCATTCTCAAAAAGAATTATTTGGTAATCTTGAACCATTATTGAGTGAGGGTGATTTACATGAATTTAAGAGAAACGGAGTTAAAAGCTTTATATCTATTAATGCAACATTAGTGCTTATAGCAATTTTGCTATATGTTGCAGCATTCGCAATTTCATTGGGGCCAGTAATGTGGACGTTATTATCAGAAATATTTCCCGGCAATATCAAAGGAATAGCGATCTCTGTAGTTGGTTTTTTTAATTCACTGGTAAGCTATACGGTCACCCAATTTTTCCCTTGGGAATTAACAAATTTAGGACCAACGCTAACATTTGCAATTTATGCAGGAATGGCAGTTTTATCTTTATTATTTGTGATGAAATTTGTTATTGAAACCAAAGGAAAAAGTTTAGAGGAAGTTGAGGAACTACTGATACGCAATTAAAATAGTGTACATGTTTATTGTTTTTAGATTTATAAAATGAACAAAAGCGCTTTTGTTTTCCCTTAGAGGATGATGGAAATAAAAGTAAAAAATGTGACTATTGAAAGAAGAAAAAAACTCAATTAGTTATTCACAAGTAATTGATAGGAAACAGATTAAATCAAATTATTATAAATGATATCGAGTGTAATCACCCTTAATTTTATTTAGGTTCATTTAATGCCACATTGCACTAATCTAAATAGTAGTCAAATATTCGCTTTAGTGGAAGATTATAGGGTTATTAACAATTGAAACCGAAGGAATAAAAAAAAATGAGTTACCAAAAGGCAGATTTTTATATATGGATTATCCTAAATTAAGACTAGCAATAATTATAATTCTTGCTATTTTAATGGGGGTTTCTGGACATCAAACACTTCAAAAACTACGTGTAGATAATTCGCTTTCCATCTGGTTTTTAGAAGGCAATCCTAGTTATAAAGCATACATTGATTTTCAGGAAGAATTCGGTTCAGATGAAATTTTCATTGTTATGCTTCCTGTTGAAAATGCTATTGGAGAAGCAGAAATAGAGCAATTAAATACCTTACACAAACGTATTGAAGCGTTTTGACAAGTAGGTTTATTTTACTATTTCAAGTGATACAATGGTGTTCTTTTTCAATTCAGAAGGGTTTTCAAAAAACAAAATAGTTCCATTGTAATCGACTTCAATTAAATAATGGTTGCCTTTAAAATAGTTTTTAATCACAGTCGCTTTTAGGTTTGATTTTTCAACCAATTTTAATTGATGGGCATAGACAATCTTGTTATTAATACGATTGAATTCCTCAAAAAATGAAGCAATCAAAGCTGTTTTAGGATTTTGGTATAAGTTTTCTGGGGTATCGTTGGCTTCAATTTTTTGGTTATTTAATAATAACATACGGTCTGAAAACCCCATAACATCCGCTTTATCGTGTGTGGCGACAATGCAAGTAATGTTTTTTTCTTTTAGATATTTAAATAAACTTCGTCGTAAAGATTGTTTTTTAAAATTATCAATGTGGCTAAAAGGCTCATCCAATAAAAGAATTTCAGGTTGTTTTGCAATGGCTTTAGCTAAGGCTACACGCTGTTTTTGGCCACCGCTTAAAAGTTTGACTTTCGTGTCTGCAAAGTTGTTTAGCTCAACGACATCTAAGAGTTCTTTAATACGTTCTTTTTTTTCTTTGGGATAAAAATTTGAAAGAAATGCACCCATGTTTTCTGCTACGGTAATAAATGGCATCAAATCGAATTCTTGAGCCACATATTTCATATATTCTGGACCAATTATAAGATTATATTTTGGGCCTAAAATTTCTTTGTCTTTCCAAAAAATTTTGCCTTTTTTTAAATCGTATTCGCCATATAAAAGCTTAAGCAATGTGCTTTTTCCCGAGCCACTTTCACCAATAATAGCGATGTTTTCACCTTGATTAACATTAAAAGAGAGGTTTTTTAAAACAGGTGTTTTATTGTATGAAAAAGAGAGGTTTTTTATGTTTAGCATATTGTAAATATAAGAAGACCTCACAGGTTTTAAAAACCTGTGAGGTCTAAAATATAGTTTATAATTTCTTAATTTTTAAAGTTTTCGGTTTTACTTGGTAACACATCAAACCCCATATTAAATAATGTAAATCCAAAAATATCAGCATATTGTTCAATAATTTTACTAACAGGAGTTCCAGCACCATGACCTGCATCGGTTTCTATTCTTATTAATATGGGGTTTGTTCCTGTTTGTTTGTTTTGCAATTCAGCAGCAAATTTAAAACTGTGCGCAGGTACCACACGGTCGTCATGATCGCCAGTTGTAATTAAAGTAGCTGGATATTCAACACCCTCTTTTACATTGTGAATAGGCGAATATCCTTTTAAATATTCAAACATGGCTTTGCTATCTTCGGAAGTTCCATAATCATAAGCCCAACCTGCACCAGAAGTAAAGGTATGGTAGCGCAGCATATCTAAAACACCAACGGCAGGAAGTGCTACTTTTGCCAAATCCGGACGTTGTGTCATTACGGCACCAACTAATAAGCCGCCATTTGAACCCCCTCTTAAGGCTAAAAATTCTGAGGACGTATAATTATTTTCAATTACATATTCTGCAGCAGCTATAAAGTCATCAAATACATTTTGCTTTTGCATTTTCGTTCCTGCGTCATGCCATTTTTTACCATACTCACCACCGCCACGTAAATTGGGTACGGCTAATATGCCCCCTTGTTCCATCCAAACGGCATTTGTAATACTAAATGAAGGCGTTAAACTAATATTGAATCCGCCATAACCATAAAGGATTGTTGGATTTTTACCATTGCGTTCAAGTCCTTTTTTGTGAGTAATTATCATTGGGACTTTTGTACCATATTTTGAAGAATAAAACACCTGATGACTTTCATATTCGTCTTCATTAAATTTTATAGCAGGTTTTCTGTACAATTCAATTTTACCAGTATCAACATTGTATTTATAAATACTTGTTGGCGTATAATAATTTGTAAATGAAAAATAATCTGTTTTTTCTTCTTTTTTTCCTCCAAATCCATTGGCAGAACCTAATCCGGGAAGGGCTATATCCCTAATCAATTTTCCATTATAATCATATTGTTTTACTTTAGAAATAGCATCAATCATATAATGTGCAATAAAATATCCACCGCTTGTAGTAGGTGTTAAAACATAGTCTGTTTCTGGCAGAAAATCTTTCCAATATTCTGGTGTTGGGTTCGCAGCATCAACGGTTACTATCTTTTTATTAGGGGCATTTAAATTAGTTACAAGAAAAAGTTTGCTTCCTTCATTTTCAATAATGTAAGTATCGCTATTCGTATGATTTAAAATGCTAATGAATTCACTATTAGGAACAGATAAATCTTTTATAAACAGCTTGTTACCCGAAGTAGAAATACGTGGCGTGATTACCAAATATCTATCATCTTCGGTAACAGATCCATAAATATATCTATGTTTTTCTTCTGGTGTTCCACCAAAAATTAACGAATCCTCTTTTTGAGGCGTACCTAGTTTGTGATAATAGACTTTATGTTGATCTGTTTTTGCCGACAATTCGCTACCTTCTGGCTTGTCGTAACTAGAATAATAAAACCCTTCATTTTTATACCATGATATTTGACCAAATTTTGCATCAATTATGGTGTCTTCAATTATGGTTTTGGTTTCTGCATTCATAACAAGAATTTTTCTCCAATCGCTTCCACCTTCAGATATTGAATAAGCGGCTATTTTCCCATTTTTTGAAAAGCTTAAAGCACCCAGTGACACAGTACCGTCTTCAGAAAACGTATTGGGGTCTAGAAAAACTTCAGCATCAGTATTATCTTTTTTTCTATATACGACGCTTTGATCTTGTAGACCTTTATTTTTATAAAAATAGGCATAATCACCTTCTTTAAATGGTGCACTGATTTTTTCGTAATCCCATATTTCAGACAAGCGTTCTTTTAATTCATCTTTAAAAGGAATTTGCTCTAAATATGAATACGTGTTTTGGTTTTGGTCTTTTACCCAAGCTTCAGTTTCATCACTTCTATCATCCTCTAACCAACGATAAGGGTCTTTTACTTCTACACCAAAATAAGTGTCTATGGTATCTACAGTTTTTGTTTCAGGGTAATTCACGGGAATAATATTTGATTTCGTATTTTCTTTTTTGCAAGCAGTTAAAACAATTATACTAAACAAACTGAGTATTATTTTTTTCATGATTAATACATTAAAAGGACTCAAAAATAAACAAAAAAGCTCCTTCATTTTAATGAAGAAGCTTAAAGTTTAATAGTTTAGTTAATTAAGTGTTACACTAAATTATTTTCAACTAAATACTCAGCAATTTGAATGGTGTTTGTTGCGGCGCCTTTTCGTAAGTTGTCTGCCACTATCCACATATTTAAAGTGTTAGGTTGTGTTTCATCCCTACGAATTCGTCCCACAAAAACCTCATCTTTATCATGGGCATAAATTGGCATAGGATAGGTGTTAGTATCTGTATTATCTTGCACAATTACACCAGAAGTTTCATGCAGCATTTTACGCACATCAGCTAAATTAAAATCGTTTTCAAACTCTACGTTAACAGATTCTGAGTGCCCGCCTGCTGTAGGAATACGAACCGCAGTAGCCGTTACAGAAAATGTTTTATCATTAAATATTTTTTGTGGCTCCCTTGCCAATTTCATTTCTTCCTTGGTGTAACCGTTCTCCATAAACACATCACAGTGTGGTAAAGCATTTCTACCAATTGGATAAGGATAGGCCATTTCGCCTTCAATACCAGCAATCTCGTTTTCTAATTGTTTTACAGCCTTTACACCAGTACCAGAAACGGATTGATAAGTTGATACCACAATACGTTTCATTTTATATTTTTTATGAAGCGGCGCCAATGCCATAACCAATTGAATGGTAGAACAGTTTGGGTTTGCTATAATTTTATCCTCTTTAGTTAATTCGTGCGCATTTATTTCTGGAACCACTAATTTTTTAGTGGGATCCATTCTCCAAGCCGATGAATTATCAACCACCGTAGTACCAACTTCAGCAAACTTAGGCGCCCATTCCATAGAGGTGTCCCCGCCAGCAGAAAAAATGGCGATTTGTGGTTTTGCAGCAACAGCATCAGCTAAACCAATAACGGTATATTCTTTATTTTTGAAGGTCAATTTTTTTCCAACAGAACGTTCAGAGGCTACCAATAATAATTCGGTAATGGGAAAATTACGTTCTTCCAATACTTTCAGCATCACCTCGCCAACCATACCTGTGGCACCAACTACAGCTACTCTCATTTTTTTAATTTTAAGGTTTTAATACCATTTGATAGGGCAAAACTAACTATTAATTCTTTTTTATAATCTAAAAAAAGCCCTCATTTTTAGAAAACAAGGGCTTTTTAACAACAAATAACACAGTGTTATTTATTTAACAAGCTGTTATTTTTTAAGCAGATCTCTAATTTCAGCAAGCAACTCTTCTTGAGATGGTCCCGCTGGTGCTTCAGGAGCTGGCTCTTCTTTCTTTTTCATTCTATTAACTCCTTTTACAACCAAGAACATGACAAAGGCAACAATAGTAAAATCGATAACATAGGTTAAAAATGTTCCGTATTCCAAATAAACTTCTCCAGCCATTTCTCCAGCATCATTCAATGCGCCATCTTTCAATTTATATTTTAAAGCTTTGAAGTCTGAATTGAATATCATACCAATTAATGGTGATACAATGCCTCCAGTAAAAGCAGTTACTACTTCTTTAAAAGCAGCACCCATTACAAAACCAACAGCAATGTCTATAAGGTTTCCCTTCATTGCAAATTCTTTAAATTCTTTAAGCATAATTTTACATTATTAGTTAGTGAACGCCTAAAGTAGCTAAAAAAGTTAAAATAACGTGAGTTCGAGATAATTATAAGGAACATATAGCTTAATGGAGTGTATTCCCTCCTTGAGGAGGGTTAGGGAGGTGTTATTTGATATGGATTACACCCCTATGAGCTTCGATCGATAGCTTAAACAAATACATTTTGCTTCTCGCTAATCAAGGGGATTTACACCCCTATAATCCCCTCAAGGGGATAACCAATAGCATACAAATAACGTAGATATCTTATTTTCAATGAACTAAACTTAACCTTTTAAAACATAATTATTGGGTTTATAAAAAAGGATTGGGGTTTTCAACAGTAAAATCAATGTATTGTATGTTGGTGTTTTTAAACGAGCATTTCTTTATAAAACCGAAACAAATTGTTAATACAAACGTTAGTCCCAGATAATTATTGGGAATATAGCTTTGTGGAGTGTATTCCCTCCTTGAGGAGGGTTAGGGAGGTGTTATTTGATAGGGATAACACCCCTATAATCCCCTCAAGGGGATAACCAATCGCATACAAATAACGTAGATATCTTGTTTTCAAGGAACTAAACTTAACCTTATCTCGAACCCACGTTAAAATATTAATATTTGATAAGACTAATTATTTTATGAAAACACGTTTTACGCGCTGGGAAATAGCGGTAATAATTTCATAAGAAATGGTATTAACATTTTCAGCTAATTGTTCAGCGGTTGATTTAGAATCAAAAACAATAACCTCATCACCCGCTTTACAATGTATGTTGGTAACGTTAACCATTATCATATCCATACACACATTTCCAACTATTGGTGCTTTTTTCCCATGGATTATAACAAAGCCTTTTCCATTGCCATATTGCCTGCCAATACCATCGGCATGACCAATAGGTAATGTGGCGGTTTTTAAAAACGCATCACTTTTATAAGCACGATTATAACCAACCGTTTCGCCTTTTTCAATGTTATGAATTTGAGAAATAACCGTTTTTAAAGACGCTATAGGTTTTAAATGTTTGTTTTCTTTTTCAGAATTCCCAAAACCATATAAACCAATACCACTTCGTACCATATCAAAATGAGCATCAGGGTAATTTAGAATTCCCGAGGTATTACAGATGTGGAGCATAGGTTTGTAACCAATTGCATCTATAAAGTTTTTTGAGATTGACTTGAAGGATTCTATTTGGTTTAGCGTAAACTCATGTTCATCTAAATCCTCACTTGCTGCCAAATGTGAAAAGATGGATTTTGCTTTTATAGCTGTTGTTTCTTTTAGTTTTGAAGCAATATAATCAACATCATTTTCCCAAAATCCCAATCGGTTTAACCCCGTATTAAATTTTATGTGGACAGGATAATCGGTTTGTTTTTCCGCGGAAGCGACAGCAATAAATTCGTTTAAAATTTTAGCGTTGTAAAGGCTGGGTTCCAAACAATAATCAATCAATATTTTAAAATTTACAGACTGCGGATGTAATATTAATATGGGTTTGGTAATTCCCGCATCTCTTAAGGCAACCCCTTCATTTATATAGGCAACTGCAAAATAATCAACATTTAATTCTTGTAAACAATTTGCAATTTCACAAGCATCACTTCCGTAAGCAAAAGCCTTAACAACTGCCAAAAATTGAGTGTTGTTATCTAATTTAGAGTTTAAATACCGGAAATTATGTTTAAGTGCCTTTAAGTCTATTTCAAGCACCGTTTCTTGTGCTTTAGGCATTCGGGTCTTTGTTTTTAGAATTTATTTCCTCGGCATCATTCACTTTCATATTTCGCACTTTATCACGCAGCATAGCTTTATAAAAGGCGGCTCTACTTAATGGTTCGTATTCTTCAACTTCACCCAATAAAACCAAATTATCATTATTCGCTTTTCGGTAACTGTATTGTGCTAAATTGCCGGTACGGGTACAAACCGCATGTACCTTGGTAACATATTCCGCAGTTGCCATAAGGCTAGGCATGGGACCAAACGGGTTGCCCTTAAAATCCATATCTAAACCAGCTACTATAACGCGAACACCCTTGTTAGCTAAATCGTTGCAAACACGTACAATTTCATCATCAAAAAACTGGGCCTCATCAATACCCACAACATCACAACCATCAGCTAAAATGGGAATATTTGCCGCAGCTGGCACAGGTGTTGAACGAATTTCATTAGCATCGTGTGATACCACCATTTCTTCATTATAACGCACATCAACGGTAGGCTTAAAAATCTCCACTTTTTGTCTTGCAATTTGCGCGCGTTTAAGCCTTCGGATCAGTTCTTCTGTTTTTCCAGAAAACATGGAGCCACAGATGACTTCAATCCATCCAAATTGTTCTTTATGATTTACCGTATTTTCAAGAAACATTTCGTAATTTTAACACTAAAATGTGGCAATTTATCGTTTGTATAAAGGTGGCGCAAATTTATTAAAAAACAAAAGCATAAATAGCATTAATTTTAAAATTATAAATAATGAAAAAGAAGCTAGAGTCTGAGTTAATGAGTATAGCTCATAGAATTCTAAAATTAAAAGGAAAGGAAGATGTTGTAAAAATGCATGCCGAAGTTTCCGAGCTTTTTGAAAAGCTATCCGTATTAAAATTCGCTAATGAAAACTTTGAAGATGATATTCCAACCATAGGAAGCGACTCGTCTTTTTTCGGTATGTTAGACAGTGCGTTCAATAATAAAATAAGTGATACCATTGAAGTTGATGATAAAATTTACATCAATCTTGATGAAGTAGAAGAAGACGATATTATGGAACCTGTAATGGAAAAAATCAAGGATATGGTAGCGCAAATGCCACATGAAACACAGGAAGTTGATGCTATTTTTGAAGAAGCCATTCCTAAACAGATAACAAAGAAACATCATTTGGAAGATATAACAGAAGGGTTTCAAAATACGCCTATTTTTGATCCTGTTTCAAAGGTTAATGGACTTTCTGATGAAAAAAAATCATTAAACGATAAAATAAAAACAGGTAAATTCAATATTGGACTTAATGATAAAATTGCATTTATAAAACATTTATTTGATGGTAAAAACGAAGATTACGATCGTGTTATTTCTCAACTAAACACGAGTGTTTCCTTTAGTGATGCCAAAAAATTTATTGAAGATATTGTGAAACCAGATTATAACAATTGGACTGAAAAGGAAGAATTTGAAGAACGTTTTATACAAATTATTGAAAGCAAGTTTGAATAATAATGAGTAAACTTTACATTGTTCCAACGCCTATAGGTCATTTAAAAGATATGACGTTTAGGGCTGTTGAAGTTTTAAAGGAAGCCGATTTAATACTTGCAGAAGACACGCGAACGTCTGGAAAACTATTAAAACATTTTGAAATTTCTACACACATGCAATCGCACCATATGCACAACGAGCATAAAACGGTTGATGCGATTATACAAAAATTAAAAAGCGGAACCACCATTGCCTTAATTAGTGATGCCGGAACACCGGCCATTTCAGATCCTGGGTTTTTATTAACCCGCGCTTGTATTGAAAATAGTATAGAAGTAGATTGTTTACCGGGAGCTACGGCATTTGTACCAGCGTTGGTAAATTCTGGATTACCAAACGATAAATTTGTATTTGAGGGTTTTTTGCCTGTTAAAAAAGGACGGCAAACACGCCTTTTACTTTTAGCTGAAGAAACACGAACTATTATTTTTTACGAAAGTCCACATAAACTTATAAAAACCTTAGGGCATTTTTGTGAGTATTTTGGAGAAGAAAGGGAAGTTTCGGTTTCTAGAGAGTTAACAAAACTATACGAAGAAACTGTTCGAGGCACTGCAAAAGAAGTATTAGAACATTACACAAATAAGCCCCCGAAGGGTGAGATTGTTATTTGTGTTGGTGGAAAGAAATAGATACTTCGAGTTATTCCAATTCTATATTGATGTTAAAACGTAATTGATTTTGTTTTTTATAAAAACACTTTTATATGTTTTTTGTTTTTTATAAAAACACTTTTTACTATTTTTGTTTTAAATTAAAACAAAAATGGAAGATTTTCTTGCTTTACAGGAACAGTTTTTAGAAAATATTTCTCATAAACAACGTTATTTGCTAAAGGAAATAGACTGGTCAAACAGGCTAATAGGTATTAAAGGGGCAAGAGGAGCCGGTAAAACCACATTATTATTACAATATATAAAGTATAAATTAGATAAAGAAGCAGAGTCATTATACGTTTCATTGGATAATTTGTATTTTTTAGAAAACACACTAGTTTCTTTAGCTCAAGAATTTGTTTTACAAGGTGGAACACATTTGTTTTTAGATGAAGTTCATAAATATCCTAATTGGTCTAGAGAGCTAAAGTTAATTTATGACCAATTTCCAAAGTTAAAAACCGTCTTCACATCGTCTTCAATTTTAGAAATTTATAAAGGAGAATCTGATTTAAGCAGAAGAGTTGTTACTTATAACCTGAAAGAATTATCATTTAGAGAATTTCTATATTTTGAAAAAAACATAGTATTACCTAAAATAGAACTTTCAGAACTTCTTATAAATCACAAGGAAATTGCTAAAAAAGTAAAAATTGAAACAGATACTATAATTAAGTTTTTTAGAGATTACTTAAAGTATGGTGCATATCCATATTATTTGGAGAATAAAGAAAGTTATTTGCAAAAACTAAATCAGACTATAACCCTAATTTTAGAAATTGATTTTAATGTAGTAGAAAATATAACCTATCAAGATAGCAGAAAAATTAAAAAGTTGTTGGTAGCCATAGCGCAAAGTGCTCCATTTACACCAAACATAAAGAAATTAAGTGAGCGATTAGGCGTGCAAAGAGCATTTTTAATTGAGGCACTAAGATTATTGGATAAAGCAGATTTAGTAATGGAATTATATAAACCCACAAAAGGTGTTGGGGCGTTTACAAAACCAGAAAAACTCTATCTTAATAATCCAAATCTGGCATATGCCCTTGGAAAACAAAATGTAGAGATTGGAGCTTTAAGAGAAACGTTTTTTGCAAACCAAATGAAATATTTACATGACATTCATCTAGCTGAAAAAGGCGATTTTATAATTGATAGAACATATACGTTCGAAATTGGAGGCAAAGGAAAAACATCAAAACAAATACGGAGTGTTAAAAATAGTTTTGTGGTAAGAGATGATATGGAAGTAGGTGGACTTAACGTTATTCCTTTGTATTTATTTGGGTTTTTGTATTAGAAAAGAAAGGAATTATTTGAAAAAGCTTATCAAGGCCAAAAGTTTTTCATATTCAAAAAAGAAAGAATAAATAAAAAGAGGGGAGAAAAATCCAATAGACTAAAAACCTCAAAAGCGCAAATACTATAACTATGAAGTAAAAAAACCCTCCGTTTCTGGCAAGGTTTCAAATAAAATTATTCATGAGTTATTGGCTAATAAAAAAGCAGATAACCATCATGAGATTCTTCACTTTGTTCAGAATGACAAATCTTCAATCGTGATTCGTCAAATTTAAATGGAGTTACTTTTTTACCGAATACTGTGACTGAATACTGTAAACTTTATAAGTGCTTCCCCTTTTCCCAACCATGTTTCCCTAAATATTGCTCGCCGCTTTCAACAGCGCCATCTTCAATAGACGTTCCCATACTATCATTCCACCTATTTAAATACCCAAAGAGTGAAATAACACCAAGCATTTCAACAATTTCGCCTTCATTCCAATGCTCATAAAGTCGTTTCTTAATCGTTTCATCAACCCCATTTGGTACTTGACTAGCGAGTAACGAAAAATCCAATGCAGCACGTTCTGCTTCGTTAAAAGCGGGATGCGTTCGGTATTCCCAAATATTATCCAGTTGTTCTTGTTCTGCACCATAACGTTCTGCGGCGCGAATGGCGTGCGCTTGACAATATCTACATCCTGTAGAATTGCTAGACACCCAAGCAATCATACGTTTTAAAGCCGATGTCACTCTGCCTTCGTTTGCCATAACGGCTTTATTTAAATTAATAAACGCTTTACTTATAGCTGGTCTACGTTGCATAGTAAGTACAGAATTTGGGCAAAACCCCAACGTTTCATTAAAGAATTCTGCGAGTTCTTTGGTTTCTATATCATGATCGGCAGATAATGGTGTTACTAAAGGCATATTTTATTTTAATAAATGGTTTCTCAAAGCCTGCACTTTGGGTTTCTAATTCCACCTCTCCTTGGGAGAGGTCAGAAATGCGTATTTTGGCAATTCTAGATGTTTCTTAAATGGATAATTTTAAGACATTTTTTATTAGTATTTTTGAATTCACAATAAACAAAAAATAATCCATAAAAATGGGAAATCATATTACAACAACCTGGCTGGGTGAGATGCGGTTTGAAAGTACAAATCCATCAGGTCATAACTTATTTATAGACGCAGGCGAAGAAAATGGAGGCAAAAGCGAAGGCTACCGCCCAAAAGCATTAATGCTTTCTGGTTTAGCAGGTTGTTCGGGTTTAGATGTGGCGTCTTTAATTAAAAAAATGAAACTTGAGGTTGATAATTTTAAAATAGAAATTGACGCCAACTTAACTGAGGAGCACCCTAAATATTACGATAAAGTGGATATGCATTTTCATTTTTATGGTAATAATTTGAATGAAAAGAAACTTCAAAAAGCGGTGGATTTATCCATTGAGAAATACTGTGGCGTCATGGAAATGTTTCGTCAGTTTGCTGAATTAAATATTGAAACACATTTTCATAAAAATTAAGAATTAGTTTTCCCCTTTGGGGAATTAAAGGGGATTATGCGCTGGACTTTAAAACCGAAACCACAAGCAGAAAAAACAAAAGCTTTACAACAAGCACTTGATATTGATGCTAATATTGCAACATTATTAGTGCAACGCGGTATTGAAACATTTGAGGAAGCTAAAGCTTTTTTCAGACCAAGTTTAGACGATTTACATGATCCATTCTTAATGAAAGATATGGATAAAGCAGTCGCACGCATAGAAAAAGCTATTACCAATAAAGAAAATATTTTGGTTTATGGCGATTATGATGTAGATGGTACGACTTCAGTGGCTTTAATGTCATCCTATTTAAAAACAAAACACAATTTAGTTTATACCTATATTCCAAATAGGTATGATGAAGGTTATGGTATTTCTTATAAAGGCATAAATTTTGCTTTGGAGAATCATTTTACATTAATTATTGCATTAGATTGTGGTATAAAAGCCGTTGAAAAAGTAGCTTATGCTAAAGAATTGGGAATTGATTTTATTATATGCGACCATCATAGACCAGCTGATAAAATTCCTGATGCAGCAGCTGTACTGGATCCTAAACAAGACGATTGCAATTATCCTTATAAAGAACTTTGTGGTTGTGGCGTGGGCTTTAAACTCATTCAAGCTCTGGCTTCTAAAGAAGGAAAAACAGCTGACGATTTAGTTGAATATTTAGATTTGGTTGCCACAGCTATTGGCGCCGATATTGTGCCTATTGATGGTGAAAATAGGATTTTGGCTTATTTTGGATTGATGATAATAAATAGCAATCCAAGATCTGGAATAAAAGCCATTTTAACTCAAGTTGAAAAAACAGAACTTACAATTACCGATGTGGTTTTTGTAGTGGCACCCAGAATTAACGCTGCTGGCAGAATGAAACATGGTAATTACGCGGTAACTTTATTAACCGAAGAAGAGCCAGATATGGCTGAAAAATATGCTGCTGAAATAAATGATTATAATTTAGAAAGGCGTGAAACGGATAAACGAATTACAGAAGAAGCTCTGGAGCAAATTGAAGAACAAAAAGAACAGGACCGTCTTACTACTGTTGTTTACCATGAAGATTGGCACAAAGGCGTTATTGGTATTGTGGCTTCTAGATTAACCGAAACGTATTATAGGCCAACTCTAGTTTTTACTAGAAGCGGTGATAAGTTGGCGGCCTCAGCACGTTCGGTAAGAGATTTTGATATTTACAATGCCATTGAAGCTTGTAGCGAACATATTGAACAATTTGGAGGCCATAAGTATGCTGCGGGTTTAACGCTTAAAGAAGAAAATTACGAAGCCTTTAAACAAGCTTTTGAAGATGAAGTTTCTAAAACTATTGATAGAAATCTTTTAACGCCAGAAATTAAAATTGATACCCAAATCGATTTAGATGACATTACGCCAAAGTTTTATAGAATTTTAAAACAGTTTGCACCTTACGGACCAAGTAATATGACACCTGTTTTTATGACTGAAAATTTAATTGACACCGGTTATGGTAAGTGCGTAGGAGCCGATAAAACGCATTTGCGCCTAACAGCAACCCAACCTAATGCATCAAAAAGTTTAGTGTGTATTGGATTTAGCATGGGCGATAAATTTGATTTTATTTCTGATAAAAAACCATTTCGTGCGGTGTATTCAATTGACGAAAATGAGTGGCGAGGTAACGTGAGTTTACAATTGAAATTGAGAGATATAAAATAATTTTTTTTGAAAAGTTAAAATTGTGATAATCCTTATTTTAGAATTTAACAAAAAACTAAAATAACGGTTGCCTCTATTTTAGTTTTTTGTATTTTTGTAAAATAATAAAAGTGGTTATTTTAGTTTTATATGAATAGTTTTAAATCAGGAAAAAACATAAATCAAGGATATTATAAAAGTTTTGAACCTAATTTAATAAATAAAGATTGGCAAATTACTGATATGCAAATATTTGCTTTA
>CAXBID010000075.1:0-14729 GCA_963975495.1 uncultured Flavobacteriaceae bacterium | reverse complement strand
TTACATTTTATACAATTCTCTTGCAGCTTCTATTTTACTCATTAATCTTTTTTTCGGTAAAAATGTTTTCCCTTTGCTCTTCTTCAAGAAATGTTTTAAAAGCCATTATTAACGCTTGGTAATACAAATCGTGCTTTTTTTCTTTACTTAAATTAAAATCTATTTCCATAATCATTAATTCTTAATTCAAAATCTAACTCTATTTAATCGGCTGCATTTGGTTTGCTTTCGTCAATTAATTTATAAAGGTTTTATGTGCTTCAAATACTTTTTTAATATAGTCCATTGGTATAAAAGCATCTTTGTGTTTTGGGTTGTAACTTCTTAACCCAATAAACCCCAGTATGTTATCCATAAAAAATATTTCTTTAACTACACTCATACCTGAACAATTTTGTCTTTTCAAGAATATCCCTAACAAATTCTTTGGTGTCTAATATTTTAAAGTCTTTCATCTTATCGAATTTCTTAATAATAAGCTTTGGTAAATTGAGAGGGAGTTATGGAACGACAGGGCGCGATAATATTGGTGATTATAAGTTAATAGATACGTTGTATTTGCTCTTAAAAAAAATAAAGTCAAATATGCCCGAAGGACTTTTCAAGAATTTGAAGAGAAAATTTTAGAACCATTAAGTGCGACTAAATAGTCGCACTTTTTTTTTAATTATTACTAAATTTATTTAACAATGAGATTGAAAAATATTTTAATTGTCTTAAATAATAAAACTCTTGTTTAATTACTATATATCTCAGTGGTATAAAATGCAGGTATTGAAAACCAAAATGCCATAAATGCAGGAGCAGGTTTCAAAAACTGACCAGTTCTGGGCCCAGATACAGCTTCTCCAAATATATTCCATTCTGAGCCTTCATTGTCTTTTAATACCACTTCAGTTCCAGAAAAAACATATTCAAATTGTAATTCTACTGTATTACTCTCTAATTCAAAAGAAACAATAAAATTTTCGTTTCCTACTAGCATATAATTTTTACCTTTAAATGAATCTTTAATTATATTGTTAGAAGTAAAACTTCCAAATCTATAAGCCTTTGTATCACTGCCATCAACTATGGCAAGCACTCTTTCTTTTGATGGTAACCTTGAGTCCTTTGGAACAGGAAATAAAAAGCGATTATTATTTGTGTTATAATCTCCATAAGGTGATTGACCATAGGTTCTTGAAAACCCTGTATTGGTAGTCAAAACCTTTGAATTTGGATATAAGGCCTTCCATGTTTTCCAATCGGTCTCGAACAATTGAATCAAATCGGCTTTTTCGCCCAGCAAGGATCCATTAACAGATTCATTCAAAATTTGAGACCAATTGCTATTTGTTTCTCTATCATAAGGTATTAAATTGGTGTTATACAATAATCCTGAAACACCAAATGTAGTTTCCTTCCCCTTTATAACTCTATTCCATCCAATACCTGTGCCTGTAAGAGGGCAATAGGTAATAGCAACTGAAACAGTTCCTATATTATCATTAACTATCTCATGCCAATCCAAAATGGCGTGAGGGTATGCCCTAATGTCATCACCTTGCTTAAACCCGATGACTAAATTATTTTCCAATAAGTAATTTATATTCTGTATCGTTCCAAAATTTGGATTTACCAAGGCGGGAATACCATCTTTCCCTGGGCCACCATCTAAAACTTCGGACTGGGGAATACTCCAAGTAGCAGTTCCTGACCCTGGTATTGGATTATTGTTTGGGTT
This sequence comes from uncultured Flavobacteriaceae bacterium, assembly GCA_963975495.1. Classification (GTDB taxonomy): domain Bacteria; phylum Bacteroidota; class Bacteroidia; order Flavobacteriales; family Flavobacteriaceae; genus CAXBID01. The sequence goes on along the minus strand of CAXBID010000075.1, from coordinate 13,003 downwards.
TTCATTTAAACTTGAGTCTTGCGTGCTATCTGAACTACAGGAAATTAATAAACCAGCTGCACAAACGAATGTCATAATTTTCTTTTTCATGGTGTTATATTTAAAATGTTTGTTTGTTTTGTTTTGAACTTGACTATAATTCCAATAGTAAATCTAACAGTTGGAGTTAGCTGAGTACCAACTACATTACTGTATATAGGTAATTCAACTCTTGAAATAATGTTCATTTTAGGGGATAATTGAACTCCTAGTTCTGGACGAATAAAAAACCATTCGCCTCCTGTATTTGGAATACCTATATCATCTATTTTATCTTCAAAAGCTCTGCGATACTTAAAAACCAACCCTGGATTAAATAGCGTATTAAGTATAAAGAACTGATCTGAGTATCCTAGGTTTGTTTGTATTTCATTTCCAAATTCATAGGTTGCCGCATTGTTTAAATAAGAGCTATTTACACCCGTAAATCTATAAGTGGCAGTCGTAGATACTGTTGCCGATGGTCTAAAATTCAACTGTTTGGAAGCAGACAACCATCCTATTCCATCCCAAGCACCACTACCAGGCTGTAGATCTGCAGTAAGTTGAATACCTTGATCACTAAGTATATCAGATTTACCAAATGGCACTTTAGTTCCTACTCCTATGTTTAAAATGGTTCTCTTCCCCAGTAAATCGGGTATAGAGTATTTAATCAATAAAACAGCATCACCAGTGCCTGAAGTTTCTGTAAAATTTTCATTTCCGAATTGATTAATAGTCCTTGTTTGGTTCACCCAGGTAAAAAGGGTCTCAACAGAAAATCTATCAGTAAACGCATACCCAACATTTAGCAATATTGAGTTTGTTATTCGTTGCCGGGAATTATCCTCTAATTTTTCAGTTCCTGCATTTAATGTGTTTAGGTTATTATAGTCGTAATTTAAACCCATTATAAGTACGCCTTTCCCTTCATTAGGCAATCCTAGATTATTTGATAGTGGTACACCGCCTGAACAACATGTTTGAGAAAACATGTTCATTTTAAATAAAAAAAAAAGAGAAAAGAGCGCTTTCATTTAGGTTTCTATTGGATTGACAGATTACGTAATTTTATAAACAGACGCTGCTTTTTAGAAATCCTGACAGGTAGTTATTATTTTAACATTTAAATGTTCTAATTTTTTTATCTAGATTAGATAATCCTTATCAAGAAATATTTAGTTCATAACCTCTTTCTCTTGAATTGAAGGGCAAAAAATTCTTCCGTAACTGCAATACACACAGCAATCTCCTTCTAATGGACGTAAAACCTTCTTACAATTTTTACATTCGTAAAAAAACTGACAAGCAAGAATTGGTATTTCTTCTTCTTTCTTTTGTCCTCAATTTGGGCAGGTGATTTCTGATTTTAATATGACTTCCATTATTGTTATTGTTTGCCTGTTACTTTATGGCCTATTGATTATTTCATTTGTGAATTATTGATTAGTTAAACTGTCTTGAAAAAAAGTTCATAACTAATTTTATGCATAATGGTTTAGGTAAATTATATTTAAAAACATGAAGTTTATTGTCCATAAATTTCGCATTCTGGTTGAAATGCAAACCAAGCAAAAGCAAAATGATTTCCACTACGTATGGTTTCTAAATGTTCTCCTATATAAGTTCCTGCGATACATTTCCCTGCTATAGTCCATTCTGAATTTGTCTCAATATCAAAAAATCTTTGTTCTTTTGATATGAATGTTAAAGTTTTATCTCCAACTTTTGGTGAAAACACCGTAACAGCCCCAACCGCTTTTGATTTATCTATCTCTTTTGAATCTAAAACTGATAAAGTTTTCGTTTCATGAAAAATGACTATCGGATTGTTATTTATTTCATCATTAATAACCATTTCTTTTTTAATCGCTGTTAAAGGATAAATTCTAGTGATGCCATCAAATGAAATATCTACGATGCGCTCCATAGCTGGTAATCTTTCATCTACTTTTTCTTTAAATAAAAATGGTGTTTCATTATCTATATTATCATAATTAACATAGGGATTTTCGCCATAATCCACATTTTCTATACCGTTGTTAGTTGATAGCACCTTTCCGTTAGGATAATTTTTTGAAAAATCACTTAATGAAATAAGTAAGGATGGAATAAATTCTAATGAAGCACCATTTAATTCGCCCACTAGTGCTTCTCCTGTAAATTGTTGCCACCACGATTCGGTTTGTCTATCCCACATGACCATATCGCTTTTTCTTAACATCCCTGAAACACCAAAGTCAAGCAAATAGGTTTCATCTTTAAATTCTAAGTTTCTATTGAACACAATGGCGGCATTACAAAGCGGACAATACGTTGCAATAATTGGAACACCACCTATATTATCATTTACAATTTCGTGATACATTAACACGCTTAACGGGTATGCTTTTGCTATGTTATTAATTTCAATAGCAATAACGGGTTCGTGCTCAAAATAAGTTTTTTTTGCCTCTTCAATTGTTATGAAACTTGGTGAATTAATCGGTGGTATTTGGTCTGGTTTTAACAGCGTCAAAAACTCATCTAGTGGCACACTGTTTTTGGATAAATCGGTTTTCCAATTGGTTTCAATTAGTCTTGGATTTTTTTGTGCGTTCAAATCTTGAAATTGAAAGCCAATTACTAATAAAATTAGATAAAGCTGTGTTTTTTTCATTTGTATTATGTATTAGTCTGTTATAAAATTATTAAGTTGAGTTTCCCACCTATATTCATTAAATAAGAGTTTATAGTTAGTGAAATCTTGATTTAAAACTTGTTGTAAAACTTTTTTAATGCCTGATTTACTACCTCCAAAATCCCCACAATACCAGTGTAGCAATTTTGATGTATTCACGGTTTTTTTATACTCATCAATAGTAGTTTCAGAAATAATGAAAGCTACCATTGCATTATTTAATTCTTTATTCAGTTTTTCAAAGGTATAAAAAGCAATTGGCGGACAACTTTTTGCGCCACAATTTAAAGCAAAATGAATGCGATAATCCATTTTTTGAACCGCTAAACTTTTAATTAAGGGAGACACAAAAGGGTTGGACAAAAACCCAAAACCCCATTTCCATCGGTATTTTCTTAAAATGCCGTGTTCTATGTCATCTAAACTAAAGTGATTTTGAGCTATTTGAATTGATTTTTCAGTAAAAATGGTTTCCATTTTAGCTTTTTCAGAATTAGACAGTATCTGGAAATAGGCGTTGTATATGTTAATCCAAAATGTTTTCTTAGTGTCATCACTGTTTAATTGATGCTGTAATTCTTTTAAAGAAACAACTCTCAATTGGTGTTCTACTGAGGCTGTATCCTTATTTAATTTTACATTAAGCAATAATGCGCTTGAAAGCTCTACTAAAGGATTTAGGGTTCTCATAATCATATTAATAGTTAATAGTTTGTACTTGGAATATGACAAAAGCTAACAGGGTTTTTGGATTTTGCAAATTCAAACCCATCTTTCCACCATTGTGTCATTTGCTCCGCGTCAAAAATTAATGGATTGTCTGTTAATTGATAAGGGGTATAATAAAAATTGATATTCACTTTTCTGTTTAATCCAATGAGCTTCCCAATAATAATATCCTTCGTACTATTTTGATGGTTCATAAACTTAAAGGTTCTGAATAATAATGAAAATGGATTTTTAATTATAGGATGTTTTATATTGTTGTTTTCATTTTCTAAAATAATGACATCAATATCACAGGCTCCGTTCTCAATCGCACATAAAATTGGCACATAACTACCAAAACCACCATCTGCATATTGATAATTATTTTTAGATAGTATGCTCATAAATGGCGTGAAATTGCAAGAAGCCCAAGCCCAATCGCAATAATCTTCGTAGGAACAATCATCTGAATTATAATATTCAATCGTATCCAACGTAAGATTTGAAGCCGCAAAAAATACTTTTTTGTTATGCTCTTTTATGGCATTAAAATCTTCGCGGGATATGCTGTTTCTAATTAGCTGTCTTAAGTTATCACTTTCACCAAATGTTGGACATCCTTTTATAAATGTTCTAATGGTATTAAAGTGATGTATAGAGGTTTTATAGCCTGTTTTTGTTTTTTTTATCTTGAAGGGATTAATACTAAAAATATCATTTTGTGAAACTGATGTATATACTTTTTTGATTTTGCCTATTTTCCCAATTGCCAAATGAGACATTAGCAAGCTACCTGTAGAACAACCAACAAACAAATCGTATTGATGACAACAATCGTTGATAAGATATTCTGCCACTCCACCAGCAAAAGCGCCTTTGCTACCACCACCAGAAATTACGAGTGCTCTCATTGGTTTGTTATTTTAAATAACAGACGTATGAAAACGGCAATACTGACATTTTTTTAATAATTGCATAAAAAATTGACTAATCTTGAATATTTAAAATGTAATTAATCTTGTTCTACTTCGACTAGTGTTTTGTTTACATTCGGGCTAAAAGGCTACTCATACTTTATAATACTATATGATTTTAATTATTCTTTTTTTAGCAGCTTGTTTTCTGGCTTATAGCAATGGGGCAAATGATAATTTTAAAGGAGTCGCAACGCTATTCGGTAGCGGAACTACAAACTATAAAGGAGCAATAACCTGGGCAACATTAACCACTATTTCAGGCTCAATTGCTGCTATTTTTTTTGCGCGCACTTTAGTTAAAAACTTTTCTGGAAAGGGCTTAGTTCCTGACACGTTAATCCAAACACCTGAATTTGCCATATCTATTGCTTTGGGTGCTGCTATAACTGTTTTTTTCGCAACTAAAATTGGAATGCCTATTTCGACAACACATAGCTTAGTAGGTGCTTTATTTGGAAGTGGAGTGGTTGCTGTAGGTGCCTCATTTAATTTCGCCAAACTTGGAGGAACATTTTTAATGCCCTTAATTGTAAGCCCGTTTATGGCTGCAATAGTTAGTCTAATAACATACACTTTTTTTCGAAAATTAAGGGTTTCTTTAGGAGTGACAAAGAAAACTTGTATTTGTGTTGGCAAAGAATATATACCTATAACAAAAGTGATTAACTTTAATGCATTGGTAGCAGTAGAAAATGATACTCAAATGACTGCTAAAATAAGTAACGAACAGGAATGTTTTGAAAGATATCAAGGTGATTTTATTGGCATCAATTCACAAAAAATGTTAGACCTTGCCCATTATCTAAGTGCAGGAATTGTAAGTTTTGCAAGAGGACTAAATGACACGCCTAAGATTGTTGGATTATTGATTGTGGTTAATACATTGGACATTAAATGGGGTATGATAGCTGTTGCAGTAGCAATGGCTATAGGAGGATTATTAAACGCAAAAAAAGTAGGAGAAATGATGAGTAAAAAGATTACTCCAATGAATAGCGGACAAGGGTTTACTGCAAATTTAATTACAGGGCTTTTAGTCACTACAGCCAGTATACATGGTATGCCAGTTTCAACTACCCATGTATCTGTTGGTTCTATTTTTGGTATAGGAACAGTAACAAAAAAAGCGAATTTAAAGGTTATACAAAATATTCTATTGTCTTGGTTATTAACGTTACCTATCGCAGCTATTTGTAGTGCCATGATATATTGGCTACTTCAAATAATTAAATAAAAATCTGTTTTACAACAACTTATACAATGAACTCATCTTGACTTTTTGTTTTTAACCGAAAATGAGTTGAAATTTGTTCAGATTAGACACTTTTTGAAAGTCATAGCCCCGACGCTTCGGGGCTACGCATAAAAAAAGTAACGAAATATGAGCGAATTTCAGCCATTTTTTAGGAAATAGAAAAAGTCAAGATGAGTTCAATTCGTTCCTTCTAATTTTTCACTTAAAAAATCATTTCTATTGAATTATTGGTTCGTACTTTTTTGCTAAATTAGTTGTTGTGGCACCCAACTTGACATACGTTATCACATTACAAATACCTATCTGCCCAAGTCGCTATAATGTTACCTACATATTCAGAATCTTTTCTGTTGGACAATAAATGATCGGCCCCGTTTAGGGATACAAAACTTTTTGGATGACGTGCGGCTTTGTATATCTCGGCAGCATTTTCTATACCAACTGTTGTGTCTTGTGGCGAATGCATAATAAGAATTGAGTTTCTAAATGCGTCTAAATTATGCTTGATGTTTTTTTCTTGGATATCATCTAAAAAATGTTTTTGAATGGTAAATTCTCTTCCCCCAATGGATACAATAGCTTTACCAGATGCATTAATTTCGTCAACACTATTTTTAAAAAGATGTGATACGTGTTCAGGGTTTGAAGGTGCGCCTATAGTTGCAATGGCTTTTACTGAAGCTATTTTTGATGAGGCAAACAAAACTGCAGCACCACCTAGTGAATGACCAATTAATAACGAAGGTGCTTGATAATTTTCTGATAAAAATTGAGCAGCACTATATAAATCTTCCACATTTGATGAAAAATTGGTGCGTTCAAAATCGCCTTCGCTTTCGCCTAAACCTGTAAAATCAAATCGCAATACAGCCATGTTTTTTTCGATTAAGGTTTTTCCAATGGTTCGTACTGCCGTTAAATTTTTATTACACGTAAAACAATGTGCAAACAAGGCAAATGCTTTTGGTGTTTTATTTTCAGGCAATTCTAGTCGAGCTGCTAAAGTTTGTCCTTTGTTATTTTTAAATTTTACTTTTTTAGAAATCATACTTCAATATTTAATAAATTATAAGAAACAGAAAATGCTATTACAGAAATAATAATACCAATCATAAAAATTGTATAGGTCTATCTTAAGATTTGGTGTTTTCTATTTATAACTTTATCCAAAAAACACAAGTCTTTACAACCAGCCAGAAGTTCAATTTCCTTATCCTCATCTGTTATATAAGATGTATTCAAATAATCCAATACAAATTGTGAGTTTTTTTGAACTATTAAATGCATTATTAAAGTGAGTCATAGTTAAATTTTATTTTTTGATAGTGCTTCCAATTGCTCCAATTTGCGTTTCCACATTTTTGACACCTTTTTTAGTATGGTGTTTTTCATAAAGACGCCTACGGTAGAAAAAGTAATATAAATATTTAAATCCATTTTGGTGGTATTTTGGTCTATTTTATAAAGCTTAATCAGATATGAAAATGCATCAGTAAACAGCATTTCTTTGGTTTTTTCGCCATAAGTTAAACTGCTTTCAGAAGGCTCACTAATGGTTTCAAACTTCATGTTTCCAAAATTTAAAACGCAGTTATGTTCTGTACCAACACGGTTTATTTTATTGGCATCATATTCTATACGTTTTACATGTTTATCCCAGAGATGTCTGTATTTGAGTTCACTTAAATAAGTATAAATATCTTGAATATTGGCATTGAATGTTTTTTCTATAGTAAGAATAGGCTTTTCAATTTGCTCGCCAGAAGTGGTATTTCCTGTTTCAATTTTATCGTTTACAGCTTCTAAATTTTTATAAAAATAATCAAGACTATCCAAATTATAAATGTCTGTGTTTTTATTCCAACTTTCATCCATTTTACTTTTATATAATTTGTAAACAGCGTTGGTAAATAATATATACTCTTTTGAAGGGACATTATTTTTTAACAACCTATGGATTTTTATCACTTCGCTGCCATATGGTTTTGTAATATACTTCACTTTAATAAAATTCAAATCACCATAATGCACCAAAAATTTAAGGTCTAAATTAGTTGTAGTTCTGCACGAACCACAATTGCAGATTCGCATGCTATCATAATTTTGAGTGTGTTTATGGAACGCTTCGTGCATTTTTGTTATTTGTTGCGACAGTTCATCATAACTCGGAATATTTGTGACATACATAAACAACGCATCGCCTTCAATTTCAACCAATTTTAAACCTACGGTGTTATTATCGAGTAAAATCTCTAGTAACTCAGAAATAATATGGATACTATGTTCTATTTCAGTGTTATTCACAAAATCTGTAAACCCACTAATGTCTGGCATAAAATAAAGTGCTTTTTTCATAGTACGTTATTGTTTTTCATTGCATTATACAGAAACTATCCCGATGGTAAGTAAAATATAAGTTTTCCAGCTCCATCTTATTTTTCAACAATCCAAGTGCCACCAAGTTTCTCCTCTTTAGGATAAAGTGGCTTAAGCTTATTTTCAATATACATTTTAGGTTCATTAGTTGGACGATACTTTTTTTTATGTCCATTAGGTGTAAAAAAGAAAGCCACCTAATAACGGAACAAAACTTACTGAACACATTGTTTTCTATATCTTAAAGTTGCGGGTGCCAACCCAAAAGTATCATCTATATAACTCAAACATTTCACCTCTAACAAACCAACTTTAATCAACGCTTGATGATGAATGCTATGCTCTAAACAATAAGCCAATTCTCGTAAAAAAGACGTTTCAATTTTAATTTGCTTTCCTTCTTCTGCACAAAAATTACCTTCCAAAATCATACGTAAATCACTAGTGTCTTCTTCCAATTTTGAACAAATTTCATCAATCACTAAAATTGCAATCTTGGTATGGGTTTCAATTAAAATATTTCTTTCTCGATTATCATAGTTTATAATTTTGGATTCAAAACCATTTAAAACACTTTGATAGAATTCGAGAATATGTCTTACATGTTGCCCTATTGTTGCTCCAAATAAGGTTGTAGATTGAAATGTATATTGATCATTTGTTAACTGAAGCAATACATTTTTTATCTCGTTTAAATTCTCTTTACAATAGATTTGCATTTATGATTGATTTAAAAAATAGACGTCTTATTTAGATTTCCTGACATAGGCGTTTAATATGCAAAAGCTTATTTTTTCCAGCTTCTCCCTGCAAAAGTAGTATCTACTTCTGGATTAGTAAGATGATTTGAATAGTTGCTTAATGTTTTAACCGCTATGCCGGCAATAATACCTAAAACGTGCGCTTCAGTATATCCAGTTGTTAAAAAATCATCAACTTCTGCTTGTGTAACATGCCCTCTATTTGCGGTAAGCGAGCGTGTAAGTTTTGATAAGGCTGCTAATTTAGCATCGGGAACTTGTTTATTATCTCGAATAGCATTTGTAACTTCTGTAGGCACTTTGCTCATCATATCGCCCACGAAACTGTGAGCTGCCATACAGTATTCACAATTATTTTCATAGGCTACTGAAAGAAAAACCACTTCTTGTTCTACAGAATTAAAGCCTGAATTTGCTCTAAACGAATCATAAGCGTAGGTGTAAGCATCTAACAAAGCAGGGTTAACCCCCATTTTTTTATACATATTAGGAATAAAACCTAATCCTTTTTGTGCTTTATCAAAAATCTCTTGCGAAATTGGTGAAGTTGTATTGCTTTCTAATTTTAAATGTGCCATAGTTATATGTGATTTAAAAAAGAGGGGGTCTAAAAAGCACTTTTAACTTGTCAAACCGAGCGCAGTCGAAGTTCTTATGACCTGATAATCAAAATGTTTCGACTGCGCTCAACATGACATTTGAGTAAATATATTGCTTTTTAGACGTCCTCCTTTTATTTTGATTTATACTTTGAATTAATAATGTGCTTCTACTGTTACTTCTACCGTTTTAGCAATATTTGTGGATGGTTTACCCTTTTCAAATGCAATCTGGTAATCTGCCAAAGTGATATTAAACTTGGAATTAAGGCTTAATTTACCGTTTTTTACAATAACTGTTGCTTTTTCAGTAACAGGTTTGGTAACACCATTTATAGTTAAATCTCCAGTTACTTCTGCTTCATAAGATCCATCTTTAGTAAAATCAACTGCTTCAAGGTTTGCTATTTTACCAGTTAACTTTGCTTTTGGATTTGATTTAGTATCTAAAAACTTTTTACTGTTAAAATGTTTTTGCATTAATGCTTTTTCAAATTCAAAACTTTGCATAGGTACAGAAAAAACAATGTCTCCAGATGCTGGGTTAATGGTTCCTACTGAGGCATAGTTATTTGCTTCAATGTCTTCAACAGGCGTTGTAGAAAAGAACTTAAAATGTGTTTTTGTACTCACTTGTTTTTGAGCAGAAACTGTTAGTGAAATAGTCACTAAGGCGATCATTGTTAAAAATACTTTTTTACTCATGTTTTTTGTTTTTTTAAATTGGTTTTCGTGAATCTTTGATTTCATTTTTCTAAAATTTTAATTAATTATTATGTACTTATTTATTTGGACACGATGTCACATTTATCTATTATTACGTTTTCATACATTTCTAAATCAGGGTCGTAAGCTGCACCGGATCGTATTACTCCTTTAATGGTAATCTCATCCCCGATTTTTATAGTATTGGTATGAGCATTGGTTTCTTTAGTAAAGGTTGCGCTAACACCAGCTTTATCTGTAGCTTTTTTAAGAAGAATTACTTTTTGGTTATTAAAATCTTCTGAAATAGTAGCAACTATACCTGTAATTTCCAAAACTTTAGAATTACCCTCTTCATCAAGATATTTTTCATTTGCAGCATTAGCATCTGTTAGATATTCATTAACAATAGCACTTGAGTTATAACTAAAATCTGTTTGGGTCGCTTGAACATCTCTAGCTGGCTGATTGAACATATATAATACTATTCCTGCCACAATTATAACTCCTATAGCTAGGGTAATTAAGATTTTATTTTTAGTTGTCATTTAAAGTTTGTTTATAAATTTTGTTCAACTGGATTAATAGACTTGAATTACATTAGTTCCTGACAAATACATTGGAATAATTTACGAAACATTTGTTTTTGACTGATTGTCAATTTTTTATGTAGTTTTCCGATAGGAATAAAAAAGCACCACAATTTCTTGTAGTGCTTTAATAGTGCTTTAAGTGCTATTAATCAACTATTACTTCAGGACTTATTAATTTTTTCAATAATTTTCCGCTTTCTTTCATTAGATAAATTAGTGTTTATTTTCGGCTTACCGTGAAACAATTTGGAGACCGCATTATCAATAAATTTAGACTGATGTTCGTAAGCTGAACATGTTTTACATATAGATTTATGAAAATATAATTGCACGCTCTCTTTTACAGACAAAGTCGTGAGGAACTTTTTATCAATTAATTCCGTTGTTTTTTTGCAAGAATTAACCATTTTATCCATTATTTTTTTTAATAGCATTTTTCTGTTTTTAAAATCAAATTATACCCATTTTAGTTCCAAACATTTTTTTAAAACCAGTTTAGCTCTATGAACAATCTGCCAATAATTGGACACCGTAATATTTAAATCCTGACAAATCTCACCTGCTTTTTTATCTGTTAGATATTTTGAGGTTATAGCAACCATCCAATTTTCAGGCAAATCGTCCATACAATACTGCATGACATTATTAAACTCTGGGTTATCCAGTAACTCTTCATCTTGATTCCAAATAGGGTTTATGGTAGTACTCTTCCAATTTTCAGATTCATCAAAAAATCCTTCAGTAATCTCAAGTCCTTTATCTTCTGATAGACTAACAGTTTTTTTGGTTGTTTTTGCGCTTAACCTATAATAATCAATAATTTTATTATTCAAAATTGAAAATAACCAAGTTTTAGGTTGGCTGTTTCCTTTAAATGAATCAAATTTATTGTAAGCAGCAAGAAACGTATCCTGAACCAAATCTTCAGCGTTTTCTTTGGAAGATGTTTTTATAAAAAGCCCAAGAAAAAAGCGCATCGCTGTATGCGTTGACCCAATTTTCGAATATTGCTTTTGTATCTTTTTTTTGGATGGTTTCCATAAATATCTTTTCTGCAATTTAAGAAAAATTCAATTATTTAAATCCCAGTTGTAATTTTTGAATTTAATCTTGGCATTTGCATTGATTTTTACAGTTGAGTACCTATTCAAAAAATCTATAAGGCTGCCACTTTTTTTAAAATCACCAGAAAACCAATTGAATATTTTTGAGATTTCAATTTGGTCTTTTGTGATACTATTTTTGGTTTTATCATTAATAAAAGAAATTGCCGAATGTTCTAACTGCTTTTCAATTTTGGCTTCAGTGTAGGCCTCATTTAATAAATTAGGGCAAGAATAGGATGCACAATTAATGGCAAAATGAATTCGAGGTTCGTCCATTTTTCTTAAAATTTCATGCTCAATTTCTCCTAAACTATAAGCTCTATTTTCTAAAATAATAAATTCTTGATCCCAAGGCTTCTTGATGCCTTTTATGCTTTTAACAGGATAATTATCTAAAATTAATTTCACCGTAAATGCATTGTACGTATTTATCCAGTAGGCTAATGTTGCATTTTTTGACCATGATTCTTTAGGAAGGTGATTAGCTAATACATCTAAATAAGACTGAAATGCTACCTTATCGTTTTTAAATCCCGGATAATCAATTTTTCCCAAGCTCGAAACATGTTTTTGCAATAAAGAATTCCATTCTTGGTGACTCATTATTGTTGCATTGCTAATAATTTCTGAATTGGAACTATAAGCAAAGTCTGGAACTGAATTTGCATGTTGTGCGCAAGACATTAATAACATAAAAAGTAATATAAAAATGTGTTTTCTCATTTTGCAATGGTATTAATTTATACGGTATTAGACTCAATTATATAGAAAACCTAACAACTGTTTGCAGAAACGTTAAGGTTACAAACCCTTTCTATTGTTAATACTAAACTGAACCTCAAAAACGATATTTGCTTATGCGAATAAAAAAATTTGGCTGGCAGAATCTTCAGTAAACTTTGTTGTTCTAATGTTGGGCATACTTATGAATCCCTTTTAATTCAAACCAATTAAAAAACGTTGCCTTTAGACCTATTTAATAAACATACTTACCACTCTGTTGTCGTGTAAAGTAACTTGTTAAAAAAATAATCTGATTTTGATCCTCTTTATGATTAATTATTATAAGTATCTCTTTAAGTATTTTCGAAATTTTTATTGTGATTTGTCAGGTTTGAGTTTCATAGCGTCTGTTAAACCAGTCTATATGCCCAAAATTTTGGAATGTAACATGACCCTAAATTATCTTTGAAACACAAAATAATGTTAAAATGTTTTTTAA
>CAXBID010000074.1:0-14866 GCA_963975495.1 uncultured Flavobacteriaceae bacterium | reverse complement strand
TCGTGGTGGTGTAGGAAATGATGTTTGGAAAAGGAATACAAAAAATCAACTTAAAGAAATGATTGCTCAAAATTTCAATCATCCAAGTATTATTATTTGGTCACTTGGTAACGAAATGTATTGGTTGCCAGATTTTGAAGGTGGCGATGATACAGAAAAAATTAATGGGTTTTTAACCGAATTGAATGATATAGCACATAAACTAGATCCATCAAGAAAAACAGCCATTAGAAAATATTATGAAGGTGCTGATATTGTTGATGTATTTTCACCATCCATTTGGTCAGGTTGGTATTCGGGTAGTTATAAAAGTTATCAAAAAGCAATAGATACTTATAAAAAAGAATACAAACATTTCATTCATGCTGAATATGGTGGCTCTAGTCATGTGGGACGGCATACCGAAAACCCTATTACTGGAGAAGGTAAAATTCAGTCTGACGGTTGGGAGGAAGCTATTGTGCAAACAGATGTTGCAAATATTGCCCAAATTGGAGATTGGAGTGAAAATTATATTGTTGATTTATTCGATTGGCATTTACGAATTTCAGAAACCGATCCTACGTTTGTTGGTAATATTCAATGGGCATTCAAAGATTTTGGTACGCCGTTGCGACCAGAAAATGCCATACCTTATATGAATCAAAAAGGTTTGGTAGACAGAAACGGAAACCCAAAAGATGCATATTATGTATTTAAAAGTTATTGGGCTGAAAAACCGTTTACTTATATAGAATCACATACTTGGACCGAGCGCCAAGGACCGGAAAATACACCGAGGACTATTAGTGTTTATAGTAATTGTGAATCGGTTGAGTTTTTTCATAATGGTCAATCTTTAGGAGTTAAACAAAAAGATATTACTAAATTTCCTGCTAGCGGTTTAACTTGGGATATCAATTTTGAATCTGGAAAAAATACACTCAAAGCAATTGGATTACCAAATGGCGCTGATAAAGTTGAAGACGCAATGGACGTCAATTATAGGTACGTTAAAAATAACACAGCTAAAGATTTAGAGTTATCTTATAAGAAATTAGAAAATGGTAATTATCTCATAACAGCAATTGCTGTTGATTCTAAAGGGTTACGTTGTTTAGATTATGAAGATCGTGTTTATTTCCAATCCTTATCTGGCGGGAAATCACTTAAAAATCAAGGCACACCAACAGGTAGCGAAATAATAGAAATGGCTAATGGTAAAGCATCTTTAGAAGTTATCCCAGATGGGATGGGTTCAGTTTTAAAAGTGATGGTATTAAACCAGAATTTTAAGGGAACTTATCTAACTATTGAAAACTAATACAAACTTATTATGAAATTAATCATAACCTTTATTGTAGGGCTTCTTCAAGTTTCTATGGTTTGTTATGGTCAAGAGAAATTTGATTTAATTTCCTTAGAGAAAGAACGCATATTAAATTTAGCTTCAAAGTATAAAAACACCAAGCCTATAACTATAACAGATTTTATTTGTGATAGAAGTGCAGGTAATAGTCACGATTTTTATTCTGAAGGTGATTATTGGTGGCCAGATCCAGAAAACCCTAACGGCCCTTATATCAGAAAAGATGGATTGACAAATCCAGCTAATTTTACGGCTCATCGGAAAGTTATGATTCAATTTAGCCAGATTTCTGGTGCTTTGGCCTCGGCATACATAATAACTAAAAATGAAGATTATGTAAAACAGTTGGCGCCTCATTTGCAAGCTTGGTTTATAAATAAGAAAACCAAAATGAACCCAAATCTAATGCATGGTCAAGCCATTATGGGAAGAGTTACAGGAAGAGGTATTGGTATTATTGATACCATTCATTTAATGGAAGTTGCACTAGCTGTGAAAGCAGTTGAGAACTCTAAAGCAATTTCAAAAAAAGATATAAAAACGATTAAAAAATGGTTTGAAAGCTATTTAAAATGGTTAACAACTCATCCTTTTGGGATTGCAGAACGCGATAATGGAAATAACCACAGTGTGTGTTGGGCAATGCAAGTGGCTGTTTTTGCAGAATTAACTAATGATGAAGAAATAAAAACGTATTGTAGAACGATGTACAAAAACGATTTATTGCCAAATCAAATGGATAAAGACGGTAGTTTTCCAAAAGAACTATCGAGAACAAAACCTTATGGCTATTCGTTATTTAATTTGGATGTCATGTCAGCTTTATGTCAAATGCTTACAACACCTGAAGATAATTTGTTTACCTACATAACAGTCGATAATAAGGGTATGTCACTCGGTCTTTCATTTCTATATCCGTACATAAAAGATAAAAACAAATGGCCTTATAAACAAGATGTGATGTATTGGGATGAATGGCCTGCAAAACACCCTTCATTATTATTTGTCGGACTAGCTTTAAATAAAGATTCTTATCTAGAGTTATGGAAATCGTTGCCTTCTGGGATGAAAAAACAAGAAGTTATTAGGAATATGCCCATAAGATTTCCGCTTTTATGGATTAAGGCAGATAACTATGTGAGAGTAAACCGGTAATTCTCTTAAAATAGTATTGGCACTTACTTTGTGTACCTATTTTAAATTTCTTATTTTTGGCATCAAAATAATTTAAATTAAACACATGAAAATAATTAAAGTTTTAAGTTTAGCTCTGGTGATTGTAACGATGTCATCATGCAATAATAATGGTATTTCAAAAAAGGCATTAAAAACAGAAATTGATTCTGTAAGTTATGCTATAGGTTTAAATATGGCTTCTGGATTAAAGCAGAATTTAAAAACAAGCTTTGATGAAGGTGATCTTGAACTAATAAAGCAAGGATTTTTTAATGCTATGGATTCTACTGATATTTTGATAGCAGACGATAAAGTTCAGCAAATAATTCAATCATACTTCCAAAAGAAACAAGAGGAAGATATGAAGAAGAAACAAGAGGAAGCGGCTAAAAAAGCTGAAGATGAATTTGGAGATGTAAAAGCTGCTGGTGAGAAGTTTTTAGAGGAAAACACAACTAAAGAGGGTGTTGAAATTACTGAAAGCGGATTACAGTACATTGTTATGAAAGAAGGAACAGGTGAAAAACCAACTCCAGATTCAACAGTAAAAGTACACTATCATGGTACATTAGCTGATGGAACTGTATTTGATAGTTCTGTTGATAGGGGAGAGCCATCCCAATTTGGCGTAGGGCAAGTAATTCCAGGTTGGACAGAAGGGTTACAATTAATGTCTGTAGGGTCTAAATACAAATTCTTTATACCTCAGGATTTAGCATATGGTGCTACGCCGCGTCCAGGTGGCGTAATTAAACCATTTTCCCCTTTGGTTTTTGAAGTAGAATTATTGGAAATTGTTAAATAATTTCAACAAATCATAATATAAAAAAACAGGAAGCAATGCTTCCTGTTTTTTGTTTTTAAGTATAACTAGAACACAAAAAATAAGGTCGTAAATTTGTACCCTTAATCAAATTAAAAAAAAAATGAACCACAAAGCAGGTTTTGTAAATATTATAGGAAATCCTAATGTTGGAAAATCTACATTAATGAATGCTTTTATTGGTGAAAAACTATCCATCATTACTTCTAAAGCGCAAACTACGCGTCATAGAATTTTGGGCATTGTAAATGGTGATGATTTTCAGGTCGTATTAAGTGATACGCCAGGAATCATAAAACCAGCGTATGAGTTACAGGAATCTATGATGGGTTTTGTGAAATCTGCTTTTGAAGATGCCGATATTTTGATTTATATGGTGGAGATTGGCGAGGAAAATTTAAAGGATGAAGCTTTTTTTAAAAAAATCACCAGTTCTAAAATCCCAGTTTTATTGCTTTTAAATAAAATTGATAAATCAGACCAAGAGCAATTGGAAACCCAAGTACAATTGTGGGCTAAAAAAGTATCAAATGCTGAAATTTTTCCGGTTTCTGCACTTGAAGGTTTCAACGTAAAAGAAATTTTTAGTCGTATTATAGAATTACTTCCAGAATCACCACCGTTTTATCCCAAGGATCAATTAACGGATAAGCCTGAACGTTTTTTTATTAATGAAACTATTCTCGAAAAAATTCTAATTCATTATAAAAAGGAAATTCCTTATGCCGTTGAGGTTGATACCGAAGAATTTTTTGAAGAAGAAAAAATTATTAGAATTCGGTCTGTAATCATGGTGGAACGCGAAACCCAGAAAGGCATTATTATAGGGCATAAAGGAAGTGCTTTAAAGCGAGTAGGCGTTGAGGCTCGAAAAGATTTGGAAACCTTTTTTGGAAAACAAATCCATTTAGAACTTTATGTTAAGGTAAATAAAAATTGGCGTAGTAATCAAAAACAATTAAGGCGTTTTGGATATAATAAATAAAAAATATTAATGTTCACTTATTAATTAACTAACATTTAGTTAAAACAAGTAAGGTATATTTGCATTGAATATTTCATTACAAGTTTATTGAGTTAGTTAGTTTTTAAAAAGCTTTGGTTGGTTTATTCAATTAGAGCTTTTTTATTTATTTGAGTTCGATTTATAAATATAGCTGATTACAAAAAATAGTGATAAACCGGCAAGGTTTTGACAACCTTGTAGGTTTTATTTTGTTGGATTCTAATACAAGGTCAAAATAAGACCTTGCAGGATACAAGCTAGGTTTTTAGTCTATTAAATCTAATCTAGGTTATCCAGAATTCTATTCATAAAATCATACAATTCATGCATTTCTTTTTTACTTGAGCCTTTACCAATGCTCCCAGCAAAGTAAAGTGCTATCCAAATAATGACCATCAACAGCATGAAGCTTAATTGAATGGCATAAGTGGTTTTTAAAGACCAATTTGTGTACGCCCAAATACCAAAAGCAATAAACAAACCAGCTACCATAAAATGGAGAAACATAAAAAGCGTCCAAACGGTGGGGTTTGGTCCAAATAAACCATGAAGTAGCGATGAGTCTTTATCAATTTCATTAATTTCCAAATGGAGTTGAGGCGACCAAAAGTGTTGTTTTTCCTTTGGGAATTTAATAAAAACATGATCGTCTATTCTACTAACAATAAAATCAGATTGCGCTTTTTTTTCCAATTCAAAAGTCTTTAAAATAGTTTCATTATTAACGTTAAGTTCCATTTTAAATCGTGGTCTTAAAACAATGTCGTTAGCAGTTGGCATAGGGTTTAGTTTGGTGCTGTCAAATTACTACTTTTTCTTCAAAAACTAAATAATTTCAATCTTTACTAAAAAAGGGTTGTGCGTTGTTTATATTTTCTATTTTTGCAAAATATTTCGGATAGAAATTATAAAAGCTTCGATTATAGGGCTTTAGAATACAATTTAAGGATTATGAGTAATATAGTAGCCATAGTAGGGAGACCAAATGTAGGGAAATCAACGTTTTTCAATCGTTTAATACAACGAAGAGAAGCCATTGTTGATGCGGTAAGCGGCGTTACTAGAGACCGTCATTATGGTAAAAGTGACTGGAACGGTAAAGAGTTTTCTTTAATAGATACTGGTGGTTATGTTTTAGGAAGCGATGATGTTTTTGAAGCTGAAATTGATAAACAAGTAGAATTGGCCATTGATGAAGCCGATGCCATAATTTTTATGGTTGATGTTGAGGACGGCGTTACAGGAATGGACGAAGATGTTGCTGCGTTGTTACGTAAAGTGAATAAACCCGTATTTTTAGTGGTTAATAAAGTTGATAACGGAACACGTGCTAAAGATGCAGTAGAATTTTATTCATTAGGCTTAGGCGATTATTATACCATTGCAAGTATAAACGGAAGTGGTACAGGAGAACTACTTGATGCACTCGTTGAAGCTTTACCGGAAAAAGAAGAGGTTGAAGAAGATGAGTTACCAAGGTTTGCGGTAGTTGGTCGCCCGAATGCAGGAAAATCGTCATTTATAAATGCGCTTATTGGTAAAGACAGGTACATTGTAACTGATATTGCAGGTACCACGCGTGACGCTATTGATACAAAGTATAACCGCTTTGGTTTTGAATTTAATTTGGTTGATACTGCCGGTATCCGAAGAAAATCCAAAGTAAAAGAAGATTTAGAATTTTACTCGGTAATGCGCAGTGTTCGAGCTATTGAACATGCTGATGTTTGTTTAATTGTTTTAGATGCCACCCGTGGTTTTGATGGGCAAGTGCAAAATATATTTTGGTTAGCAGAGCGCAATAGAAAAGGCATAGTAATTCTTGTAAACAAATGGGATTTGGTTGAGAAAGACCATAAATCTGTAAAGGAATACGAGAAAGCCATAAAACAACAAATGGAACCTTTTACTGATGTTCCAGTTATATTCATTTCCGTACTTACTAAACAACGTATTTTTAAAGCGATAGAAACGGCTGTTGAGGTTTATAAAAATCGTACTAAAAAAATAAAGACGAGTAAGCTAAATGATGTTTTATTACCTATAATTGAAAACTATCCACCACCAGCATACAAGGCGAAATATGTTAAAATTAAATACATTATGCAACTGCCAACACCACAACCACAGTTTGCCTTTTTCTGTAATCTTCCACAATACGTAAAAGACCCTTACAAGCGGTTTTTAGAAAACAAACTACGTGAACATTTTGATTTTACAGGAGTGCCTATAAGTGTTTATATGCGAAAAAAGTAAATTGTGTTAATTCCATTTAACAATTAAGCTATCCAAAGCATTATTAATACCATTAAAATAGTCTCCTTTTTTAAATTCAGGAACAATGGTACTGTCTATGAATAACTTGACTCATGTAATTGGTAATTATTTTTTCGGTGCCTTTTCCAGTGGCTATGGCAAGTTGTCTATCATATTTTGAAATAAGAATTAAAAGACCGTTATCTTTTTCTTTTTTACCAACACCTAAACCTTCAGCTATGTTTGTTGCATGGTCTAAAGCAGAAGTGTTCTCGGGTAATGAATCGATTGTGTAAACAAAAATTTCGTTAGTTGAAGAAGCTTCGTAATTAATAATTTTTTGTGATAATGAATCTTTTTCAGCGTTTGAAAATAACAAAGCATAATCTTGAACAACATTTTGATTTGACCTGAAGTTACCTTGTGTATTCGATTTACATGAAGAAAAAATAATAATCCAAAAACAAAGAAATAAAAACGATTTTTTGATATTCTTTTTAATATAAAGCTATAGAAGAAGTTAGTACTGAAAACTGCGACCGCGACTGAGACTTAAAACTGAATTACCAACTTCCACCAGCACCTCCTCCAGAGAAACCACCGCCACCAAAACCACCACCGAAGCCTCCGCCACCAGAGCTTCCGCCCCAACCGCTGCCTGATGAACGACCCCCATAACTGCCTCGCCCCATGTTACTTAATATAATGGCATCCCAAATGTCAAAACCACTATTTCTATGACCACCTTTTCCATTTCCACCTCCGCGTTTGTTTTTTGAAATAGAAATAAGAATAATGATAAATATAAAAATGAGAATAAATATAAAACCAATAGGGGGCTCATTTTTGTTTGATGATTTTCTAGTGCCTTGGTAAGCACCAGTTAAAACCTCAAAAATAGCATCTACACCTTGATTCAAACCTTGATAGTAATTACCTTTTTTGAATTCTGGAATAATAACGTTTCTGGTAATTTCTCCAACAATACCAGCTGTTAACCTATCTTCAACGCCATAACCTGGAGAAATCCATATTTTTCTATCATCTTCAGCCAATAAAATAAAAACACCATTATCTTCTTTAGCTTGACCAATACCCCATTTTTGAGCCCATCTTGGTGTTAATAGACCAATGTTTTCTCCTTTTGTTGTACTTATAATAACTACAACAATTTGAGTAGATGTGGTGTCTGAGTATTTAATAAGTTTATTTTCAAGCGTAGATTTTTCAGAATTTGATAATAGCTTATTATAATCGTAAACGCTAGTTTGATCTTTAGGAATTGATGGAATATCAAATTGGGCAAAAGTAATATTGGTTGATAAAAGCCCAAAACATAAACTTAGTAATAAGGCTCGTAACTTTTTTGATGATTCAATTTTGAAAACAGATTTTAACATGTTAGAATTAGCCTTTTGAAATTTCATCTGATAGCTCGTTTACATCTCCTTTTTCCCATGGAAAATGTTTTTCTAATTCTTTTCCTGCTTTTAAAATACCGTCAACAAGACCTTGTTTGAAATTACTTGATTTAAAATGAGACTGCATAATATTTTTAGTGCTGTCCCAAAAATCTTTAGGAACCACATCATTAATACCTTTGTCTCCATAAATCACAAAAGTCTTATCTTCAACAGCAACATAAATAAGTACACCATTTTGTTCTTTGGTGTTATCCATCTTTAAATAGTGAAACACTTCTAAGGCACGGTCAAAAGCATCAATTTTTGATGTTTTTTCAATATGTACACGTATTTCGCCAGACGTATTTAATTCAGCTATTCTTATGGCCTCAATGATCTCATCTTCCTCTGCTTTAGAAAGAAAATCTTCTACTTTTGACATAGTTTTTTAGTTAAAGTCAAATTCTACATCAACAGGTTTATCAGCCCCAGCTTCAGAATCAAAATATGGTTTTTCATCAAAATTTAAAATTCCAGCTAATAAGGTGTTGGGGAACGTATTTACATGTACATTGTAAGGTTTTATTTTTTCGTTATACCTTGTTCTTGCAGTTTGAATAGTGTTTTCAGTACTAGTAAGTTCGTCTTGCAGTTTTAGGAAATTTTGATTTGCCTTTAGTTCTGGGTAACGTTCGACAGTAACGAGTAAACTTTTTAAAGCACCACTTAAACCACTTTGCGCTTGGTTGAATTGAGCCAATTGTTCTGGAGTAATATTGGAAGGATCAATTGAGATAGATGTTGCTTTTGCTCTTGCATTAATTACAGCTTCTAAAGTGCTTTTTTCAAAATCTGCAGCACCTTTAACAGTATTTACTAAGTTTCCAATAAGGTCATTTCTGCGTTGATAAGAGGTTTGCACATTTCCCCAAGCTTCCTTAACATTTTCATTGAGGTTTACAGCAGTATTATTAAAGCTTTTTCCCCAAGAGTATAATCCAATTACTATTATTCCTATAATAATTAATGGTAAAAATTTTTTCATAATGTGTTAGTTTAATATAGTTTGTATTAATTGTTATTGGTTAGACACCTTTTCTTTTAAAAAGTTACTTATTTTGAAAAACTAAAAAAATAAAACAAGTTTTAGAAATCCAAAACTTGTTTAAAGATGCTCCTTTATTTTAATGAGTTGATTTTTAATATCTTCAAGTTTGCTAACAATTTCAAAGTTACTTAAAGCTTCTTTTTTTTCTTCCCTTAAATGCGTTTTTGCACCTTCCAAAGTAAAACCACGTTCTTTTACCAAATGATATATAAATTTAAGGTTTTTAATATCTTCTGGTGTAAACTTACGGTTACCTTTTGCGTTTTTTTTCGGTTTTAATACATCAAACTCCTTTTCCCAAAAACGAATTAAAGAGGTATTCACGTTGAAAGCTTTGGCAACTTCCCCAATGGCATAATATCGTTTTTCTGGTAAATCTATATACATTAATCTAATGATTGATTTTCTAATGAAGCATGCTCTAATAATGTATTGAACTCTTCGGCTGATAAACTTCCATAGTAGAAATTTATGGGGTTAATACGGTTACCATCCTTAGATATTTCATAGTGTAAATGGGGTGCTTCAGAGCGCCCTGTACTACCTACAAAACCTATTAAATCACCACGTTTAACCTTTTGGTTTTTCCTAACGTTATATTTGTATAAATGGGCATATAAACTAACGTAACCAAAACCATGGTCTATTCTAATGTGTTTCCCATAACCGCTTGCTCTAGAATCAGCTCGAACCACAACACCGTCTCCACTAGCATAAATTGGCGTGCCTCTTGGTGCAGTAAAATCCATGCCCCAATGCATTTTTCGAGCTTTGGTGAAAGGATCCGATCGCATACCGTAGCCCGATGCCATTCGTGTTAAATCCTCATTACTTACAGGTTGTATGGCTGGTATTGCGGTTAGTAGTTTTTCTTTTTCTTCTGCAAGAATAGCAATTTCATCAAGCGATTTAGATTGTACTACTATTTGTTTTTGAAGAATATCTAAACGTTTGTTACTTTCAATAATAAGCTTTGAGTTATCAAACCCTTCAATATCCTTATATCGATTTATACCTCCAAAACCAGCCTTTCGTTGTTCCTCTGGTATGGGGTTCGCTTCAAAATAAACACGGTAAATATTATTGTCCCTATCTGCAACGTTAGCTAAAACAGTTTCAGCCTCTTCCATTTTTTTATTTAAAATTTCAAACTGAAATTGCATGTGCTGTAGTTCACGATTTAGTGCTTTTTCTTTAGGAGATTCAACATATTGTCCGGCAATGGATACAAACAAAAAACCAAACAAAGCTGATGCCAAAAGAAACACGGAAGCATACTTAAATGTGTTTCTTTTTTTTCGCTCTATTTTTTTATAGGAAAGCGATTCAGAATCGTAATAATATTTTACCTTACTCATTACCTAAATTATAGTATTTTTGCTGAAAATTAAAGATGTTTTTTAATGTCTTATAAACAGATGCGAACGAACAAACCTACAAAAAATTGTTATTCTTTTTTAATTTATTAGTTTATAGGTTCACGCTGTTCTTAATTTAAAATAAATTTGCAGCGTAAATATAAAAATTGTTTTGCATTAATAGTCATTTAACAGAAATAACATTAGCATTAAAAGTACATGAAGTCACAAGATATACGCTCTAAATTTTTAAGTTTTTTTGAAGAAAAGAAACATGCCATTGTGCAGTCGGCACCAATGGTTTTAAAAGACGACCCCACTTTAATGTTTGTAAATTCTGGTATGGCACCCTTTAAAGAGTATTTTTTAGGTAACGCACAACCCAAGAATAGCCGTATCGCAGATTCTCAAAAATGCCTGCGTGTATCCGGTAAGCATAATGATTTAGAGGAAGTTGGGTATGATACCTACCATCATACCTTGTTTGAAATGTTAGGAAATTGGAGTTTTGGCGATTATTTTAAAAAAGAGGCTATAGCTTGGGCTTGGGAGTTATTGACTGAAGTTTACGGCATAGATAAGAACATTTTATATGTAACCGTTTTTGAAGGTGATAAAGGTGATGATATCCCTATGGATACGGAAGCCTACAATTTTTGGAAAGCATTAATTGATGAAGATCGCATCTTAAAAGGTAATAAAAAGGATAATTTCTGGGAAATGGGCGACCAAGGCCCCTGTGGCCCATGCAGCGAAATCCATGTCGATATTCGTTCTGAGGAAGAAAAAGTCAAAATTTCTGGTAAAGATTTAGTGAATAAAGACCACCCTCAAGTGGTTGAAATTTGGAATTTGGTGTTTATGCAATACAACCGAAAAGCCAATGGTAGTCTTGAAAACTTACCAGATAAACACATTGATACCGGTATGGGCTTTGAGCGTTTGTGTATGGTTTTACAAGGCGTGCAATCCAATTATGATACCGATGTGTTTACACCCATAATTCGAGAAATTGAAACTATTTCAAATAAAAATTATGGTAAAAATGATGAGATAGATATTGCCATTCGAGTAATTTCCGATCATGTTCGTGCGGTGGCCTTCTCAATTGCTGATGGGCAGTTGCCGAGTAATACTGGAGCGGGATATGTAATACGACGCATTTTACGTCGTGCTATACGTTACGGATTCACATTTTTAGATAAAAAAGAACCCTTTATTTATAGATTGGTTGAGGTATTGAGTAAGAAAATGGGAACTGCTTTTCCCGAATTAAAAGCTCAAAAACAACTTATTGAAAATGTAATTAAAGAAGAAGAGCAATCGTTTTTACGAACTTTAGACCAAGGTTTAGTTTTGTTGAATAGAATTGTTGAAGAAACCAAAGGCGATACTGTTTCAGGTGAAAAAGCTTTTGAACTTTATGATACGTATGGTTTTCCCATAGATTTAACGGCTTTAATTCTTTCAGAAAAAGCATTGAAATTAGATGAAAAAGGTTTTAAAGAAGAACTACAAAAACAAAAAAACCGTTCACGTGCAGCAAGTGAAATGTCCACTGACGATTGGACGATTTTGGCTGATGATGTAGATGAAGAATTTATAGGATATGATACTTTAGAAGCCGATGTGAAAGTAACCCGATACAGAAAAGTAACCTCGAAAAAAGATGGCGACATGTATCAGCTTGTGTTTAACTTAACACCGTTTTACCCTGAAGGCGGTGGACAAGTAGGCGATAAGGGCTATTTGGAAGACACGCATGGTGATGTGGTTTATATACTTGATACCAAAAAGGAAAGTAATGTAATTATTCATTTCACAAAAAATTTACCGAAGCATTTAAACGAAACTTTTAAAGCGGTGGTTGATGCTAAACAACGTCATAGAACCGAATGTAATCATACAGCAACACATTTATTGCATCAGGCGTTACGTGAAGTTTTGGGTACACATGTTGAGCAAAAAGGATCTGCGGTACACTCGAAATATTTACGATTCGATTTTTCACATTTCTCAAAATTAACTTCAGAAGAATTGCGGGATGTTGAAAACTTTGTAAATAGAAGAATTGATGGAAAATTGCCAATTGTTGAAAAGCGAAATATCCCAAAAGAAGAAGCTATTGCCGAAGGTGCTATAAGTTTATTTGGGGAAAAGTATGGCGATACGGTTCGTGCTATTCGTTTTGGTCAATCTATTGAACTTTGTGGAGGTACACATGTAAAAAATACGGCTGATATTTGGCATTTTAAGATAGTTTCTGAAGGTGCAGTTGCGGCAGGAATTAGACGTATAGAAGCTATTACAAATGATACGGTAAAAGATTTTTACTTTGAAAACAATCGGGCTTATTTTGAAATGAAGGATTTACTTAATAATGCCCAGGAACCTGTAAAAGCGTTACAAAGTTTACAAGAAGAAAACACGAATCTTAAAAAGCAAATTGAAACTTTATTAAAGGGCAAAGCAAAAAATATAAAAAGCGAACTTAAAAATGAATTGACCGAAATTAATGGTATTCAATTTTTAGCAAAAAAACTCGATTTAGATGCTAGTGGATTAAAAGATGTGGCTTTCGAATTGGGAAGTCAGTTCGATAATTTATTCCTGCTATTTGCTGCCGAGCAAGATGGAAAAGCATTGTTATCATGTTATATTTCAAAAGAATTAGTGGCTAGCAAAGGTTTAAATGCAGGACAAGTAGTTCGTGAACTTGGAAAGTTTATTCAAGGTGGTGGTGGCGGACAACCATTTTTTGCTACTGCGGGAGGTAAGAATCCTGCTGGGATTGAAGAAGCTATAGAGGCTGCGAAGGATTATTTAAAATAGGCTCGCAAAGGCGCAGAGACGCAAAGTTTTGATTATGAATGAAAATGAAATCTCATCTGTTATTGTAGATAAATGTTATCATATTCATGTCGAGTTGGGGTCCTGGTCTTTTAGAATCTGTATATGAAGAAATTTTATGTTTTGAGCTCATTAATGAGGGGCTAAAAGTAGAAAGACAGAAAGCATTACCAGTATTTTGGAAAAATAGTAAATTAGGTTTAGGGTTTAGAACAGATTTAATAGTTGAGAATAAAGTTATAATTGAAATAAAATCTGTTATAGAAATTCATCCAGTTTATCCTAAACAATTGCTAACGTATTTAAAGCTTTCAGGATTAAAATTGGGTTTATTAGTGAATTTCAACAGTCCTCTTATAAAAACAGGTATAACAAGAATAGTTAACAAATTATAGCGTCCTGTCTTTGCGCCTTAGCGCCTTTGCGAGAAATATTTGTGAGATTTATATGGATTTACAAACAAAAATATCGTTAGAAAAACAGTCTAAAAACCAAATAGACTACGATTCTAATATATTTTTATTGGGTTCTTGTTTTTCAGATAATATTGGAAAAAAGTTAGATTATTTTAAGTTTCAGAATCTTCAAAATCCGTTTGGAATACTTTTTCACCCCAAAGCAATTGAAACGTTGGTTGAAAATGCCATAAATCAAAAGCAATATTCAGAAAAGGATATCTTTTTTAATAATGAACAATGGCATTGTTTTGATGCACACTCAAAACTTAGTAATACGTCAAAAGAAGATTTGCTTAATGACTTAAATGAGCAAATCAAGTTCACTCATAAACAAATCCACCAATCCACACATATTATTATCACTTTAGGAACTACATGGATTTATAAGCTTTTAGAAAACAATAAAATAGTTACCAATTGCCATAAAGTACCGCAAAAACAATTTAAAAAAGAATTATTGGGTATTGATGAAATCATTCAATCCCTTAAAAATATAGGCACTCAAATTGCTAATGTAAATTCAAAGGCATCTATAATTTTTACAGTGTCACCTGTACGCCATTTAAAAGATGGTTTTATTGAAAATGCCCAAAGTAAGGCACATTTAATAACTGGAATACACCAGTTGCTAAATCAAAAATCGTCAATCAAAAATCGTAATTCCTTCTATTTCCCATCTTATGAAATTATGATGGACGAACTTCGTGATTATCGTTTTTATGCGGAGGATATGATTCATCCCAATCAAACAGCAATCAATTACATTTGGGAGCGGTTTAAATGGGTATGGGTTTCCGATACAGCTTTAAAAACCATGGATGACGTTGATAGTATTCAAAAAGGACTTCTGCATAAACCTTTCAATTTAAAATCTGAAGCACATCAAAAATTTCTTCAAAAATTAGAAGCTAAAAAAAATCAGCTTCAATCACAGTTTTCACATATCCTATTCTAAATATACGTAATTCATCGTATTGATTTCACTCTAAAGTTGCAGTTTTGTGATGCTAAAATCTTAAAAAGTTCAACAGATTAGATAGTGTATGTACTATTTAGCCAATCGTAATACAAAATATTCTT
>CAXBID010000073.1:0-14936 GCA_963975495.1 uncultured Flavobacteriaceae bacterium | reverse complement strand
CATTATCAATATCATTTATTTTGTTTATCTCCAAACTACAAGCACAAACACCAAAATTTACGGCGATATAAGTTTTAAAAATTTATTTAGTGCCGAAGAGGATAACTTTTACATGAATGGTAATTTTTCAAACCTTTCCTCAACCTACAAAGATTTAAAAGGGTTATTGCCAAATGTTTTGGGCGAAGTCATACCAAGCTCTTTTGATAGATTGGGCAAGTTTACTATTGTAGGAAGTTCGCAAGTAACATCTTCCAAAGTTATTGCAGATATTAAAATAAATACCGACTTAGGTTTTTTAGATTCTAGTTTGGAGATAAACAAAATAAATGATATTGATAATGCGGCTTACAAAGGAAAGGTCATATTTGAGGAATTTGATTTCGGAACTTTTTTAAATGACCCAAATGTAGGAATAGCATCCTTGAATTTTGATGTTGATGGTAAAGGATTTGTTACTAAAACAATTGACACACAAGTTAAGGGAGATGTTTTTGAGCTGGTTTATAACAACTATAATTACTCAGATATAAAAGTTGCAGGGAATATTAGAAATAATATTTTTGATGGTAACTTAATTTCAAACGATAAAAATTTAAAACTCAATTTTACGGGGCTCATAGATTTCTCTGAAGCTATAAACAAATATGATTTTGAGGCAAAAGTAGATTATGCCAATTTAAATGCATTGAATTTTGTTAAAAAGGATAGTATTTCAATTTTTGAAAGTACCGTAAAAATGAATATGAATGCCAGTAGTTTTGATGATGCTTATGGTAAAATTTCATTTAGAAGAACATCTTATAAAAATGAAAATGATACCTATTATTTTGAAGAGTTTGATATTTCATCAAGGTTTGAAGATGATATGCGATATATAGCGATTAATTCTCCCGATATTATTGAAGGCGATTTAAAAGGGCGGTTTCGTTTTAACGATTTAAAGAAGCTTTTTGAAAACTCCCTAGGCCATATTTACACAAATTACATTCCGCATAAAGTAGCAACCAATCAGAGTATCGATTTCAATTTCAAAATTTATAATAAAATTATTGAAGTGATGTTCCCTGAAATCGAATTAGGGAAAAACACATTCATCCGAGGGCGGGTAGAAACCGATGAGCGTAAGTTTAGGCTTACTTTTAAATCACCGGAAATTAAATATATTGACAATTTTGCAAATAATATAGAGCTACAAGTAGATAATAGTAATCCGCTGTTTAACACCTATTTAGAGTTAGATAGCTTGAATACTAAATACTATAACGTTTCTAAATTTAGCCTTATTAACGTAACAGTAAACGATACCTTGTTTATGCGTTCGGAGTTTAATGGCGGAAAACGAAACAACGACAATTTTAATTTAAGTTTTTATCATACCATAAATGAAGAAAACAAATCGGTTATCGGGTTTAAAAAATCTGATTTTACAATTAAAGACTACCAATGGTATATAAATGAAAATCAAGATAGATTAAATAAAATCTCATTCAGTAAAGATTTAACCTCGTTTAGTATTGATGGGTTTAAAATAAATCATGAAAATGAAGAGATTAAATTATCAGGGTTTATTAAAGACTCTACCCAAAAAGATTTAAAACTTAATTTTAAAAATGTTGATTTATCTAAAATAACACCAGATATTGATAGTTTATCGTTGGCAGGAAATGTAAATGGCAAATTGGATGTTTTACAGAAAAACGGCGTTTATTTGCCAAATTCCACAATAGTTATTGACGATTTTAAAGTAAATGATTTTCTTTTAGGCTCTTTTGACGCAGCAATAGTTGGTAACGAAAACTTAACGAATTATAATATAAATGTTACAATAAAAAATGATGACCTAAAATCTTTTATTGCAAAAGGTGATATAGATGTGTCAAGAAATAATTCAAAAATAGATGTAAATCTAGATTTTAATAAATTTAGTTTATCACCCTTAAACCCTTTACTTGATGGGGTTTTAGATAAAATTAGGGGAGATGCCACGGGTAATGTAAAAGTAACTGGCGATTTAAGGCAACCAGATATGGATGGAAAATTAACATTAAATAAATCCGGATTGGGTATTCCGTATTTGAATATTAATTGTGATTTTAACGATAAAGCATCCGTTACACTAAAAGACCAGAGTTTTATTTTTAACAAAATTAAATTAACAGATACTAAGTATAGATCCAAAGGGGAATTAAATGGTTCTATAAGTCATATAAACTTTTCAAATTGGAGTTTAGATTTAGATTTAAGCGCATCTCGGTTATTGGTTTTAGACACCAAAGAAACTGATGATGCACTATTTTATGGAACAGGTTTTATAGGCGGCATTGCAAATATTTCTGGACCCACAGAAGAGCTCGTTATAAGTGTTACAGCTGAAACAAAATCAGGTACTGTATTTAAAATACCAATTAACGATTCAGAATCTTTTGGAGACAATTCATATATCCATTTTATAACAAAAGAAGAAAAGGAAGCCAGGGTAAACGGTAAGGAATTCATTATAAATGATATTAAAGGGCTTGAATTAAATTTTGATCTAGATTTAACAGAGGATGCTGAAGTAGAAATTATAATTGATAAAAATACAGGGCATTCATTAAAAGGTCGGGGTCGAGGTGGTTTATTAATAGAAATTAATACCAATGGTAAATTTAATATGTGGGGGGATTTCTCGGTTTTTGAAGGCGTTTATAATTTTGCCTATGGTGGCTTGGTCCAAAAAGAGTTTATTGTTGAACCTGGTGGAACAATAGCTTGGGAAGGCGATCCTTTAAATGCTATAATTAGAATGAATGCCATATATAAAACGCAGGCAAATCCTTCACCTTTATTGGATAACCCCATAAATAGAAGTATTCCTGTGGAATTAAATATTGCATTAACAGGTAATTTGGAACAATTTGATCCCGAGTTTACTTTTGATTTCCCAAATGTAAATTCTGCTATTAAATCGGAGTTACAATATAGATTAGAATCTGAAGACGAAAGAGGCAATCAAGCTTTATACTTTTTAGCAACAGGCGGTTCATTTCAAAATAGAGGCCTTGTAGATTTAAATGTTTCAGGTACTATTGCAGAACGACTTAATGGGATACTTAATGGCTTTTTTTCCAACACAGATGGAAAACTTAATATAGGCTTAAACTATGAAGCTGGACAAAATAGACCAGATTACCAAACCGATGATAGATTCGGACTTACATTACAAACACAAATAAGTGATCACGTGCTAATTAATGGTAAAGTGGGTGTGCCCGTTGGTGGAGCAGGCGCCAGCGAAACTGTTGTTGCCGGGGATGTGGAAATTAGCTTTCTACTAAATGAAGAAGGTACTTTAACAGCAAAAGTGTTTAACAGAGAAAATAGTATTAGAAACTTTGGGGAAGCTATTGGTTATACACAAGGTTTAGGACTTTCTTATAATGTGGATTTTGATACTTTTAAGGAGTTAATTCAAAATTTCTTCAAAAAACAGGAAACGAGTGGTGATGAAATACTTGAAAAGGAGCCAGATACAGAAGAAGATGCATTACCCAACTTTATTACCCATAAAACAACTTCACAAAATTAAAATTCTCAAAACAGACTCTTAGAGTTAATTCCTTAATACCTTAGAGGTAAAATAGTTTTTTGGTTCTACCCTTATTTTAATGGATAGATTCATTCTCCGTGTCCTTTGTGCCTTGCCTTTGAGTTCTTTGTGGTTAAATGAACATCGCCGAACTAACCACAAAGGGCACCAAGTTTTGCACAAAGTTCACAGCGTTTTTAAAAAGTGTACTAAGCAATCGAAGTTTCAGTAAACCATCCATTTCCACTAAATTCGTGGTAGAACCAGTTTTTTTTATTAACTAAAACGTTATAGTTTAACAAGTGCTATTAAAATATGACAAATGCTAGGATTTTATAGTTTTTGTTTAGTAATTTTACGTGAAATAATAAGGAATTAATGCCAAAAACGATAAAAAAACTAGCTGTTTTAACTTCAGGAGGTGATGCCCCGGGAATGAATTCTGCTATTCGTTCAGTAGTTAGAACATGTGCTTACCATAATATAGAATGCGTTGGTGTTTACCGCGGATATGAAGGCCTAATAGAAGGCGATTTTAAACAAATGGATGCCCGAAGCGTTAGGGGAATTTTAAATAAAGGCGGCACCATTTTAAAATCTGCTCGATCCAAAGAGTTTAGAACAAAGGAAGGAAGACAAAAAGCTTTTGATCACTTAGTACAAAATGAGATAGATGGTTTAGTTGTAGTTGGTGGAGATGGTTCATTTACAGGAGCCATAATATTTAATCAGGAATTTGATTTTCCAGTTATGGGAATTCCAGGCACTATTGATAACGATATTGTAGGAACGTCCCATACACTTGGATTTGATACCGCTTTAAATACTGTAGTTGATGCCATTGATAAAATCCGTGATACGGCGAGTTCCCATAACAGATTGTTTTTTATTGAAGTTATGGGGCGCGATGTTGGCCATATAGCCCTTAATGTGGGTATTGCTGGCGGAGCAGAAGAGATTTTAATACCAGAAGAAGATTTAGGTTTGGACAGACTTGTTGATTCTTTAGATAAAAGTAGAACATCTGGAAAAACATCAAGTATAGTTATTGTTGCTGAAGGTGATAAAATAGGAAAGAATATTTTTGAACTAAAAGATTACGTGGATGAAAACATGCAAGGCTATGATGTTAGAGTATCTGTTTTAGGTCATATGCAACGCGGTGGTTCTCCATCATGTTTTGATCGTGTTTTAGCAAGCAGAATGGGAGTTAAAGCTGTTGAATCCTTATTAGAAGGAAAAACCAATTTCATGGTGGGTTTAATTTGTAATAAAATGGAATTAACACCTTTAGAAATGGCCATAAAAGGTAAAACAAAAATAAATTTAGAATTATTGCGTGTCTCAGACATTATGAGCACTTAACATTTATACACAAGAATATGTCAAAATTAAAAATTGGAATTAACGGATTTGGTAGAATAGGTAGAATTGCTTTTAGAGTAGCTGCTTCCAGATCAAATGATATTGAAGTAGTAGGAATTAATGATTTATTAGATGTAGAGCATTTAGCTTATTTATTAAAGTTTGATTCTGTTCACGGAAAGTTTGATGGAACTATTTCTACTAAAGACGGAAACTTAATAGTAAACGGAAATACCATAAGAGTAACTGCAGAGCGTAACCCAGAAGATTTAAAATGGGATGCTGTTGGAGCAGAGGTAGTTTTAGATTGTACAGGTATCTTTACAAACTTAGAAGGTGCTGGTAAACACATTAAAGCTGGAGCTAAAAAGGTTGCAATTTCTGCACCATCTGCTGATGCACCAATGTTTGTAATGGGTGTAAACCACAAGCAAATTACGGCTAGTGATACTATTGTATCCAACGCCTCTTGTACAACCAACTGTTTAGCACCATTAGCTAAAGTGATTAACGATAAATTCGGAATTGCTGAAGGGCTAATGACAACAGTTCACGCTGCAACTGCAACACAATCAACTGTTGATGGTGTTTCTAAAAAAGATTATAGATTAGGTAGAGCGTCTTTAAACAATATCGTTCCTGCTTCAACAGGAGCAGCAAAAGCAGTAGGAAAAGTAATTCCTGAATTAAACGGAAAATTAACCGGTATGGCTTTTAGGATCCCTACCGTTGATGTATCTGTAGTGGATTTAACGTGTCGTTTAGAAAAAAGTGCATCTTGGG
The DNA here is from genome assembly GCA_963975495.1 of uncultured Flavobacteriaceae bacterium. Classification (GTDB taxonomy): domain Bacteria; phylum Bacteroidota; class Bacteroidia; order Flavobacteriales; family Flavobacteriaceae; genus CAXBID01. The sequence goes on along the minus strand of CAXBID010000073.1, from coordinate 9,217 downwards.
AAGAAGTGAAAAAGGCTTTAAAAGATGCCTCTGAAGGCGAATTAAAAGGTGTTTTAGGATATACTGAGGAAGGTGTTGTATCCCAAGATTTTGTTTCTGAGCCAAAAACCAGTACATTCGATGCTAATGCTAGTATGGCATTAAATGATAACTTTGTAAAATTAATATCTTGGTATGATAATGAGTTTGGTTATTCAACTAAATTAGTTGATTTAGCTCAACATATCGCATCTATATAGTATCTAATAAATATCTATGTACATAACAAAAATTGAAACATATATTTTAAGTTGCTAATTATCAATGGTTTTATGTTTTTAGTTGTTTCAGACCTGTCAGGTTTTGAAAACCTGACAGGTCTCAATTTCAGTAACATTACTATCATTTAATGAAGGCTAAACTAATTTTTGTCATGTACTAATAAATATAATAACTCCGCAGAGTTATTGTGTAAATGCACAGTAGTCTGTGGAGTTTTTTTTATCTTCAAAATTATGATTTTAATTGTTGATAGTGGCTCTACAAAATCCGATTGGATAGCTGTAGATAGTGATGGAAATAAATTACTGGAAAAGATTCGCACTAAAGGTCTTAATCCTGCAATTCTTACCGAAAAAAAACTTGCTAAAAGAATTTTAAAAAGTCAGGATTTAAAGACTAATAAAGAGAAGGTGACCCACGTCTTTTTTTATGGTGCAGGATGTGGAACAGAAAAGGCTAAACAATTTTTAGACAGTGTATTAAAAAAAATATTTGTTAATGCGCAAATAGAAGTTAATGAAGATACTTTGGCTGCTGTATATTCCACAATTAATCACCCTAAAGAAGCTGCAGTGGTTTGTATTTTAGGTACCGGTTCAAATTGCAGTTATTATGATGGAGAGCAATTACATCAGCGCGTAAAATCTTTAGGTTATACACTTATGGATGACGCTTCTGGCAATTACTATGGTAAGCAGTTAATTAGAGATTATTATTTTAATCATATGCCAGAAAACGTAAGAATTGCCTTTGGTAGTAAGTTTAACATGGATGCTGATTTTATAAAATATAATTTATACAAACAACCTAGTCCTAATGCATATTTGGCAAATTTTGCTGAATTCATGTTTTTACACAAAGATTCTGTTTATATTATAGAACTCATAAAAAAAGGGATTCGGTTATTTGCAACTAATATGATAATGCAATTTAAAGAAGAACTTAAAACTGTTCCCGTACATTTTGCTGGATCCATTGCTTATTTTGCGCAGCAAGAAATAAATGAAGTAGCTCAAGAAATGGGCTTTACTGTAGGTAATTTTGAACGCAGACCTATTGATGGCTTAATACCGTTTCATACCAATAACTTATAGCTTAAACTTTTAGTTAAACAAATATATTAGCCTTTTACTGAAACATACCGCATTTTATATTTCTAACAAAGACAATAAGTTAGCGCTTATTGAAAATATTATTTCTGGTGAAATTTTAAGTAGTTATTCAAGTTTAAAAGGGGGGCTTTTCTCTGAAATAACTTTGAATACCTTTATTGAAGAAGAAAATATCCATGGGCGTTTTGATGTTGTTACCAGTACTAAAAACAGTTTACAAAATTCTTCTGAAGGCGAACGAAAAAAAGCCTTATTAAATCATATTATTTCCCAAAACCCGGAATATCTTATTGTAGATAATGTTTTTGGTAATTTAGATACAGCTTCACAAGCTAACATAAAAGACGCTTTGTCAAATTTAGGCAACTCCTTACCAATTATTCAAATCACAAATCGAAAAGACGATATCCTTCCGTTTATTAATAAAACATATCAATTACTGGATGGCAAACCTGTAGAATTTAACCACTCGAATAGTTTAAACCAAAAAAAATCCTTAACTTTTTTGGAAGCCTTACCTAAATCTTATAGCACAGTTTCAGACCAAATTAATCCACTGGTTAAATTTAATAATGTCACTGTAGCTTATAAAGACAGAATGATTATAAAAGATATAAACTGGGAGATTAATAAAGGTGAATTTTGGCAATTAATAGGGCCAAATGGTTCAGGAAAAAGCACTATTTTAAGTATGATTTTTGGCGATAACCCAAAAGCTTATGGGCAAGACATAACACTTTTTAGTGTTAAAAAGGGGAGCGGTGAAAGTATTTGGGACATAAAAGAGAAAATTGGTTATTTTTCATCTGACATGCTATGCGGTTTTAAACGTTCAGATTCTATTGGAAACATGATTGTTTCTGGTTTTTTTGATTCGATCGGATTATACAAAACACCAACACATACTCAAATTAAAATAGCACATCAATGGTTAAACGTTTTACAAATGTTTGATATCCGAAAACAGCCTTTCTTATCATTGCCCAATGGCTATCAACGCTTGGTTTTAATTGCTAGAGCTATGGTAAAACAACCACCATTGCTAATTTTGGACGAACCCACGAATGGGTTAGATGATTTTGACGCAAAACTATTTGTAGCATTGATAAATAAAATTGCCACAGAAACCGACACAGCCATATTATATGTTTCTCACCGAAAAGAAGCAGGTTTAACCCCTGATTTTATTTATGAATTGATGCCTAGTAAAACAGGTTCTGTAGGTAAACAAGTAAAAGTTTAGATGAATTATATACCTTTATAAATAAATTGTAATTTTATGAAACTATGACTTCAGTTACATTAGAGCCTTTCACTCATAATTCCAAAAGCTGTATTGCTATTAAATTTCTGTATGACTTTGAAGCTATAGAATACATAAAAAAATTTAATGGTGTACATTGGACAAAAACACATCGTACATTTTATATATACTATGATGAAGTTAGATTAGAGGATATTAAAGATTATATTAGAAAAGGTGGTTTACATCTTTTAAGCGATAATAGTGAAAATACAATTCCACGTTATAGTAAAGGTGTTAAGTTTGAATTAGCTTCTTTAAACCAAGAAAAAACCATAGTATATAGGCATTTTTAGAACTTTTAAAAGGTTTAGCAAAAGCACTATTGCTACGTATGGCGGTTTTATACTTGAATTCTTACGCTTCATAGGTGAAAAACCTGTAGATGATCTTAATGAAAATGATGTAAGGCGTTATATAGAATGGGCAGTAAGCACCTTAAATTATGCCATTAGTACACACAGGCAAATGGTAAGTGGTCTTAAGCATTTTGCATATTTTTATCCTGCTTGCTCAATAAATACTGATAAAATTTATATGCCTAAAAAAGACAAAAAATTACCTATTGTTTTAAGTATTGAAGAAATATTAATTTTATTTCATCTTAAAAAACCACCTGCTTTGCAGGTGGTCATGTTCTTATTTCATCTTAAAAAACCACCTGCTTTGCAGGTGGTCATGTTCTTATGGCTATGCCTATATTTGTACTATGGGCAAATATAAGAAACTTAGCCATGTCATATATAAATGTGACTATCACATAGTCTGGGTTCCCAAGTACAGGTTGCGTATATTAAAGGGGGCTGTAAAACCCCTGGTCGAAAAGGATATTCGGTCGTTGTGCGAGTGGAAAGGCTGTGAGGTGGATGAACTGAACATTCAGGAAGACCACATTCATTTGTTGGTCCCTGTGCCCCCAAAGTTTCCATCTCAAAACTAATGGGGGTTTTAAAGGTTAAGATAGCGATAAAGCTGTTCAAGAGCTATCCGAAGCTAAAGCAGCAGCCCTATTGGGGCAATGATTTTTGGGCAAGGGGCTATTTTGTGAGCACAGTTGGTTTGGATGGGGAAATGATACGAAAGTATGTAAAACATCAAGAGAAAGAAGAGAAAACGGTTGAGGGCAATCAACAAAAGTTTGATTTTTGAACCAAGCCCAGTGGCCCCTTTTAGGGGCTATTCAAAGCCACCTTCTAAGAAGGTGTGATTTTTACTTGAATCAGAATTTAAGGATTTTATTGATTAGTGAACGTTTCAACCTTTATCATCATTAGGTTTAACGTGATATCATCATTTTTAGAAACGGCAATACACGTATATCTGTTGGAGTAAACCTCAGTCATTTTTACATGATACACTTCCCCAACAATATTAGCTGAAGTAGGGTTTACAACCTTATCGCATGTTAAAATGTATTCACAATCATTTACCCATTTCACTGAATTATAAATCTCTAGACCTGTTTTTGTGTTTAGTTCTATTTGAGTGGAGTCTGTTCTGGTAACTTGCCACTCGGCGTATTTGGGCTCGCTAAATTCGAATTTCCCAGTCTTAAACTGAGAACATTTATTTTGTTGAGCATAACTGTTTAGGCCGACGATAATAAGCGTTATGAAAAATTGATTCCTCATGGTTAATTAACTACATTTTATGAGCAAGTTAATAAAGGAGAGAAAAGATAATTAAAAGCTCTAGTATTTTTTGTATTATACAATATACATAAATTTTTTATAAGCTTTAACTTGTTAATGTTATTAATTAGTTGATGCTAGTTTACCAAATGAAAAATCTTTAATTATTTAAGGCGCCTTTATAAGTTTCTAAACAACGTTCGCGAGCAAATTTATGCTCAACTATAGGGTCCGGGTAGCTAGATTCTTGAAAATCTGGAACCCATTGCTTTATATAGTCTTTATTCTTATCAAACTTTTGTATCTGTGTTGTTGGGTTAAATATTCTGAAATACGGAGCCGCATCAACACCAGAACCAGCAACCCATTGCCAATTTCCAATATTACTAGCCATTTCGTAATCGTGTAATTTTTCAGCAAAATAGGCTTCACCCCAGCGCCAATCTATAAGTAGATGTTTGCATAAAAAACTGCCGACCAACATACGGACGCGGTTGTGCATAAATCCTGTTTCATTAAGTTGTCGCATACCTGCATCAACAAGCGGATACCCAGTTTCACCTTTACACCAGGCTTTAAATTCACCTTCATTATTCCGCCATTGAATACGGTCGTATTTAGATTTAAAACTTTCAGTCGCTGTTTTTGGAAAATGCCAGAGGATTTGCATAAAAAACTCCCGCCAAATAAGTTCTTGCCAAAATATCTCGTTTTTCTCTGCGATGGCCTTCTTAATCATTTTACGAATGCTGACGGTACCAAAGCGTAAATGCGGACCGAGCCTTGATGTGGCATCTTCAGCAGGGAAATTTCTGGTGTCTTCGTATTCTTGTATAAGTGTTGGGGTAACAGTGTAATCAGCAATTTTTTGGTCGGACTTTGTAAATCCGATATCTGATAAACTTAAATTGGGTAATCTGGAGTGTTCAATGAGATTGTCAAGATAACTGTTCGTGTAAAAAATCTCTAAATCATGCGATTTAAACTTTTCTTTCCAAACTTTCATATAAGGTGTGTAAACCACATAAGGCGTTCCATCTCCTTTTACCACTTGGTTCTTTTCAAATATAACTTGGTCTTTATAAGTTAAAAGTTCAATGTTATGTTCTGATAGTAATTTTTTTATTTCATTATCACGCGAGGTTGCATAAGGCTCGTAATCATGATTGGTATAAACCGATTTTATATTATAATCTTCTATTAATTTTTTGAAAATGGCATTAGGTTTTCCATGGAACATGGCTATACTACTGTCATATTCGTCTTGTAATGTATTCCGCATTTTTTGAAGCGTGTCAAAAATAAAAGTAACACGTGCGTCATCCTTAGGGAGTTTTTCTAAAATCCCAGAATCAAAAATAAAAATAGGTAATACCGGATAATCACCTTTTAAGGCTTCAAAAAATCCTATGTTATCGTCCAATCGTAAGTCACGACGAAACCAAAATATATTTACGGGTTGGCTCATTTATATTTGTTTTTATGTTCATTTTGTCTCAATACAAAATCCTTCGTCTGCACTCAGGATAAGCCGAGTCAAAAAATCATATCAAAATCAGGAAATCTCTATCGAGACATTCTCTTTTAGAATTTTGGTTTTTCGATTACATCGGAATTTCAAGTAGGTTTCAAATTTCTCATTTTAAAAGAAATCTATTTTTTAGAATAAGTGCCATATAATTCTTCTAACTTTTTGGTTCTATAATTAAAAATTTCTTCTAATATGGGTTTCACTAAAAAGGGATGCACCATTTGACCAATAATCCCGAAAGGGACTTTGTAATCTATAATATCTTCCATTTCAACACCACCTTCAATTTCTTTTATAAAGTGTTTGTGATGCCAAAGCGCATACGGTCCAAAACGCTGCTCATCAACAAAATAGTGTTTGTTAACAACATGCGTAATTTCGGTTACCCACTTTGTTTTTATGCCTAAAACAGGGGTTACTATGTATTGAATTATTTGACCAGCAAACATGGGTCTGTCAGCACCAGATAGGATATTAAACCCCATATAATCCGGTGTAATGGTTTTTAAGTTTTTAGGATCTGATAGAAAGTCCCAAGCTTCATTGACCGTGATAGGTAGATTTTGCTTTTTATGTAAACGGTAAATTTTCATCTGTTTAGTTATAAATTAAAATATAAGCATTTAGGGAGGTGGCAATACACAGCCATATAAAGTAGGGGAGTACCAGTAAGCTTTTTGCTTTTAATTCATCTTTGTAATCAATTAGGAATTTCCCAATAACCAGAGTTAGTAAGAAAATACAAATTAAACCTATAGATATTAAGTGTTGATTAAAGAAAATATAATTCCAGATAATATTGAGTACAAGCTGTATTAGGAATAAGATTTTGAGTTTCGTATTGGGTTTAGCTTTATACAGATACGCCATGTAAATTGAAAAACATAGCATTATGGTGGTCCAAGCCACACCAAAAACCCAACCTGGAGGCGTCCAAGGCGCTTGATTTAAATTTTGGTACCATTCCGTTTGTGGGCCGTCATCCATTAACCAACTTCCAATAGCCAAAGCCCCGAAATTGATAATTAGAAAGACAATTACGTATTTAGCTAATTTCATGCTTTAAGTATATCAATTTGTTTTGCAATAGCTTCTGCTTCAGCATATTTTTTATCACTTTCAGAACGGTTTGTGCTAGACAACGCATGCCATTCCTTCATTAATTTCCCATACTTCTCTTGAAGTTTTTCAACCTCACTTTTCTTTTTAAATAATCCGAACATAGCTTTATTTTATATGATTTGTGATTTTTGAACTTAAAGGATTGGTGGATGAAAAATAATAATCTACCAGTTTCCCATTTTTATCAATTAAATACTTCTGGAAATTCCATTTTACCGAAGAATTTTTGGTTCCATTATTGACTTTATTTGTTAACCATTTGTAGAGTTTATGTTGCTGTTTGCCTTTCACGTTAATTTTTTCTGTAATAGGAAAGGTTACGCCGTAATTAAGTTTGCAAAATGATTTTATTTCATCTGAATGACCTGGTTCTTGACTACCAAATTGATTACACGGAACACCGATAACGACTAACTTGTTTTTATACTGCTCGAATAGTTTTTGTAAATCTTCGTATTGTGATGTAAAACCACATTTTGAAGCCACATTTACTACTAAAATGAATTTATCTTTATAGTCATTAAGGTTCATGGCCTCACCACTTATAGTGTTGATTTTTATATCGTAAAAGGATGCTTCGTCAATTTTAGACGCTTCATAATCCTTGACAAATAACGTAGAAACGAATACTTTTAGTGGATTCATAACTACTAAATTTTAAAGCTTACAATACCACAGTCCATCTCGAAAATCTGACCTGACAATGAAGCTGCTTTATCAGAAATTAAAAATTCTGCCATTTCAGCAACTTCTTTGGGCGCTAAAAACTTTTTTAAAGGATGTCTTTCAGTAATATTTTCAATCATCTTTTCATTACGCAGTAATTTAGATGCAAGATCAGTATCTGTTACGGTTGGAGCAATGGCATTTACACGAACAGTGGGGGCTAATTCTGCACCCAAAGATTTCACTAACCCTTCTACACCAGATTTTGCAGCAGCAACACTAGCATGAAATGGCATACCTAGTTTAGCAGCAACGGTACTGAATAAAAGGATGGAGGGTTTATCGCCATTTTTTATTAAAGGAAGGTATTTTTGAATGGCTTTTACGGCACCAATGACATTAATTTCAAAATCGTTTTTAAAATCGTCTAGACTTAATCTTGAAATCGGTTTTAAATTGATACTACCAGGGCAATAAATTAAAGCATCAGCTGCTTCTATTTCTGGTAATTCGTCTTGAAGAATATCACAACCGTGATGTGTTAGGTTTTGATGTGTTGTGCTTGGGGAAGTTCTACTAATATTTATTATGGCACAATAGTCAACCAATTGTTCTATTATGGCTTTTCCAATGCCCTTACTTCCACCTATTATAATTATTTTTTTCATATGGTTTCAGGGCATTTTGTTTTTTATGGCCTGCCCTTCAGCCGTTTTTCAATTTTTTGCTTAATCACAGTTAAGCGTTTCATCAGATCCATAATTTCTGGATCTTTGTCTTTCTTATAAACCGTATTTAAACTCAATATCAAATCTTTAACCTCTCTAGACGATTCTATGCGCTCACTTGTTGTTTTAAAAGTGTGCTTGCGTTGTTCGAACGCTAGAGCTTTATCAATAATCTCCATAATGTTTTAATCTTTAATCTAAAATTAATTATTTGTGTGAAAAAGTACTATAATTCCACAATTTCACAATATAATAAAATCTATGATATATACGATTTTTATGTTGATATATTAAGTAAAATTTAATATTTCCTTTCTTTTAAGGAAATTAAGCTGTTAATGGTTTTCCCTTTAATCGTTTTTCAACTTTTTGTTTGATTTTTGTAAGTCGCTTCATTAAGTCCATGATAGACTCATCTTTCTTTTCTTTATAAATTTTATTAAGATCCAAAATTAATGATTTTGCTTCCCTTGAAAGTTTAACACGGTCGCTGGTTGATAGCGATCTCATTTTCGTTTTCTCAAATTCTAATGCTTTTTCTATTAAATCCATAATACTAATTATTTAAATAATTTTGTAATTCCCTTATCTTTTCAGGGGTATTAAATGCTCCACCATAATAAGTAGTTACCGTAGCAGATGTGTCGTCTTTTATACCCCTTGATGATACACATAAGTGTTTAGCATCTATAATAACTGCAACATCATCCGTTTGTAAAATTGTTTTCAGTTCTTCGGCTATTTGATTTGTTAAACGCTCTTGAACTTGGGGGCGTTTTGCATAATACTGAACAATACGGTTTAATTTTGACAATCCTATTACTTTACCTGATGAAATGTAAGCCACATGCGCTTTACCAATA
>CAXBID010000072.1:0-14968 GCA_963975495.1 uncultured Flavobacteriaceae bacterium | reverse complement strand
ATTGATTGATAATTGGTTATGTCTATTTTTTTAGAAAATCAGCAAGCCCTAATTTAAGACTTATTTTATTTATAAAGCTATTTTAGTTTAGTAACTCGGAATGACACTACAAACTATATTTTAATGCTAAAATAAAATTCCGTCCTGCAGCCGCTATTCCAGAAGAATAGGTTTTATAACGCTGGTTGCTTATATTTTCTAAACTCGCCGTAAGTGTCGTGGTTTTATTTATTTGATATTGTGTTCTAAAATTAACAGTGTACCAAGATGGTGCATACGGATTCCCATTGGCATCCAAAGCATAGATATAATCTTTTTCAATTTCGGAGGGTGCTAATTGATTAAAGGATAATTCATTATTATAAACCGCAAACAAATCAAACTTTAAATTTTTATCTGTCCAAATTAAATGTGAGTTTCCAAAATAAGGCGCTACATGCCTGATTGGGACTTCAACACCTTCATCTTCCTCAGTACCACCAATAATACTGTATTGAGACGTTAATTTTAATTGATTTGAAATAGCCCATTTTAAACCCACTTCAAAACCATAAATCCATGCTTTTGAAGCATTTTGTATCGCTTGTACGTTACTTAATTCGCCATCATACAAAATTTCTGTTTCACCATTTAAATTATAATCCCGTCGCACCAAAGCATTATCTAAATAGGTATAATAGGTGCTCATATCTAAAATAACCTTCTCATTAAAATTCAATTTCAACCCTACTTCGCCACCATAAGCATATTCTGGTCTTAAAGTTTCATTTGGCACCACCACAGAGCCTGGTTCGGAATCAAATACTTTACCAATATCATCAATATTTGGCGCTCTAAAAGCCGATGATGCGTTTAATTTCCATTGCATAATTCTATTTGGTGACCAACGTATTCCTGCGGTTCCAGTCAGCGCACTTGCTTCATTCTTTGAGGACTCAAAAGGTAAATTCAAATAGGCGTTATTTTCTGTGAAATCTGCCTTTGAAACCACATGATTAAAACGCAAACCCGACTGAAATACAAACTTAGTATTTGGTTTATATTTTATACTTGAATATACTGCTGCCGATTGCCAACTTGCTCCATTAGGATATCTTGAAACTGTTGGGATTATAATGCCTGTTTCAATATTTTCTTCATCACCAGCAGACATGACTTTGTTGTAAACGTATTCCAATCCATAAAAAAATTGGGTTTTAGTATTTAAGCTTTTTTCCAAATCTAAATTAAAGGAATACGCATCAACAGCTTCCGCTCGTATGTTTCTAATATCCGATTGAAAATCGCGATCCATTCTGCTTTCTTGAAAGTTTTGATAGGCTAAGGTTGCTTTTACCTTATCGTACAAGTTAGAGTTACTACTTAATTTTGTAACCTGTAAATTAGACATAAACCAACGTTGTGGCCCGTAATCCCATTCTGCGGAGCGTAATGTGTTTCCTCTATATCTAATCAATCTATCATACCTTGGGATATCTGTAGTTGTTGTATAAAACAACCCCAAATCGAAACTTAAATTTTCTAAAGGCTCATAACGCACCTTTTGCATTAAGTTGAGCTGATTATACCCCGTTTGTTTTTGAACTAAAGGGTCGTTATTTTCTACAATCACGTCACCCGTTGGGGTTGCTAAAACAAATTCGGGTCGCAAATACTCATCAGGACCATGTTTTCCCATTTTTAAATCTCCAAAGCTGGTGTAACTGGCATTGGTAACAAAAGCCCAGTTTTTATAGCCTAAATTTAAATCGAAGTGTCCTGTTTTTTCATCACTTGCTGTAGCATATCGTCCAACAACATTTGCTTTAACCAGTACAGAATCCGTATAGGATAGCTTTGGTTTTTGCGTATAAAAACTCATGACGCCACCAATAGCATCACTACCATAAATAACAGAACCCGAACCTAAGGTGACTTCAGTATTTTGAATTGAAAAAGGATCAATAGCGATGACATTTTGCAAGTTACCACCTCTAAAAATGGCGTTATTCATTCTTACACCATCTATTGTAATTAATAGTCTGTTAGTTGAAAACCCTCTAATAATTGGGCTTCCGCCACCTAATTGACTTTTCTGAATATAAACATTCCCTGAAGTTTCCAATAAATCAGCACTAGTTTGAGGATTTGTAAACTGGATACTTTCAGCATTTATACTTACAATTTTTTGTGGAATATCCTTTTTGTTTTGCTCGAACTTAGAAGCTGAAATTACTATTTCTTGTAAGCCTTCAGTATTTGATTCTAAATAAATTCTGTTTAAACTCCCTAGTTCAGATTTGGTTACTTTCTTTAAAATGTGAGACAAATGCTTTAGATATATAGTTTCATCATCTAAAAACTTATCCAAATTAGCTTCACCAATAAAGTTGGTAACTTCACTCTTAGATTTATCTATATTATAAATAGCTACTCCAAAAATAGGCTCATTTGTAATTTTATTAAGAACCTTAATATTTTGAGCTTGTATAGATATGACTGTAAAAAAGAAAAAAACAATAAAAAAAAACTTCATGTTTTAGCTAAAAACTTGATTAAATATTTGTAGAGATTTTGGTGTTTTAAAACTCCCCAAATGTAATTCAAAATAAAGCAAAATCATGCTTAAAAAAGACTGCCTTTGTTTAGCATTAATTTTGACTAATGATAAGGCATCAAATGTTGTGCCTAAAAGCTGTTTTAAAAGTATTAAATTTTCGCCTGAGATAGAATATTTATCAAGCTTCCTGTTTTCAAATTTGCCATCACTTAAGTTGAAAAAATCAGCATCTATATTTGATACTTGCGGATAAAACCCTAAGTATTTAGTAAGGTTCAATAAAAAAAACAAATGAAAATTTGAATACTCCGAGTTGGTGTCAAACCATTGTAATGTGGTTTCTATATAACTGAAAAGTGTTTCGTTCTGTTCTTCTTCTCTTAAAGTATTTGATAATACTTCGGCTAAAAACATAACAATTGAACTTTTTAAAACATTTGAATGTAAACTGGTATATAAGTAACTTAGTTGGGTTTCTTTAACCGTGTGAAGCGTTCGGTTATTCTTATAATCTACAACTAATTGTAATTGGGAAAGCAATTGAAAATAAGCGGTTTTAGAACTGCCTTTTTTACTTTTTAAAACCCCTCTTAATATGATGCTAATGACGCCTAATTGCTGTGTATAACATTTTACAATAAGGTCGTTGTCTTTATATTTTAATTTTGATAAAACAATGGCGTTTGTGGTTACTAACATTACTTAACAACCATTAGTTTTATAACTTTGGTTTCAAAAGTATCTAAATCTGAAAGCATCACTAAGTAAACACCTGAAGCCACAATATTATTGGCTAGATTTTTACCGTTCCAAAACGCGGTTCCACCATCTATTTCAAGATTGAAACCACTATATCTTTGGTTTGTTCTTGATTGGGCTTCGGCTACTAAATTGCCCTCTATATCAGTAATTTTAATATTTATATTTTCTGAAATACCTTTTATTTTAACCCGTTGTTCTACAATATCAAACCCTGGACGTACTGGGTTTGGATACGCATAGGCACTTTGTAAATCATCTAATGGGCTAGAGCCTCCTGAACGGAATGAGACCAAACCACGATTGGTTGCTATATAAACAATGCCATTTGAATTATCAATTGAAATATCATTTACATTATTTGATGGCAGTGGGGAATTACTGGTAGTGAAATGAAATATAGTTTGTTGACCATCGGACGACAAATAAAATATACCTGAACCTATAGTAGCTATCCATTTATTATTAGAGCCATCAACTTTAATATCTGACACAAATAGATCGGCTAAAAGCTCCTTTGCTATACCATCTTCAAGAATAATAATTTCCTCAGCAGTTATATTTTCATCTGTGAAAAACCCAGAAGTATTGTACAAAACCCTAAGCCCTCTGTGTGTACCAATCCATAGCTGACTCCTATTGTCCATAGCTAATGATCTAACAGATTTGTCAGGTAAATTAGCATCATCTTCACTAATATTTTTCAACAATTGATTGCCTCCGTTTTCATTAAAACCAATTACTCCTTTGGAGAATGATGCTATGAATTTAGTTCCAGATGATGGATCGATTATCACCTCATGAAAGCCTACATTATCATCTGGCTTTGCAATTATATTTGTTAAATCATATGTAACCCATTGTCCAGAAACTGGATTAAATGATTTTAATGGATTTTCTGTCAAACTTGTTATGGTCCATAAAAGTCCGTTTTCATCAAATGCCGTCGCACCTGCTCTTATATCAATAATACCTGCACCATAAGTGATAAAATCCAAACCACTGTTAGTTTCGTTATATAGTACAGTTGGTACACCGTTGTTGACCTCTAATATTCCGCTGAAAAACGAACTTATAAAAACCTGCTCGCTATTAAATGGGTTAATGGAAATTCCATTTAAATCTTTGGCATTAAAAACTTCACTGTATGGTGTATTCACCCATTCCTCTCCTATTAAATGACTAAACCCTCGGTTATTTAATGGATAGGGGTTATAAAAATCAGAATACTCTCCATAAGTAACCCATAAACCCCCAGTTTCAGATTGAACTGAAAAAGGATTATTAAATAATGGACCTTCAGGACGAATTTCTTCAAACAGAACAGTATTATTAATAAATGTTTTTAACACTCCAAAATCCTTTGTTCCTATATATATATTCTCTTCATCTATTGACACCGAATTAAACTGCGTATCAAAATCCCCTCCTACTGAAGCTTGAGAAATTAAATTAAAGCCTGAATCGTAAACAAAAACAGTATTATTGGTCGTTACTAATAAATTTCCATCAACTGATTGCATTTCAACGGGTAAGCTAGCATATAAAAATCGCTCGCTTAACACATCATTTATAAGCTCATAAATTCTTCTATTTGTTCTTATTGTATATAATTTATCTTCATTTGCTTCTATAGCAACAAAATCGCCAGTTGTAACAGTTTGCCAATTTTGAAAATCGATTAAATTAGAGCTTGACACAGAAGCTTTCCTTAACCCATTACCCTGAAAACAAGCGGCATAAATAAAATTATTAAAAATAGCGGTTTGTTTTACTGGTACTTGTGCACCTCCGTTTCCAATAAAATAAGTGTCTCCAAATTCCAAACGTTCTAAATCGAAAACAGAAATACCAAAGTTTGTAGATATATATACTATATTTTCATAAGCATTAAAATGATTTATTCTTTTATCGTTTGGTGGTATTGTTGCTTTATCAATAATATCTACAACTGTTAAAATTTCATCATCATTATCAAAGGCGATTTCAATAAGTCCGTTTTCATAACCAATAATTAGTAACTCATAAAATTCGCTGTAGTATATAGTAGAAATTAATTCGCCAGTGAGTCCATTAATAGTAGTTAATTCTTCTATTTCATTCGTTTGGATATCTAAGCTAAAAATAGCATTTTCTGAGGCCGCATAAATTTTATTATTTCCTTTTACAACGTCCTTTATATTGTAATACGAAAAATGACCTTCCCAGAGTGCCGAAAAATCTTGAGCAAATTGAAATAATGGAACTAGGTAAAAAAGTAAAATAAATATTCTTTTAATCATACACGTTTTTTAATATTCAAATATATTTATATCTAACGAGTTTTACTTCAAAATCTTATAAAACAAAAAAGCATCCTATAAATTTAGAATGCTTTTCCATTTTAAGTTAATATATTTGGACTAAACTACTCCTTGAGCCAACATAGCATCAGCTACTTTTACAAAACCAGCAATGTTTGCACCTTTAACGTAATCTACATATCCATCATCATTCTTTCCATAGTCTAAGCAGGATTTATGAATGTCTGACATAATATCTTTCAACTTGTTATCTACTTCTTCACGAGTCCACTTATACCTTAAAGAGTTTTGGGTCATCTCTAAACCTGATGTTGCAACACCTCCAGCATTAGACGCTTTTCCTGGGGCAAATAAAATTTTTGCTTTATGAAATTCGCTAACAGCCTCTTTAGTTGATGGCATATTTGCACCTTCACTCACACAAATACACCCATTAGATATAAGTTTTTTAGCATCTTCGCCATTTAATTCGTTTTGAGTCGCACATGGTAAAGCTACATCACATTTCACATCCCAAGGGGTTTTTCCCTTAACAAATTTTGCATTGGGATATGCATCTAAATATTCACTAATCCTTCCTCGTTTTTCGTTTTTTAATGTCATAACAAAGGCCAGTTTATCTTCATCTATGCCTTCTTCATCAAAAATATAAACTGATGAGTCTGAAAGTGTAAGCACTTTTCCTCCTAGATGTAAAACTTTTTCTGCCGCATATTGCGCTACATTTCCAGAACCAGAAACTACCACGCTTTTACCTTTAATAGTATCACCTTTAGTTTCTAGCATTTTTTGAGCAAAATACACATTGCCATAGCCCGTTGCTTCTGGTCTAATTAAAGACCCCCCCCAAGACATGCCTTTACCTGTTAAAACGCCCGTAAATTCATTATTGAGCTTTTTGTACATGCCGAATAGAAACCCTATTTCTCTAGTACCTACACCTATATCACCAGCCGGAATATCTGTATTTGGACCTATGTATCTAAACAATTCACTCATAAATGCATGACAAAAACGCATAATTTCATTATCGCTTTTACCTTTAGGGTCAAAATCGCTTCCTCCCTTTCCACCACCCATAGGTAATGTTGTAAGACTATTTTTAAACACCTGCTCAAAAGCTAAAAACTTTAAAATACTGGCGTTTACCGTTGGATGAAAACGTAAACCTCCTTTGTATGGGCCGATTGCAGAATTCATTTGAACTCTATAACCTCTATTTACTTGTATTTCTCCATCATCATCAACCCATGAAACCCTAAACGAAATTAATCGCTCAGGTTCAACCATTCTAAGCAAAATATTCTTCCCATAATAAATATCGTGCTTAACTACATAAGGAATCACCGTTTCAGCTACTTCCTCTACAGCTTGTAAAAACTCTGGTTCATGACCATTACGTTCTTTAACAATGTCTAAAAATGCTTCAATGTTACTTTTCATTTAATATAAAATGTATTAAAAATTAAATAATAAAACAATTATCGACTGCAAATATACGTTATCTTTAAAAATATCATCATTTTTTTTTGAATTTCGCAATGAATATTTTTGAGCGATATGTACACGACTATTAATATTTGTTACTATATTGAGTTTTTATATATTTGCTTTTAATAATGCCTCAAAAATAAAACCTTATTATGCTTAACTTGAAACGTTTAGC
Source organism: uncultured Flavobacteriaceae bacterium (assembly GCA_963975495.1). Taxonomy (GTDB): domain Bacteria; phylum Bacteroidota; class Bacteroidia; order Flavobacteriales; family Flavobacteriaceae; genus CAXBID01. The sequence goes on along the minus strand of CAXBID010000072.1, from coordinate 7,701 downwards.
TACCCTTTTTTGCTTGTTTGTATTGACACAATCCATGCATTCGCAATTTGGTTTTTCTCCTGAAATTGGCATTATCGCTGGTCCTGTTCAATTTAGGTCAGACTATGGTAGTAGAGAAGATAGTGAAACTAATTTAGGAAATTCAGGTTTTGGAATTGGTATAGTTAGCTACTTAAACTTTTCCTATGATAGAGGTTTTGATTACACAAGTAGAGACACTTATTTCAAGGATCACTTTAAAGTGCGCAGTGAAATCTCTTGGAATAAAACAAAATTAGAACATTTTGGAAGGTGGGTAGATCCAAGTAAAACTACCGAAAATTCTAAAAGACTGAGAGGTCAGAAAGGCGTGGCAAAAAATGTTGATCTGGGCTTGCAGTTAGAATTTTATCCATTTAGCATTAAAGATTTTGAATATTTTGTTCCTAGATTATCTCCATTTGTTAGTTTGGGCTTGCATTACACCTTTTTTTCTTCAGAAGTTAGTACAACTTACGCCAATCCAGACCCCAGTGCTATCGGAGATGTTTTAGATGCGTCTAATTTCTACTCGTTGTGGGATCCAGGTTCAGTAGATGCTAGATCTGGCAATACATTGTCTTTGGTTTCGAGTGTAGGCGTTCGCTATAAGCTTAACAAGATGAATGATTTAATGCTTGACTTAAGAGGCCAATACTATTTTAGTGATTGGGTTGACGGATTAAACCATCAATTACCTTTTAATAAAAATAATGATTGGTTACTTTGGCTAAATGTAGGTTACATCTTTTACTTTAATTAAAAGCGCCTGTCTCTTTATCGCTTTAAGAAATTCTCTTTAACCTAAAGCCTGTTTCAAATCAGCTAGTAAATCATTAATATCCTCAATTCCTACGCTCAACCTAATTAAAGAATCTACAACCCCGGTTTTTTCACGTTCTTCTTTTGGAATACTGGCATGCGTCATGCTTGCTGGATGTCCAGCTAAAGACTCAACCCCACCTAAAGATTCCGCTAAGGTAAACACCTTTAAGTTTTCAATAATTTTAATGGCCTGTTCAAAGTTATTTCCTTTTGTTGTAAAAGAAATCATGCCACCAAAATCTTTCATTTGAGATTTAGCAATGTTATGATTTGGGTGATTTTCAAACCCGGGCCAATACACTTTTTCTATTTTAGGATGATTTGCTAAATATTCAGCTACAGCCTTTCCATTTTCACAATGACGCTGCATTCTAACATGTAAGGTTTTAATACCCCTTAAAACCAAAAAACTATCTTGAGGCCCACAAATAGCACCGCTTGCATTTTGAATAAAATATAATTTATCTGCTAAATCTTTGTCTTTAACTACCAGTGCTCCCATAACAACATCGCTATGGCCTCCCAAATATTTAGTTGCTGAGTGCATTACAATATCTGCTCCTAAATCAAGAGGTGTTTGTAAGTAAGGTGTAGCAAATGTATTGTCTACAGCCAAAATAATATGATGCTTTTTAGCAATTTCAGCAGATACTTTAATGTCGATAATATTCATCATGGGGTTGGTTGGTGTTTCAACCCAAATAAGCTTCGTATTGTCATTGATATAATCTTCAATTTTTGAAGCATCTTCCATTCCGATAAAATGAAATTTAATGCCAAAATCTTGAAAAATCTTAGTGAATAATCTAAAAGAACCACCATATAAATCGTTAGTAGAAATAACCTCATCTCCAGATTTTAAAAGCTTCATAATAGCATCAATCGCTGCCAATCCTGAACCAAAAGCTAATCCATAATTACCATTTTCAATACTTGCAAAGGCATTTTCAAGCGCACGCCTTGTTGGGTTGTGCGTTCTTGAGTATTCATACCCTTTATGACCACCAGGAGTTGTTTGCGCATAAGTTGATGTTTGATATATTGGTGGCATTACAGCGCCGTAAGCCTTATCATGTTCTTGTCCGCCGTGAATTGCTTTTGTATTGAATTTCATGTTTTTGAATATTTGTACAAATGTAACTTTTAATTCGGTTTAGTAAAAGGCATTTTCAAATCATAAACACACAATTCATATAATTAGTGCATTTTATAGAGAGCTTTAGATAATACAAATACTTTTACTAAGATTCCCGATTTTTCGGGAATGACAATTTCATCGGAAACCTCGATTTTTATATCGAGGAATTCTTCTTCAATTCAAATGCAATAATTACCTTTAATGTTGGTTAGCAAATTAATTATTATGAATAGAATTCCCTTTTTTATTGCTTGTTGTTTCGTCTTTCTTTTTAATTGCAAAGAAGCTACTAAAACTACTTTTTCCGATATCACTATTTCTACCGAGAATAATAATAGTGTTGAAGTAACCATTCCAAAAGCTAGTGGAAATGATTTGATAGTCAATGCTATAAACTCAGAAATTCAAAAAGTAGTTATATATGCTTTACATGTTGGTGATCCAGATAATGTGTCTTCAAAATCTATTGAAGAAAGCATAACATCTTTCAATAAAGACTATGCGGATTTTATTAAAGATTTCCCCGAAAGCCAGCAAATTTGGGAAGCCCAAATAGATGGTGAGCTATTATACGAATCTCCAGAACTTACTAGTATTGCCATTACATCTTATGTGAATACCGGTGGAGCGCATGGGACTTTGAATATTTCTTTTTTAAATTTTGATAGCACCACAGGAAATAAAATTACCAATGAAAATATTTTTACAAATATTGATGCTTTTAAAAAAATCGCACAAATACATTTTAATAAGGCTATTAAAGAAAAAGCCACCCACTTTGAGACTGACGAATTTGAATTACCAGCAAATATAGCCTATACTGAAGACGGGATTGTTTTGCTTTACAATACTTACGAAATTGCCCCTTATTCAACAGGTGTTATTGAATTTGCTATTCCGTTTAAAGACGTTAATTCTTATTTAGTTTTTAACGGCGCGTACTAAAGCCAAAATATAGCCTAAATGCATAGCTTCATGAAACAAAATAAACTGCAACGCTTCGTCAATATTGGTTAATGTATTACCCGTTGTAGAAACCGTATATTCATTATAATCTTTAAAAAAACCACTTTTATAATCGGCTTCTAATTTTTCCATAGTAGAAAATAATAATGCTTTTATTTCGTTAACTTCTGCTTGGGAAATAGCACCTTCGGGTTTTGTATCCTTTCTGTATTTATTTACCAACTCATCACTTACCGTCATTTGTAAGCCCGATAATTTATAAGCCAATAATTGTGCGGTAACAACCACATGGCCAATATTCCAAATAATATTATTATTGAAACCTTCAGGAATTTTATTTAAATCTTCCAACGAATTATTTTCGATATGTTTTTTGAAAAATGGGCGAATATTATTAAATACCTCGAATGTAAACTGCATGTTTTTATTTTTTAGATAAATATACTTCTATTACCAAAAAAAGCTTTGAAATAATTAATTAAATTTGAAGTACTAAAAATAAGTTTTCGCTTTCGCGGAAATGAAAAAAATACACAATGAAAAAAGTTTATTATTTAAAAACATGTAATACTTGTGTTCGAATTTTGAAAGCACTGAATTTATCTTCCGATTTTATTCTTCAAGACATTAAAAACGAAGAAATAACAGTAAAACAGGTTGAAGAAATGAAAGCATTAGCTGGTAGTTATGAAGCTTTATTTAGTAAACGCGCAAAACTTTACAAGGAAATGGGTTTAAAAAACCAAGACCTGACCGAACGTGATTACAAACACTATATTTTAGAACACTACACGTTTTTAAGTCGCCCAGTTATCATAAATGATGATTCCATTTTTATAGGAAACTCCAAAAAAACTGTTGAAGCTGCCAAAGCTTCTATTTAGTTTCCAAAGGCCATCCTCCAAAATCTCGCTTTCAACCCATTTAAAATAAGCATCTTTCAATTCAGCCACTAATTTTGGATGGTCTCCAGTTACCTTTTTTAATTGGGTAGGATTATCTTCTTTAGTCATAGAGTTCTTAATGAAATAGGACGTATTGTAAAAACAAGCGTTACTAATACACAAAATATTAGCCACTTATAATCATTAGTGTCCGATTAAAGAATCAAGACCGCTTCGCTGTTAGCCCCGAAATTTCGGGGAAGAACATAGACTGGATTGTAACTAATTGATAAACAGTGAACTTTAAATTCAAAATATTCTAAAAAATAAAATTTTTCTCCCGAGCTATCGGGACGTAATAAGCAAGCCCTTTTTTTTATAAACTTAGAAAACCCTGTGTTCGCAAAGGTTTTCTTTAAATGAATTATTTTTAATCGGACAACAATAATTTATAGTACTATATTATCTTTAAAATTCAATTTTTATGTTTTTTTGCGTAATTTTAGCATATTCATATTATGAAAGTTTATCCTTTTAAAATACCGAAACCTATACACGAAAATTTATTTGTTCAAATAGATAAAGGAGCCATTTTCTATGACAAACTTCATCAGCATGAGGAAATACAAATTAGTTATATTTTAAAAGGTAGAGGAAAACTTATTGTTGCTGATAGTATTCATCAATATGAAGATGGTGATGTTTTCGTCATTGGTAGTAAAAGCCCACATGTATTCCAAAGTATTGAGAGAAAAGAAAATGCGTCACATATGATTTCTCTTTTCTTTACTGAAAAAGCTTTTGGTGATCTTTTTGAAGGTATACAAGAACTTGAACAAATTAGTAGGTTCTTTTATAAATCCAATGTTGGATTAAAACTGTTATCAAAAAAAAAACCCATACAGAAAATAATGCTCAAATTGGTAAAAGCCAATAAACTTAACAAATTTATACTTTTTTTAAAACTACTTAAAAATTTATGTGAATCTGAAACCGAAGTTCTTACACAATTTATTTATCAAAAGAAAATATCAAATAATGAGGGCCAACGTATGCAAGCCATTTTTGATTATGTAATGAACAATTTTCAAAATGATATTACACTTGAAACTGTTTCTGAATTGGCTTTTATGACTCCCAATGCCTTTTGTCGGTTTTTTAAACAACGTACCAACAAAACGTTTTTTCAGTTTTTAATAGAACTGAGAATAGAACATGCCTGCCAATTGTTGGCTAAAAACGAAGACTTATCAATTGCTCAAATTTCAGGCAAATCCGGATTTAAGTCTATTTCTAATTTTAACAGAAAATTTAAAACACTAAAAGGAATGACGCCTTCTACATATTTCAATAAAATGAATGATGGTATGGTTTATTCGAAAAATTAAAACATTAGTAGAAGAGTCTGTTTAAGAATTTGTGATTATTAGTAAGATGGACAGCTTTTTTCTTTTAAATCATAATACAACGGATTGTATTAATTTATATGTCAGGTTACAACTTAATTATTTTTACAATGAGGTAATGGTTTGGTTTAATTATCAATTCTCCAAGTAAAATATTTTCCTTTTTATTTAAAGAAACGGCTAAAGCGTTTTCTCCGAAATTAAAATAACATTTTATTATATCTCCTTTATAAAATCTGGTAAATACAATACACTTATTTACCAAGGACAACTCTTTATATTCTCCGTATTGAAGTGCAGGTTCAGAATTACGTAATGCAATAATTTTTTTATAATTATTTAACAGTGAATTTTTATCTTCCCCTAAAACTTCAACATTCAACCTTTTATAGTTTTGATGTACTTTTATCCAAGGTTCCATATTAGAAAACCCCGCATATTCGCTGTCATTCCATTGCATGGGGCTTCTAGATTTATCTCTATTGTGTTTATTTCCAATTTTAAGAGCTTCCATCTCAGAATAACCTTTGTTTAAAGCTAGCTGATAGTGTGTGCGCCCTTGTATATCTTTTATTTCACTAAGGGCATTGGCTTCAATATTTTCCATTCCAATTTCTTCACCATAATATATAAAAGGAATGCCCTTTGCTGTAAGCATTAAAGCGGCTAAAGCTTCTGCTCTTTCGGTATTGTTGTTTGCTAAACGATTTATTAAACGAGGCATATCATGACTACCAAAAAACAAAGTAGGGTAATTGCTCATATTCCTTTCCATACTTAGCAATTCATCAAAAATACGCTTTGCTGAAAATTCCTTTATACTTCCAAAATTAAAGTTAAATACCACATCTAATAATTCCGTGCCTTGGTATTGTTTTAGCACTTCAATTTTATCGCTTCCTATTTCACCAACAAGAAATCGATTCTCAAATTCATTCACGGTTTCCCGTATCATTTTCATGGCCTCTTTTATGCCTTCTTGATTGATATCATTTAGATGTTCCTGTTCTCCTTTTTCATTCGTGGGGTTGTCTGAAGTAATGCCTTCAGTAGTTAAAAAATTTATAACATCCAATCGAAATCCGTCAACTCCCATATCCAACCAATAACGAAGCACATTTTTAATTTCTTCAACAACTTTCGGGTTTTGCCAATTAAGATCAGCCATTTCAACCGCAAACTTATGGTAATAATATTGTTCCGTTGAAGTATCATATTCCCAAGCAGAACCACCAAAAAAAGATTCCCAATTATTAGGTTTGTCTTTCCAAATATAATAATCGCGATAAGGGTTGTCTTTTGATTTTAAAGATTCCTGAAACCATTTATGATGTGTAGATGTATGATTTAAAACCAAATCCATAATCACTTTTATATCGCGGTTATGTGCTTCTTCTATGAATATTTTGAAATCTTCTAAAGTTCCATAAGTAGCATCAACTTTATAGTAACTACTTAAATCATAGCCATTATCCACTTTTGGTGATTGCAAGAAAGGGGTTAACCAAATACCTCTAATTCCCAAGTTTTGAATATAATCTAATTTTGATGTTATTCCTTTAAAATCACTAAAACCATCACCATTGCTATCTTTGTAACTGGGCATATAGATTTCATAGAATACGGTTTCTTTCCACCACACTTTGTCACTGGGGTTCTTTTTTTCTTTAGTACAGTCGACCATTAAAAAAAGGAATGCAATTGACAAAATAGTTTTTATAAATCTCATGGTTTTTATTGATTTGAATGGTTTATCATTCAATTTATAATTTACTACTTTTCAAAATCTGGATCCATTTCCGGTGTTCGGAGACCAGCTACTTCATTTGCCATAAGTATAAATACGTTCCAGCATAATCCACGGGTTGATGGCCACCAAGAATCTGTTGTTGTCCATTTTGTTGGAATAAACTCTTTACTATAAGGCCAGTTAGAATTGAGATTAATTTCTGCCCAAGCCCTGTTTTCCATAAGAGCTTTTGCTTTTTCCCAACCATGTCTTTGACCAACTACATAGGCACAATATTCTGGACGCATCCAGCTTCCGCCATTGTAATAGAAGCCGTCCCTTGCTCCATCTTTGTAGTTCTCTTCCCCAAACTCCCTGAAAGGCTGATAATCTGGAGTTAAATAAGAATACCCTTTTTCGCTATCATCCAACCGAACACAAACAGGAGCTGTTGTGCCGTATTCTGGGTGTGGCGAGTTTGGCACTTTATTCAGTATAGGAATCTGCTCTAAATGATTGATAACCATTTCATCTGATAACATGGGCCTATTAAACAACCATAAAGAAAAAAATTCTGGTTCTAAATCGGTAAGCGTAATGATATCCGGATATTCTTTATCAAACACCATATGTTTTCTTTTAGTATCATAAAAATCTATATATGCATTTTCAGCTTTTTCTAAATATGATTCTGAAATATCATAGCCTAACTCTTTGATGGTACGAAGTGCAATT
>CAXBID010000071.1:0-14970 GCA_963975495.1 uncultured Flavobacteriaceae bacterium | reverse complement strand
AAGATACTAAATTTAATTTAATACGTCATAATAAACTTAACTTAACACTAGTTGCAAACTAGCGCTAGCGGAGCTTACTTGTCAAACCGCTACGAAGTTTGAGCGGGTTACAAGGCTTAATATTTACCACTTTCCCTGACCTATTACTTATACAAAATGTTATGCTCTGTATTTTTTTCTAATTCATATGAATAAGAGAGATAGTAGTTTCTTGCGGGCGCATTTATTTGTTGTGCTGCCAAAGCTCTTAACAACTTTATCTTAGCTTCAATGACTTTTGTTCTTTCATAGTCTGTTTGGAGCAAATAGTCGGCTAACTGCAATCCCCACTGATAATTACCTTCCTCTGTTGCTTTATTTAGTTGTGAAAACATGTTACTTGTACCTCCTGCCAATTCAATAATGTTTTTTGCTTCATGCGAAGCGGAGAGTGGTTGAAGGTTTGTAGGGTTTCCATCAAACCAACCCACATAATGCAAAAATATCGAACGTACCCCCCATGGAACCGAACCATAAAACTCCTGCAAGTTTGATTGCTTTGATAATGAATCCGCTAACTTAACACTGTCAACAGTTTGTTGAAGGGTATAACCCTTGTTCATGGCGTTTATTGTTTGGTCATAGACACTTAAAATTGCAGATGAGTAATTTTTCAAATTTTGATTAACAACCGATTTTCCTGAGAGTGGGCGTGTATGGCCCGGTACGAGGTACTCCACAGGGAAAGTACTCATCTTCTGTATTGATTCTCCCCATGATTTAACATCTCTATATTGTGAACCTCGAATGGCATAAAGGTTCGGAAATGATTTATAGTAATTATCTCCTGTGAATAATGTATTTAGACCAGAAATCCATACAAAGAGTGCATCATTTGTTTCTCCATCAGCGGCATACAGTTCGAAATCTATACCAGCAAGGGTTATGTATAAGGAGTCTTTAAATGTAGTATTCGGTTTAAGGTATCCTTCCCCTACTCTGTCTGCTGACGTTGTACCTGGTCCTACACCTCTATTAATGATATCTTTAGCCGATAAATCCCGCCCAAATTGTCGTGCGTTTCGCTGTTTTAGGATGGGCTCTACCGGTGAACGTTCTTGCAGCTCTTCCTTAAATCCTTCCCTTGCAATTATCTTAACATCGTTGCTATTGCCAATAAAAGCAGAAGTACCTCCTGTATGATCTTCATGTCCATGTGTGTAAATTAGGGCCTCGACTGGCTTGCTAGTTATTTCCCGGAACTTTTCCGCCACCTTTTCCGCAGCACCTAAAGCACGAAGTGCATCAATAATCACCACTCCTCGTTCTCCAATAACCATGGAAGCATTTGAACCATCATATCCCACAGCCACATACACGTTTTCATTTAATTGGATAATCTCAGGTGTAAATTCGGCACTTTGATTTTTTAGTTTGACTATATTCGGGTGTTCTTTCCCCTGTTCTTGGGGTATATTTTTTTCTGTGGAATTTTGACATGCTTGTAAAAAAATAATTCCTAATAGAAGCATGGTGAATTCTATTATTGATTTAGATCTTTTAATATCACGAAAGTGTGTAAATCCTACTTGATTTATTTTTAGGATCATTTCTATCTGATTTTTATTGTTTCTTTAATTGTACACAATGTTCTTAACGGATATAAATTGTATTGATATTGTTTATATCCGACGTTAAACGAATTTAGCCGAAATTTTTCACAAAGTCAAACAAAATAAATTCAACTTATAACCCAGTACTAAAATAGCAAACCTGCCGGCAGGTATAAAATCCGTAAGTCCCGATAGCTACCGGGATTCGTAAGTAGGCTAGAACCAAGCAATGAATTATACACGTCTTGTTAGCCACTGGCAATTCCTTTCATGTAGGTTTCGGGTGTCATTATTGCTAAATTACTTTTTTTGAAGTCTTTTATGTTTCTAGTTATGATAATCTGAATTTTCCCGTGTTCTATTGCGGAGTAATTTTGTAGTGAATCTTCGAAATCTTTAAAGTCAGAATTTAAAGCATTTAGCACGACATTTTTATCCATTTTGAGGACGTCAATTATGGTCAGGAGTTGTTTTATTTTTTCAATAATAATTTCATGTTTTCCGATTTTTCGCAGTAAATAGTAAACATTCGAGATTATAACAGGCGTTACAAATCCATTTATTTTACTTTCTTCACAGAGATTAAGAACTTGAGCTGCAAATTCGGAAAATGGTTGTCGATCAAAGAAAAAATCCAATATGACATCAGTATCGATTAAAACATTATCCATTTATAAATATTTTTCTTCTAATCTTTTGTTGCGTTCTTTTTTATAATCCAATTTTTTGGATGTCTTAAAAGAACCCTTCAAAGAATTTACTACTGGATTAAGCACTTTCTGATTTTTTTTGCGTTCTTCCTTCGTTAAGGTTTTTAAATAACTTTCGATAAGATCGGAAAGACTGCGATTTTTATCTTTCGCATATTTTTTTGCCCTTTCAATTATCTCTTTTTCTATTGTCAATGTTAGCTTAGTATTCATAACAATTTGTTTTTACAAAGATAGAAAAAAGAAATTAAACACGTGTTAAAAAATATTTAATCGCACGTAGCATTTTGCTTGCCGATAATGTTCTTTGCGGATATAAATTGTATTGATAGTGTTTATATCAGACGATAAACGACTTAGCCGAAATTTTTCACAAAGTCAAACAAAATAAATTCAACTTATAACTTCATCACAAATAATTCTAGCTTAAGATTTTTAAAGTAAATTAGTAATCGTAAATTTGAAGAAAATTGTAACAATTTCTCCTTTGGGGAATTAAAAGGGGCTTATGAAACTAGTATTATCACCAGCAAAATCCTTGGATTTTGAAACCGAATTGCCAACAAAACAAAATACCGAACCGCAGTTTTTAAAACAGTCTGGGCGATTAAACAAAATACTCAAAAAGAAATCGGCTAAAAGCTTATCCAAACTCATGAGTATTTCAGATGCTTTAGGGCAGTTAAATTATGAGCGCAACCAATCATGGGAATTACCTTTTACTACGGATAATTCCCGACCAGCCATTTACGCTTTTAACGGCGACGTGTATCGTGGTTTAGATGCTTATACCATTCCAAAAGATAAAATAGATACATTACAAAACACGGTCCGTATTTTATCAGGTTTATATGGGGTTTTAAAACCAACCGATTTAATACAACCGTATCGTTTAGAAATGGGAACCAAATTACAGGTAGGAACAAAAAAGAATCTATATGAATTTTGGAAAAAAGATATCACGAAAGCTTTAAATGAAGAATTGGAAGATGACGAATTGTTTTTAAACTTAGCCAGTAACGAATATTTTAAAGCCATTGACACAAAAGCATTAAAAGCACCAGTAATCACAGCTAATTTCAAAGATTTTAAAAATGGCGAGTACAAAGTTATTTCGTTTTATGCTAAAGCAGCACGCGGACTTATGGCGCGCTACATTGTTGATACGAATGCCAAAACGATTGATGATTTAAAAGGCTTTAACTACGAAGATTATAATTATAGCGAACCCATGAGTTCTGAAAATGATTTAGTTTTTATTAGGTAGTTTTATCATTCCTGCCTTTCTGCCATCGCTCAAGATAAACTATGTTGGGAATCCATTTTTTTTAAATTATAAATTACATGTATTACTATCTCATTATCGCACTACAAGTTTATTGCATTTATCACGTGTACAAAAATAGAAACCCTTATTATTGGGTGTTTTTAATTATATTTTTACCAGTAATAGGTAGCGCAATATATTTAATAACACAGGTTTATAATAAACAAGGTGCTGAAAAAATAACTTCTGAAATTACGCATATTATAAACCCGACTAAAAAAATAAGGGATTTAGAAAAGCAGCTTCAATTTTCAGAAACCTATCAAAATAGAGTGAATTTAGCGGATGCTTATCTTGAAAATAAAGATTATAATAATGCGCTTCCACATTATTTAGAGGCGTTAAATGATAGTTCCCAAAATGATTTTTACGTAGCTAGTAAATTGGTGGAAGTTTATTTTTTAGCCGAAAAATATAACAAGGTAGTTTTATATGCCGAAAAAATTAAAGACCGTCCAGAATTTAAAAAATCCAGAACTCAATTTATTTATGGTTTAGCTTTAGAAAAGTTAGGTAATTTTGAATCTGCTGAAAACAACTTGAGACAGATTGATGTTAGGTATTCATTTTATGAAGAGCGTTTGGCTTTGGCTAAATTTTTAATAAGTAGAGATAAAGTGGCTGATGCCAAGGAAATTTTAGAAGAGGTTCAAAAAGAATCCCAGAACATGACAAAAACGAACAAACGCATTTATCGTGCTACCATTCAAGAGGTTGAAAAACTGCTATCGGAGAATTAGTTTAGTATTATTTTACTTTTGCTTTATTTCCAATACTAATTTTTCCTTCAATGGAAGGTTTCTTTTTAATTCGTGGTCGTCGTGCACCAAAAGTGCCTCTGTTTATTTTTCCACGTTTCGTTTTTTTATCACCTTTTCCCATAATAAATCAAGTTTTTTTATTCCCGTGAAAACGGGAATCTCATTATCTTTAACTAACCATTAATATAGTAATTTTAAATACCAAAGCCAAGAAAAATCTATGTTTATTCATAAACATCCATATAAACCATTTATTCAAGAAGATACCACAAAACTTATTGTTGGCACGTTACCGCCACCAAGGTTTTCAACGGGTGACCTTTTAGAAAAGGATGTCGATTTTTGTTATGGAAGTTATTATAATTCCCTTTGGTTGTTTATCGATAACATTCATAATTTGAATTTACGATATGATAATTCAGAAGAAGCTATAGACCAACGAAAACAATTTTTGGTAAAGCATAAAATTGGTGTTTGCGATATTGTTGAAAGTTGTGAGCGCAATAAAATTGATGCTTCTGATTTAGGAATGAAAAACATCAGACTACGCAATATTATAAGCTATTTAAAAACATATCCAAATATAGATACGTTATTGTTTACTGGCGGAAATAGTAAAAACGGACCTGAATATTTTCTCAGAAAACATCTCAAAGCATTTAACTTAAAATTAGAATTGATTTCAAATGAAATCCCAAGAATTCATCAATTTGAAATCCCTGTCATGTCGAACGAAAGTGAGACATCACAAAAGGATGAGATTTCTCAATCGCTTCTCTCATTTCGAAATGACAACCGCATAATCAAAACCGTATCCTTAACGTCAAGCTCAGGAGCTGCCAATATTTCAATAAGTAGAATTCCTTTATATAAACATCTAAAAGCTAAAAACCCCAAGTTTAATACGTTTGATTTTCGGGTGATGCAGTATCGGGAGTTTATTTAATATAATCAATACTGTCCTTAACGGTTAGTCCCCATGTATCAACCAATCCAGCATTCACTTCCAAAACATATTTTGCAGGGGCGTTTGATGGTAAAGAAGCCTCATTAAAAGGTTGCGCATTTTTTTGAAAACTGACTATCTTTTTACTTTCATTAATAAAGATAAGATCTAGCGGAATTTGTGTGTTTTTCATGTAAAAGCTTCGGGGTTCTTCGTCATCAAAAACAAATAACATCCCTTGATTATCTTTCATTGAATCTCTGTACATTAAACCAGTTTGTACATCAAAATCTGTATCAGCAATTTCAATATCTAAAGCAACTTGTGTAGAATCCGATTTAAAAACCGTGAGTTCACCTTCCTTTTTAAAAGCAACTTCTGTTTGTTTTATAACTTTTTTATCCTCTTTACATGATGTAAAAAATAAAAGAAAACACAAGACAAAAAGCAAATATTGTTTTAAAAACATAATTATTTAACTGCCGATTTTGGTTTGTAAACAAACATAAAATACAACCCTAGTAAAACAAAAGGAATGCTTAGCCATTGCCCAGTGTTTAAACCAAACCAATTAATGTATTCTTCGCCTTGAGGTTCTTTTGTGAATTCTACAAAGAAACGAATGGTCCAAAGTAGTATTAAGAACAAGCCAAATAGAAAACCTGACTGATTTTTTTTATCTGTTTTGGAATAGAAATACCAAAGAATTAAAAACACGAAAATATAGCTAAACGATTCGTATAATTGTGCCGGATGTCTGTAGGGAACTTTTTCCAATAACTCAGCAAATTGCGGATTTTCTGTTACAGCAGCATACGCTTTTTTAACATCCTTTATACCTGTAAGCTGCGTAATTTGGCTCTTATAATAGTAATCTTGAATAAACCGAACGCCTAAATTAGAGTCTGTTATTTTTCCAATAATTTCAGAATTAATAAAGTTTCCAATTCTAATAAAAACGGCACCTGATGCTACTGTTATTACAACACGATCTAAAATCCAAAGTAGCGACTTGTAATTGTATTTTTTTCTGTATAAATACATGCCTACAATAATACCAATGGCTGCACCATGACTTGCAAGTCCTTGAAAACCTGTAAACTCAAATCCGCCTTTAAACTTGAAAGGGAGGAAGATGCTAAAAAAATCCTCACTAATTAATTCGGATTGATAAAACAAAACATGCCCTAATCGAGCACCCAGCATGGTTGCTAAAACGGTGTAAATAAAAAGGGGGTCTAGATAATCTAGTGATACTTTCTCTTTAGTGAAAATACGTTTCATAATATACCAACCTATTACAAAAGCAACAACCCACATAAGACTGTAAAAGTGTAGTTTGAAATTCCCAACAATATCAATGCCGGTTATGGGGTTCCAGTCAAATTTTAATACTTGCATAAGCTTTGTTTTTCAGCGTAAATATAAAGGTTTGATATCTTATTATTGTTAAAAATTATTTAAGAAGTTCTATAATTTCTACTTCAAAGATAATGTTCGATTTACCAGGGATGCCTCTTGTTCCAGATTCGCCATAGGCCAAATGATAAGGAATAAAAAGCGTTGCTTTATCGCCAACACTTAACTGCTGCAAACCTTCTTTAAAACCTTGAATCATTTGTGCATCTGGACCAATATCAGCAGTAATAGGCTGGTACCCATCTTTTGCTTTTCGCTGTTCATTTACAATATCTAGTATTTTAGCAGTTTCAATTTTGCTGGTTTCCAGTATTTTGCCATCTTCAAAATAAACCGCATAATGGGTGAGTACCTTAGCGTCTTCAGGTAATTTTTGCCCGTCCCCTTTTTCGGTAATTATATATTGCAAACCAGAGGGAAGCGTGATGGCTTTTGCTTTTTGTTTTTCAAATTTTTCTTTAGTTGCCTTTAAAATAGCTTCCGCTTTTTTAACTTTTTGTTTTTCTAAACGTTCTGCTTCAACAAAATGATTAACAAATATTTCAGGGGCATCAAATTTCCTAGCCTCTTTTCCTTTTCTTATAATGTTTAATTCTTTAATAATAACATCTTCAATGGGTTTATTCCCATCAGTGGTTTTAACATTTGATATAGAATCTTGTACATCTAAACCTTTAATAAGTTCGCCAAATACGGTATGACAATAAACTCTCGGGTCATCACAATTTCTTAAATTACCATCTTCGTCATAACCATCTAGCCAAGGTGTAGGTTTTTCAGTTATAAAAAACTGACTTCCATTAGTATTGGCACCAGGGTTTGCCATTGATAAAATGCCTGGTTTATCATGTTTTAAAGTCACGTCAAACTCATCATCAAATTTATATCCGGGACTACCTGAACCTGTGGCTTTCGGATCACCGCCTTGTATCATAAAGTCGTTCATAACCCGATGAAAAGTGAGTCCATTATAATATTTTTTGCCTTTGTATATACTACTATCTACCATAGGGTGATTTCCTTCAGCTAGTGCAACAAAATTAGCTACAGTTACCGGTGTTTTTTTATAGGTTAATTTTGCAAGCATAACACCTTTTGTGGTAACAAATTCAGCATAAATACCATCTTCTAGATCGGGATACTGTGCTTTGCAGGATGTTAAAATCACGAGGAATACTAACGGATATTTGATTATATTTTTTAATAGGTACATGGTAATAGGTTTAATTTTGGGTGATTGAATTTACTGTGACTTCACAAATTAAGGGCGTATTCCTGCCAATTTTATTTTCATCACCATAATAACCATAAGCTTTTTGTGAAGGAAATATAAAAGTAACAGTTTCACCGGTTTTCATGAGTTTTAAACCTTCTCTTAGACCAGTAAATAACTCTTCTTTATCCATAGTATATGTTTGGGTTTTTATATCGCTTTTTGAATATATGATGGAGCCGTTTAATGATTTTACATCGTAATCATAATTAACAATATCACCAAAATCTGGAGTTCTTAAGGAATCTATTTCAACCTTGGTATTGTAGTAGTACCAAAAACCACTTTCAGAAGCTATATAATCCTCATCTTCTTGGGCCATAATTTGTTTTATGGCTGCTTGTTCCTGAGCATTTAGTTTTTTATTGCGTTCAACTGATACATCTATAAAAGAACCTGTTTTAATAGAAACAGGTTTTCTGGCTTCTGGTGTTTTACAGCCAATAAAAGCAAGTAGGGCTAATGCTGTAATTACTAATTTATTCATTATTTAGGGCTTTTTTATAACTAGGTAATATACTAATAAATTTATCAACGGTATTTTGTAATGACACTTCGCTTCTTCCTCCTGCGGCATTAGTGTGTCCACCACCATTAAAATGTGTTCGGGATAATTCGTTCACCGAAAAATCGCCTTTTGAGCGTAATGATATTTTAATAATACCTTCTTGCCGGTCTTCAATAAATATGGCTGCTAGATTAATTCCTTCTAGTGATAATCCATAATTAACAAGGCCTTCAGTATCACCTTTCTTATAATCAAACCTATTAAGTTCGTCTTGGGACAACGTAATGTAAGCCGTTTTATATTCTGGAATAACTTTTAAGTTGCTAAGTGCACAACCTAATAACTGTAAACCATCGTAACTATTGGAATCGTAAATGTTAGCGTGGATTTGGGTATTATCAGCGCCTTTTTCAATAAGATGTGCTATAATTTCATGGGTTTTACTTGTGGTAGAACGGAATCTAAACGACCCTGTATCTGTCATAATGCCAACGTATAAGCAGGTTGCGATATCAGAGTCAATTTTATCAGTTTTACCCAGCATATCAATAAAATGATATATCATTTCACAAGTAGAACTCATACTTACATCGCTAAACATATATGTCGCATAATCATCAGGCGCTTGATGATGGTCAATCATTATTTTTATGGCGTTACTTTCAGTTAAAATAGTTTCCATATTTCCTGCTCTATGAAAGGCATTAAAATCCAATGTAAAAATAAGGTCAGCTTCGTTAATTAAAGCATCACATTCTTTGGTTTGGGAATCGTGCTTTAAAATGTTAGCTTCTCCGGGTATCCATTTTAAGAAAGCAGGATAGTCATTCGGAGAGATAACACGAACGTTGTGATTATTTTTTAAAAGATAGTGGTATAAGCCTAAAGTAGAGCCAATAGCATCGCCATCGGGGTTTTTATGTGGCACAATTACAATCTTTTTTTTAGTAGAAAGTAAGTGCTTTAAGTCTTTTATATCT
This sequence comes from uncultured Flavobacteriaceae bacterium, assembly GCA_963975495.1. Classification (GTDB taxonomy): domain Bacteria; phylum Bacteroidota; class Bacteroidia; order Flavobacteriales; family Flavobacteriaceae; genus CAXBID01. The sequence goes on along the minus strand of CAXBID010000071.1, from coordinate 5,454 downwards.
TGTTTTGTCATAGGTAGCGAATATACAATTTTTTAAAATTGCTTTATATTGTTTTAAGAGTCTGTTAAGAATTTGTGATTGGAATTTTTATAGGCTACTTTTGATGCAGTATGAGGTTAAATTTTTAAACATAGCTAGTTATGGTTCAAAATTTTAACGAAATAATGCGCAAAAAGAGGCATAAAAAAATAATTGACGAAATCTTAAACAGACTCTAAATAGAAATACATTACTTTTGCACGAAATTAAAACACCATAGTATTGCTCTTTTCTTAACTGGGATAGACGATTTAATAAACTTAAAATTAAAAAAAATGGCTACTAATAGAACATTTACAATGCTAAAACCCGATGCTGTTGAAAAAGGATACATGGGTGCTATATTAGAGAAAATTTCGGCTTCAGGATTTAGAATTGTAGCTATGAAATTAACACAAATGACTAAAACTGATGCGGAAACATTTTACGCTATACATAATGAACGTCCGTTTTTTGGTGAGTTAGTTGAATATATGACCCGTGGACCAATAGTTGCGGCAATTTTGGAAAAAGAAAATGCAGTTGAAGATTTTAGAACTTTAATTGGGGCAACAAACCCTGCGGATGCTGCTGAAGGCACCATTCGTAAAATGTATGCAGATTCTATAAGTGAAAATGCTGTACACGGAAGTGATAGTGATGACAATGCCACTATTGAAGGTGCTTTTCATTTTTCAGGGAGAGAGCAATTTTAAATTGACTTTCAACCCGATTTCAAAATAAAACACTTGACTTTATGTGTAAAAAGTCAATAAAGTATATGATTGTTACCTTGAGCATTGAAGAAATGAAAATATTTTTTCATTGAAAACACCTTGCGAAGCAAACCGAAAGGTCTTTAAAATTTATAAATTCTATTGGTTTCGACTGCGCTCAACCTGACACAAAATCATAAATATTTCATTTACATAATATTATAACTTTAGTTACGTAGAATTCAGGTTTTAAGCTAGACGCTTAAAAAATAATACAAAAAAATCCCGCAACTTAGTTGCGGGATTTTTGTTTCAATTAATGTTTTACTAGTAATATTTATATACTAAACTACTTTTACATTTACTGCGTTTAAACCTTTTCTACCTTCCTGTAAATCGAATTCTACAATATCGCCTTCGCGAATTTCATCGATTAAACCAGAAATGTGTACAAAATGTTCTTTTTCTGAACCTTCTTCAGTGATGAATCCAAAACCTTTTGAATCGTTGAAGAATTTTACTGTTCCTTTACTCATGTTTTTAAAATATTAAATTAATTACTTTACTTAATACAAACTTAGTGCCAAACTTAAATAGCATTAATTTGTATGCAATTAATATAAGAAATAAAAAAAAGTCTGCCAAAAAATTGACAGACTTCAAAATTGTAATTGTTAAAGTATATGTTTAGATTACTTTTACGTTTACGGCGTTTAATCCTTTTTTACCTTCTTGTAAATCGAATTCTACCGCATCACCTTCACGAATTTCGTCAACTAATCCAGAAATGTGTACAAAATGTTCTTTGTTGTTATCATCCTCAGTTATGAATCCAAAACCTTTTGAATCATTGAAAAATTTTACTGTTCCTTTACTCATTATTTAAACTATTAAATTAATATATTCTGTAAAGGTAGTGCCAATTAACTTATAAACTACTATAAACAAAAAAAGTCTATCAAATTGATTGATAGACTTTTAGTTGTAATTGTTAAAGTATTTATCTTTTAGATTACTTTTACGTTTACGGCGTTTAATCCTTTTCTACCTTCTTGTAGATCGAATTCTACGGCATCACCTTCACGAATTTCATCGATAAGTCCTGAAATGTGTACGAAATGTTCTTTGTTGTTGTCATCTTCTGTTATGAATCCAAATCCTTTTGAATCGTTGAAGAATTTTACGGTACCTTTACTCATTGTAATATGTATTAAAATAATAATTAAGCGGCAAAGGTAAAATAAAAAATAATAAGTTGTTTGTTTTTGCCTAATTATTTACAATAAATTAATATAGATAATTATCTTAAAATCAGTTTTTTAATAATTTCTTTCCCCAATTCTTCATTAAGCATATCAATTATTTTTTGTTTGCCATAGCTTAATTCTTCTCTTAAAACACTAGAACTTAGTTGTACATAAAGCGTGTCGCGTTCTAAATTTACTGAGGTAGTATAGTTGTTTACGCCATTGCCCATAAGTTTTGCCCAAGCATCAGCAACATTAACCTTGTTCAGCCCTTTTTCTAGTTTGTTGGTTTCTACAAACTCTTTTAAAGCGTCTTGAATACTGATATGTTCGTTGTTGCGTTTTGCCATTTAATTTAGTCTAAATGTTTGACTCTGTTATAAGTTATAATATAATTTTCTTGAATAATTTCATCAGAGTTGAAGAATTCATTTTTATATTTAATTCTTAGTTGTTCATTTTCAGATTTTATAAAAAAAGATGAAGACTCTTTTGAAACTAAAAGCTGACGATTTAATGGTGGAGTAATTTTCTTTCTAAAACCAGAACTATCTTTATTTATTTCAAAATAATCTAGGTTATGAGCAATTTTGTAGTCATTAGTAACTTTTCCATTTTTTTCTACTTGAGATATCTTCCAATAACCTTTAATTAATTTGATATCATGTCTTTGTTATTGGAGCAACTAAAAGTTAAACATAAAAATATAATCAATATTTTTTTCATTTTAAAATAAATTATAATTTAAAAATCTCATAAGATTGATGCACTTGTTTTACCGCATTTTCGGTACGTTCAGCATGTGTATCGCTGATGAACAATTGCCCAAAATTTTCATCATCTACTAATTTAATGATTTTTTCCACACGTTGTTCATCCAATTTATCAAAAATATCATCTAACAGTAAAATAGGGTTCACACCGCTTTGTGCTTTTATAAAATCGAACTGAGCCAATTTCAAGGCAATTAAAAACGATTTTTGCTGGCCTTGACTTCCAAATTTTTTAATAGGATGTGTTTCAATATTAAAGTGCAAATCGTCTTTATGAATACCAACGCTTGTGTATTGTAAAGCCTTATCTTTATTAACACTACTTTTTAAAAGCGTATTTAAATCATCATCAAATAAGTCGCTTTTATATACCAAATCCACGGCTTCCTTACCGTTACTAATCACGTCGTAACGCATTTTAAAAATAGGAATAAACTCTTTTAAAAAGGCATCACGTTTTTTGAAAATATGAGTTCCATAATCAGTTAATTGCTTATTATAAACCTCTAAAGTATCCTTATTAAAAGTATGGTTTAAAGCAAAATATTTAAGCAGTGCGTTACGCTGTGCCAGTATTTTATTGTAATTAATTAAATGGCTTAAGTAGCTTTTATCGCTTTGCGAAATCACACTATCTATAAACTTTCGGCGGGTATCGCTGCCTTCAATAATTAAATCTCTATCGGCAGGCGAAATCATAACCAAAGGCAAAAAACCAATGTGCTCACTAAATTTCTCGTAAGCTTTTCCGTTTCGTTTTATAACTTTCTTTTGTCCGCGCTTTAAACTAATGGCTACTTTTTCGGTTTTATCATCTTTATTATAATCACCGTTTATCACAAAAAAATCTTCATCGTGTTTAATATTCTGCGTCGCTACAGGATTGAAATAACTTTTCCCAAACGATAAATGGTAAATGGAATCTAGAACGTTTGTTTTTCCAATACCGTTATTGCCAACAATACAATTTATTTTATCATTGAAAATGAACGATTTACTATCGAAATTTTTATAATTAAGTAATGAAAGTGATTTTAAAATCATACAAAAAGTAGCTTTAATCGCATTTGGGGGCTAAACTCCTAAAAAGAAGTGCAAATTATTGAAAAATATCAAATAAATTGGCTTTTAGTTATGAAGAAAAATTATATTTTTGCGCGATATTAATTTAGAACGAATAGATGGCGACTTACAAGAAAAAATACAAAGCAAAAACCAAAGGAGAGAAAGAGCAAAACATAGAAGACGGCTCAACAACTGCTGAAGTTTTTAACACACTTGATGAAACAGCATCTAAAACAGAGGCCTTTGTTGAGAAAAACCAAAAGTATATTTTTATAATTATTGGTGTTGTGGCATTGGTTGTTTTGGGGTCTTTAGGATATAAAGAGTTTATTGCTAAACCTAAGCAAACTGCAGCGATGAACGATATGTTTCAAGCTCAAAAATATTTTAATGATGCCGTAGTTGGTGCAGGAACAGTTAAAGATTCGTTATACACTTTAGCATTAAATGGCGGTGAAGGCAAGTTTGGAATGTTGGATATTATTGAGGAATATAGCGGAACACCATCTGCTAATTTGGCTAGCTATTATGCTGGTACTGCTTATTTAAGATTAAAAGATTACAAAAATGCAGTTGAATATTTAAGTGATTTTAAAAGTGATGACGAAATTTTAGCACCACTTGCTAAAGGGAATGTTGGTGATGCTTTTGTGCAATTAAATCAAAAAGAAGATGCTTTAGGTTATTATGAGCAAGCTGCTGAAATGCGTGACAATGAGTATACCACGCCAATGTATTTATATAAAGCGGGAGCCATTGCTTTAGATTTAGGGCAACCAGATAAGGCATTAAAATATTTTAAGAGAATTAAAGAAGACTACCCGAACGCTACAGAAGCAGCAACGGTAGATGTATTTATTGGGAAAGCGCAGGTATTGGCTAGTAAATAAATAACTATATTTATATATGGCTACGGCAAATAAAAATTTATCCGAATACGATAAAACAACAATCCCAAACGCGAGTAAATTTCGGTTTGGGATTATTGTTTCTGAATGGAACGATACCATTACTGAAGGATTGTATCAAGGCGCATATGATGCTTTAATTGAAAATGGTGCATTGCCAAATAATATTATTCGTTGGGATGTTCCCGGTAGTTTCGAGCTTGTTTACGGGAGTAAAAAAATGCAGGAACAAATGGTAAATGTGGTTATTGCTATTGGAAGCGTTATTCAAGGTGAAACCAAACATTTCGATTTTGTTTGTGAAGCTGTTTCACAAGGCATAAAAGATTTAAACGTCATTCGAGAAACTCCCGTTGTTTTCTGTGTATTAACCGATAATACTATGCAACAAGCCATTGATCGTTCAGGCGGAAAACATGGAAATAAAGGTACAGAAGCTGCTATTGCCGCTATAAAAATGGCTGAGTTACGTAAGAATAGTTAGTTTTCAGTCTCAGTCTCAGTCTCAGTCTCAGTCTCAGTCTCAGTCACAGTCACAGTCTCAGTCACAGTCACAGTCACAGTAAACAGAACCAAGAATAGAACCTTTCCGCAACAGTTCCCTTCCTTTGGAGGGGTTAGGGGAGGAAGTCACAGTCTCGGTCTCAGTAAACAGAACCAAGAATAGAACCTTTCCGCAACAGTTCCCTTCCTTTGGAGGGGTTAGGGGAGGAAGTCACAGTCTCGG
>CAXBID010000070.1:0-15001 GCA_963975495.1 uncultured Flavobacteriaceae bacterium | reverse complement strand
CAAAATAAAAGGCATCGCATAAAAATAGAACATCAAATTATAATAAAACTTAGGGTTTCCTTTATATTGCGCAGTATCTTTATTTTTTAACCAAACATCGTCGCCATTAAATCCAATTATGTGATTTGGCATATCAATTAAAGACTTTCTATTTTTTAAATCGGTAGTTGTCACTTCATCGCCATTTGGCTTTTTCATAGTAAATTCAAGTGATTGCATAGCGTTCCAGGTATCCAAACCACCGTGTGCTTCAAATACTTTGGTAATGTTGTCTGGATAGATGCTTGTGGTAACATCTAATTTCTCTTCGGAATAATCTATAGTTTTTTCAGTTTTGTTTTTACAGGAGATAGCAATTATAAATACTGTTAAAATAAGGCCTTTAATTTTCATGATAAATAATTTTGGTTTATTGCTTTGACGAAGTTAATTGAATTTAATTACATCAAAACAATTACTTTTGTTGCGTATTTATGAAAGAAATAACTAGTATACAAAACCCGTTAATAAAACAACTTGTTCAATTAAAAGATAAGTCGCGCGAGCGTAAAAAAACAGGTTTATTTTTAATTGAAGGTGTTCGCGAAGTTTTATTGGCAATAAAAGGCGGTTATGAATTGGAAACGGTTTTGTTTAATGATGAATTGATTTATGAAACGGATTTAAGCAAACTCTTAATCCAATCAGAACATCAACCAGAAATTATTTCAATTTCTTCTGATGTTTATCAAAAATTAGCATATCGTGATACTACCGAGGGTGTTTTAGCGGTGGCTAAAAGTAAAAATCATTTCATTGAAGATTTAAAATTTAGTTCTAAAACACCATTAATTTTAGTTGCTGAAGCTCCTGAAAAACCTGGAAATATTGGTGCTATTTTAAGAACTGCTGATGCGGCAAACGTAGATGCTGTTATTATTGCTAATCCTAAAACCGATTTATACAATCCTAATATTATTCGTTCTAGTGTCGGTTGCATTTTTACGAATACCATAGCAATGGGAAATACAAACGCTATTATCGAATTTCTAAAAGCTCAAAACATTAATATGTATTGCGCTGCATTACAGGCTTCGGTTGAGTATCATACACAGAATTTCAAAAAACCAACTGCCATTATAGTTGGAACAGAAGCTACTGGATTGAGTAATGAATGGCTAGAGAACTCGACTCAAAATATTATAATCCCGATGCAGGGCGAAATAGATTCTATGAATGTTTCTGTTGCTGCTGGAATTCTTATTTTTGAAGCCAAAAGACAGAGAAATTTTATTTGAAAATTTCTCAAAAAAACAAATAACAAAAACAAAATTCCAAAAATGTGAACTATTGGAATTTGTAATTTTAAAAAATTGGAATTTATGAACTCAGAGAGTTTATTTTACATCATAATCGCCATTATCATCATCAATTTTATAGTTGATAAAATTCTTGATGCTTTAAACGCTAAACATTACAACGATGCTCTTCCTAAAGATTTACAGGATGTTTACGATGAAGCTGAATACAAAAAATCGCAAAATTATAAAGCGACTAATTATAAATTTGGACTTATAACCTCAACCTTTTCAATTATTTTAACATTAGGCTTTCTGTTTTTTGATGGCTTTGAATTTGTTGATAATATAGCTAGAAGTTATAGTAGCAATCCCATAATTATTGCCCTTATTTTCTTTGGGATTATTCTGATTGGTAGCGATATCTTAACCACACCTTTTTCCTATTACAGCACGTTTGTAATTGAAGAAAAATTTGGCTTTAATAAAACCACAGTCAAAACATTTATACTTGATAAAATTAAAGGTTGGTTGATGATGGCTATTGTTGGCGGTGGTATTTTAGCTTTAATCATTTGGTTTTATGAGGCTACAGGAAAATATTTCTGGTTGTATGCTTGGGGATTAGTGGCCGTTTTTACCTTATTTATGAATATGTTTTACTCTAAACTTATTGTCCCATTATTCAATAAGCAAAGTCCGTTAGAAGATGGTAGTTTACGTGATAAAATTTCAGAATACGCAAAAACAGTTGGTTTTAAACTCGATAAGATTTTTGTGATTGATGGCTCTAAACGAAGTACCAAAGCCAATGCTTACTTTTCTGGTTTTGGCAGTGAAAAACGGGTTACGCTTTACGATACTTTGATTAACGATTTAAATGAAGAAGAAATAGTTGCTGTTTTAGCACACGAAGTGGGGCATTACAAAAAGAAGCATATTATTTTCAATTTATTTGCTTCTATTTTATTAACGGGGTTAACGCTTTATATTTTATCGTTGTTTATTTCAAATCCGTTACTATCTCAAGCTTTAGGTGTTGAAATCCCAAGTTTTCATATTGGATTGATTGCTTTCGGATTGCTCTACTCGCCTATTTCTGAAATCACCGGATTAATTATGAATGTATTTTCTAGAAAGTTTGAATATCAAGCGGATGATTACGCGAAAAATACTTATAAAGGCGAACCGCTAATTACTTCATTAAAAAAACTTTCTAAAAATAGTTTAAGTAATTTAACACCGCATCCTGCTTATGTGTTTATGCATTACTCGCATCCTACCCTTTTGGAGCGGATTGGGAATTTGAGGAAGTAGGTTTGTCTCGCAAAGGTGCTAAGACGCAAAGTGATATTCTAAATTTATTTGCTTTTTATGTGATGTCTCAATCGTTCCTCATTTCGACATGACAAAGAATAATGATTGTACTTTGCAAAAGACCTGTCAGGTTTTGAAAACCTGACAGGTCTAAAATTTGAGAGAATCGTTTTTTTAATAAATTGTACAAAAAAAAGTATACAAATGAAAATAAATCAATTTTGGCTAAAAATAATGGGGATATCTGGAATTCTTGGTGGTTTGGTATTATTCGCTGGAGATATGCTGTTTTATTATCATCCAACGAATCCAGATATTAAATTGAATATGGGAAACGCTTCGGATTTTCGAATTGTTGCAAGCGGAGTTTCAGCTTTAATCTCTACATGGCTATATATGTTAGGTTTAGGCCAGATTTATTATGCCTTCAATCCTGTTAAACCATTACTAAAATATATCGTTATTGTTTGTTTTGGATGTGTTTTAATTGCTTTTGGTATTGTGCATGGAGCATTCGTAGCTATAGCCACTTCGTCAAAATTAGCTATTGAATATAATATTGATCTAAAAAAAGCTACATCACTTGCCTTTGAAACTAACAATGCTATTAGATTTTTAGTTTATCCTGTTTTTGGAATCTTGTCTTATTTCTTTATTTCTCTAGTTTGGAAAAGAAAAACATTATATCCTAGGTGGATTATTATATTTTTTCCTCTCATTTGGTTTTTATTGAAAAATAATATTACTCAAAATTTACCTAATCATCTTTGGATTATTATTGATGGTGGTTACTTAAATTTACTTTTAGTTCTATTTTTTTCTGCATCTACTGTAGCACTTTGGAAAATAAAAAAATAACCTTGGCAGATGGGTGCGTTTTTGGAACGGATTGGGAATTTGAGGAAGTTAAGATTGTCTCGCAAAGGCGCTAAGGCGCAAAGTGATATTCAAAATTTATTCACTTTTTATGTGATGTCTCAATCGTTCCTCATTTCGACATGACAACACTCTTTTCTTTTAGTCATTTCGACGATAGGAGAAATCTCATAATTTATGTAAAGCGAACATATAGTAAACTGGTTTTTTGTTTTGGCTGAAACTTGAATTTGCGAAAATTTTCAGTTACATTCGTTTAAGGTCGTGCATAAAACATTAAAACGATTTCATATCCCTGAGTTATGCAACATATGATAAGCTTTGATAATTTGAACTAAATAGATTGATGAAATATATAAAATATCTGATTTCCTTCCTTCTGATTTTCGGTCTGACGGTTAATGAATGTTCTTTATATTCTCAAATAAATTCTTCAAAGTATTATCAAGCCCCATACATCAATACTAGAAATCAATTTAGCAATAAGTATTCGGAATTATATGTTTACGGAGAAAAAATCCTTTCAGGAAAAGTATTTATTTCACCAATTAAATATCTCAATTTACGAGATGTTTATAGTACTCAAACTAAAACTATTTTAAAATTACGAACTGAACTTTATCAGATGATAAACTTAATGATAGTTCAACACGTTTTTTTGAATAAAATAATCACATCTAGTAACCAATATTCAAGTTTATACATAGCCTAGAACTGATTTTACTTTCTATGCGCATATGCACTTAACTGCATAAAATGATAAAACAAATGTCTAATCATTTATCATTACTAAAATGTATAAACAAAAGAATAAAACACATTTGGAGAAATCCAAACAAATCCTTAATTGGATAAAAAGAAAAATTATATTAATAATTACAGCAGTTATGCTTGGAATGTCCAATGCAATGTATGACGAAGATAAAATGATTAATGGAAATCAAAATCATACTGAACAAGAACATAAAAAAGATTAACCTCTTAAATTTTGACACCTTTTATAAATACGTTTTCGATTTGATTATCGCCAAATGAATAGGGTATAAAACCATAAGAATTAATAGGTTTTGTGAGGACTAAATTGGCTTGTTTGCCCACCGTAATAGTGCCCACCTGCTTTTCTAAACCCATAGCATACGCGCCATTTATGGTTGCTGCATTAATGGCTTCTTCGGGCGTCATTTTCATTTTTATACATGCCGTAGAAACCACAAAATTCATGTTTCCTGACGGTGACGACCCTGGGTTAAAATCGGTTGCCAAAGCTAATGGCAAACCTGCATCAATCATTTTTCGTGCGGGTGTGTAGGGAATATTCAAAAAGAAAGAACAACCCGGTAAAGCCACAGGCATGGTGTTGGTGTTTTTTAAAATATCAATATCTTCATTGCGCATTTCCTCTAAATGATCTACCGATAGTGCCTGATGTTTTACGCCTGCTTGCACACCGCCAATGGCTGTAAATTGATTGACGTGTATTTTAGGAATTAATCCATAGTTTTTTCCTGCTTCGAGAATCAACTCAGTGTCTCCAACCGAAAAATAACCGGTTTCGCAAAATACATCAATATATTCTGCCAAGTTTTCTTGGGCTACTTTAGGCAATACTTCGTTAATTACGAATTGAATATAGTCGCTTTTATTATTCTTATAGCTTTCTGGAATGGCATGCGCCCCTAAAAATGTGGCTTTAATTTCTATGGGATAGTTTTCTTTTAATCTTTTAATGACGCGAAACATTTTTAATTCAGCGTCTGTTGTTAATCCGTAACCCGATTTTATTTCTACTGCACCAGTTCCTAATTGCATGATTTCTGCTAAACGGACTTTACTTTGTTGGTATAAATCGTCTTCCGAAGTGTCTTGGAGTTTTTTAGCAGAGTTTAAAATACCGCCACCTTTATTGGCTATTTCTTGATATGAGAAACCCTTAATTCTATCTATGAATTCACTTTCTCGGTTTCCTGCATAAACTAAGTGCGTATGGGAATCGCACCAAGCTGGTAATATCATTTTTCCCGTGGCATCAATAACTTCTGAGAAATTAGATTGAGGACATGTATCCATCTCTCCAAAATCAGTAATGAGTCCGTTTTCAACAACTAAAAACGCATTTTTGATGGTTGGCAAAACACCCATCTCTTTTCCTGAAACGAATGAAATCGGTTCTGTTCTAACTTGAATTAATTCTTTTATATTTTTAAATAGTGTTGCCATTAAAATAGATTATTAAAAATATCGTCTTCAACTAAATTAGGTAAAGTCACTTTTAAATTTGGTGTTCGCGCCATTTCACGCTTTATTGCAAATATAGCTTCATTATTTCTAGCCCAACTTCGGCGAGCGATTCCATTATTCACATCATAAAAAAGCATACTTTTTAATCGTCTTTCGGCTTCTTTTGTGCCATCTAAGAACATACCAAATCCGCCATTTATAACCTCTCCCCAGCCAACACCACCGCCATTATGAATGGATACCCAAGTAGCGCCTCTAAAACTATCTCCTATTACATTGTGAATGGCCATATCTGCAGTAAATTTACTGCCATCATAAATATTGGATGTTTCTCTGTAGGGCGAATCTGTTCCACTTACATCGTGATGGTCTCGTCCTAAAACTACAGGTCCTATTTCGCCTTTAGCAATCGCATTGTTAAATGCTTCCGCTATTTTTGAACGTCCTTCAGCATCAGCGTACAAAATTCGTGCTTGCGAACCCACAACCATCTTGTTCTTTTTGGCTTCTTCAATCCAAGTCATGTTATCCTGAAGTTGCAATTTAATTTCATCTGGTGCATTTAGCAAAATCTCTTGAAGCACTTTTGCCGCTATCTCGTCGGTTGCGTCTAAATCTTCAGGTTTTCCTGAGGTACAAACCCAACGAAAAGGGCCAAAACCGTAATCGAAACACATAGGTCCCAAAATATCTTGAACGTAAGATGAATACTTAAAATCAATCCCATTTTCTGCCATAACATCCGCTCCCGCCCTTGAAGATTCCAATAGAAATGCATTTCCATAATCAAAGAAGTAAGTTCCCTTTTTTGTATGATTATTAATCGCCGACACATGTCTTTTTAAGGATTCTTGAACTTTCTGCTTGAATAATTCTGGTTCTTCACGAATTAACCGATTCGATTCTTCATAGGAAATCCCAACAGGATAATACCCACCTGTCCATGGAATATGCAATGAGGTTTGGTCAGATCCTACATCTATAAATATATTTTCTTCATAAAAACGTTCCCAAACGTCAACCACATTACCAATGTAAGCCATTGAAACAATTTCTTTTGATGCTTGTGCTTGCTTCACTCTAAGTATTAATTCTTCAATAGTATCAATCAAAACATCTACCCAACCTTGTTTATATCGTTTTGTCGCTGCTTTCGCATTTATCTCAGCGCAAACCGTTATACATCCTGCAATATTTCCAGCTTTAGGTTGTGCGCCACTCATACCGCCTAACCCAGCTGTTAAAAATATTTTTCCACTTGGATTATCTCCTTTTGGCAGTATTTTACGGAACGCATTCATAACTGTAATGGTAGTACCATGCACTATGCCTTGTGGACCGATATACATAAACGAACCTGCCGTCATTTGTCCGTATTGGGTAACCCCTAAAGCATTAAACTTCTCCCAATCGTCTGGTTTTGAATAATTAGGAATCATCATACCGTTAGTAACAACAACTCTTGGGGCTTCTTTTGAAGAAGGAAACAAACCCATTGGATGACCAGAATACAAATGCAACGTTTGCTCATCAGTCATAGTTGCTAAATAGTGCATGACCAACAGGTATTGTGCCCAATTTTGAAAAACAGCACCATTACCACCATAAGTTATTAATTCTTCTGGGTGTTGTGCCACATTGGGATCTAAATTATTCTGAATCATGAGCATAATAGCAGCAGCTTGGGATGACTTTGCTGGGTATTCTGAAATGGATCGCGCATGTATTTTATAATCTGGCTTGAATCTATACATATAAATTCTACCAAATTCTTTCAATTCTGATGCAAATTCAGTGGCTAATTCTTGGTGCCATTCTTTTGGAAAATAGCGTAAAGCATTTCTAATAGCTAATTGCTTTTCTTCCACAGATAAAATATCTTTCCGTTTTGGTGCCCTATTTGCATGTTTTGGATAGTCCTTTTTAATTGGTAATGTATTTGGAATACCTTGTAATACCTGTTCTTTAAACCTCATCATTCTCTTTACTTTAAATTGAAAGCTTGGGTTTTAACCAATTTAATCATATTATTAATATCATCTTTTAAAAGTCTGTCCTCTTCTAGTTTTGGCACTTTTTTTCTGATGATTTTAAAGTTTTTTTCAATAATATCTGAAAATGTATTGGGTCTTCTAAATTCTAAGGCTTGTGCGGCATACATTAATTCGATGGCTAATATTTTTTCAAGATTTCCTAAAATTTGATTGAATTTTCGTCCTGAAATACTTCCCATCGATACATGGTCCTCTTGACCTAAAGATGTCGGAATACTATCTGCTGATGGTGGAAAGCACAACGATTTATTTTCGGTAACTAGAGCTGCGGTGGTGTATTGCGGTATCATAAAGCCAGAATTCAACCCACCTCCTGTTGTTAGTAATCTTGGTAAACCGAACTTTCCTTCAAGTAATAAATAACACCTTCTATCGGAAATATTACCTAATTCTGAAGCCGCTATAGATGCGTAATCTAAGGCCATAGCCAAAGGTTGTCCGTGAAAATTCCCCCCAGAAATGGCTTCGGTGTCACTTAACACGATGGGGTTATCTGTTACAGAATTCATTTCAATTTTAGCCAACTTATTTAAATGGTAATAGGCATTTCTTGAGGCGCCATGAACTTGTGGGATACACCGCATGGAATACGGATCTTGCACGCGACCGCAATTTTCATGTGAATCTACATTCTGTGATTTATAAAGCAACATAAACATACGTTCGGCAACCTCAATAGTGCCTCGAAAAGGACGAATTTTATGAAGCTCCTCCCTAAAAGGTGAAAAACTGCCTTGGTAACCTTCAATACTCATAGCTCCAGAAACATCAGCTAAATCCAATAAGTATTGCATTTTTTGTAAACCAATAATGGTATGTGCCAATATAAACTGCGTGCCATTAATTAGTGCAAGTCCCTCTTTAGCGACTAATGTGATTGGTGTTAGTTTATGATTTTCCAAAACCTTTTTTGCATGAACTATTCTATCATTTATAAAAAACTCACCCTCGCCTATTAAAGGTAAAAACAAATGCGCCAGTGGTGCTAAATCGCCCGAAGCTCCGACAGACCCCTGCTCTGGCACAACAGGAAGTAAATCGTTTTCTATAAAATAGATAATGCGCTCAATAACTTTTAAGCGAATCCCTGAAAACCCCTGACTTAAAGCATGTACTTTACAAATCATCATAATTTTTGATAGCATTTTATCAATAGGGTTCCCAACACCCACTGCATGTGTTATTAACAAATTATGCTGTAATTTGTTAGTTTCCTTTGGGGTAATTTGCACATCGCACAAAGGCCCGAAACCCGTATTTATACCATATACCGGGGTATTGGAATTGGCAAGTGTTTCTACTTTTTTTCTACAATCATTAATTGCTTCAATAGCTTTTTCTGTTAAAATAGCTTCCATATTGCCATTTGCAATTGCTATTACCTTTTTTACCGTCAGCTTATTAATTCCGTATTTAAAAATCATCATCAAAACATATTAACTTTTTCAAAGTTATTCTTATTTTTGATGCTATACAATACCATTATTAGTTAATATTGATACTCATAAGTAATCAATTAGAATTAAACTACTACCAGCTACAAGCTGATAGCACTGTGCACGCCAGTTCTATTTACACGTTAGTTGAAAATAAATTTGGGATATCCATTGTCCCAAAATCATTACGAACGGTAAATAATAAAAAGATAAAATTTATTGAGCTGAACAACATATCGCAAAAAACAACCTTGTCTTTAATATGGAATGCATCTAACCGAAACCCTATACTGGATAAGGTCGTTACTTTATTGTGAGACTAATTGATTAGCAGATTATCGCTTTTGGAACGGATTGAGGATTTGATGAAATAGATTTGTCTTGCAAAGACGCTAAACCGAAAAAAAAGTTGACTCATTTACTATTCTTTATGCGATGTCTCAATCGTACCTCATTTCGACATGACAACACCCTTTTAGTCATTTCGACGATAGGAGAAATCTCATAATTTATGTAAAGCGAACATATAGTAAACTTTTTTTTTGTTTTTGATTGAAACTTGACTTTGTAGAAATTTTGACTACTTTCGTTTAACGTCGGATATGAACAATATCGATACAATTTATATCCTTAAGCTGTAAACAATTTAACCCAAAAATATGAGAACAAAGATTACACTACTTTTTTGCCTTTTGACAATTTCATTTACTTATGGTCAATATGACTGGACTAAAGGAGAATTAGTTTTAAAAAATGGCGACACTTTGAGAGGACAGATTAAACTTCCAATGATTTCCAAAAATTTAATAGCCTTTAACGGAGAAGAAAAAGTCAAATACCGAAAAGACAGAAAATCTAAAAAAGTTAAATATGATGAAACTCGAGTGGAAAAAGTGATTTTTAGAAACTCTGATACTGAAATTGCTTTTTTTGAATATATACAAACATCAAAAAATAAAAAAGGTCTTTTTAAAGTTATAAGTTCTGGAAAAGCCACTTTATATGCAAGAAGCGTAAGTATTACATCTTCAACACCAATGTATATGGCAGGACCTAATGGAGGAACTTGGAATCAATGGAATTATTCTTTTAGTGATTTTAATGAGTTTTATGTTTCAAGAGAAAAAGAAAAAATAGCAAGTCCATTGATTACTGCAAGAATATCAAGTTCATTTAAGAAAAGAGCGATGGAATATTTTTCTGATTGTCCCAAGTTAATTTCTAAATTAGAGAAAAAGATTTATGTAAAGGATGACATAAAAGATGTTGTGGACAAATATAACGAATGTAATTAAAAACTGCTTACCCCCGCTCCCGCTAAGCTCTGCTTAGTGGTGATATAATTCAAGCCATTAATATTTTTACAACAAACATAGCCCTTTCTCAAGAGTCAAAGCGAAATCCAACGATGACATTTCGTTAGATGAAATAACTAAAGAAGTTGAGCAAGTGAGAAAATCACGATATGAAAAATAAGAAGGTAATCCTAGATACAAATCTTTGGATTAGCTTTCTGATTTCCAAAAAATTCAGTCAAATTGACAAACTGATTGAAAACAAGAGAATTATTTTGCTTTTTTCCAACGAATTACTCGAAGAATTTATTGATGTTGTAAGTCGTCCGAAATTTGAAAAGTACTTCTCGAAAAAAGATATTGAAAAATCCTTGAGTATTTTGACCAATTTGGAGAACTAGTAAAGGTAAAGTCTGACATTAAAATTTGTCGAGATGAAAAAGACAACTTTTTACTAAATTTATCCTAAGTACATGACAAAAATTTAAAAATAAATGTTATATAATTAATTTTCAGATGTTTAATAATCTCAGATGTTCCAGACCTGTCAGGTTTTAAAAACCTGACAGGTCTCAATTTCAGTAGGATTAGTACCATTTACAGAAGGTCAATCTAATTTTTTGTCATGTATTGAAAAATTTATCAGTAGATTCGAAAGCAGATTATTTAATTACTGGAGATAAGGACTTACTGATTTTAAAAAAGGTTAAGAACACAATAATTTTGACTTTTTCGGAATTTATTGAACACACGAAATAAAAAGTACTTGGTACAACAAAGCTGTATAAAATTAATTGCCAGCACATGCAACCATCCTTACACACAAACGTTAAACGAACCTCTGCAAAAAATAAAAAACCTTTTAATAAGAATATAAGCTAGCGGATAAGTGCGTTAACGATTGATGCGGCATCCTTTTTTGTGCTCAACTATGTAGTTCGTTTAAACCTACTTCCAAGATATTAGAATACACTTGATGAGATACTGAAACAAGTTCAGCACAAGAAAGATATAGCGAAACATTTATGTTCATGAATTCATTAATTTTAAATAGAAAACAATGAATAAAAGCGTGTTAAAACGCCCAAAAAAATCAAATTCCAAAAACTAAATTCCAAATCTCAAATCGTTAATTGTCAATCAAAAATAATAGTGTATCTTTGCCGCTTGAAACTAATAGGTGGAGACCTCGTAATGAATACGAGGTTAGTTCAACTAACAAATTTGAAGTCGCTTTTTAAGCTTTTCAAATCTGAGTTTCACTAAGATTCCTCAGAGTGAGGATGTGTTACTGGAAGTTTAAGGTTAAGTATGTCGATTCGCTTCTTTATGTAACACCACATAACATAATCGAATACTTATACAAGAATGAACACATTCAAGGATTTAGGTCTTAATGACGACCTATTGCAAGCTATTACGGATTTAGGTTTTGAAACACCTAGCGAAGTACAAGACAAAGCCATCCCTATTTTATTAGAATCTGAAACCGATTTAGTGGCTTTGGCCCAAACGGGAACTGGTAAAACTGCTGCTTTTGGTTTTCCGATGCTACAAAAAATTGATATTGCCAGCAGAACTACCCAAGGTCTTATTTTATCGCCAACTCGTGAACTTTGTTTACAGATTACCAATGAAATGAAACAATACGGAAAGTATTGTAAAGGTTTAAACGTTGTGGCTATTTATGGTGGATCGAGCATTACAGACCAAGCGCGTGAGGTAAAACGTGGCGCACAAATAATTGTAGCGACACCTGGGCGTATGAAAGATATGATTAAGAGACGTTTGGTTGATATTTCCAAAATCCAATATGCGGTTTTAGATGAGGCTGACGAGATGCTAAATATGGGCTTTAAAGAAGATATTACTGATATTTTATCGCATACTCCTGACGACAAAAACACCTGGTTATTTTCTGCAACGATGCCTCGCGAGGTGGCTACTATTGCTAAAAAATTCATGAAAAATCCGCAGGAAATTACTGTTGGAACTAAGAATGAGAGCACAAGCAACGTATCTCACGAATATTATTTGGTAAATGCTAGAGACCGTTACCAAGCGTTGAAACGCTTATCGGATGCTAATCCTGATATATTTTCTGTTATTTTTTGTAGAACAAAACGCGATACCCAAAAAGTTGCTGAGAACTTAATTGAGGATGGTTATAGCGCAGGTGCTTTGCATGGCGATTTAAGTCAGAACCAACGTGATTTGGTAATGAAATCGTTTAGAAATCAACAAATACAAATGCTTGTAGCTACTGATGTTGCTGCACGCGGTATTGATGTGGATGATATTACACACGTTATAAACTACCAATTACCAGACGAACCTGAAATTTATACGCACCGTTCTGGAAGAACAGGACGCGCAGGTAAAACGGGAATCTCTATGGTTATTGTTTCTAAAAGTGAAGTGCGTAAAATAAGAGGTATTGAGCGTATTATTAATAAAAAATTCGAGAAAAAAGAAATTCCTGATGGCGCAGATATTTGCGAAGTGCAATTGATGTCGCTTGCCAATAAAATTCATAATACAGAAATTAATCATGAGATTGACAAACACCTAACGAGTATTAACGAATTGTTTGTTGATACTGATAAAGATGAATTAATTAAAAAATTCTTTTCTGTTGAGTTTACGCGTTTCTATAATTATTATAATAAATCTAAAAACTTAAATGTAGCTGAAGGCTCTAGAGATAGAGAAGGTGGACGTGAAGGTGGTAGAGATTTTGGAGGTAAAAATGATTCTACACGTTATTTTATAAACGTAGGTAGTAAAGATGGTTTTGATTGGATGAAATTGAAAGATTTCTTAAAAGAACAATTAGTCCTTGGTAGAGATGATGTTTTTAAAGTTGAAGTAAAAGACAGTTTCTCATTCTTTAATACAGAGAATGAAATTAAAGAAAAAGTTTTGGCATTTTTTACGGACTTTAAACATGAAGGTCGTTTTGTAAATGTTGAAGTTTCTGAAAACCGTGGTGGTGGAAGAAGACGCGACGATAAACGTGGCGGCGGAAGACGTGATGGCCGAAGTAGCGGTGGCGGAAGACGCGATGACAGAAAAGGAGGTTTTGGAAACCGAAGTGAAAGACGTGGCGGTGGAGATTCGTACTCTAAATCCAGACGTTCTGGGAGTGATTCAAACTCTAGTTCGGACAGACCAATACGTTCAGATTCTGGTTCAGGGCCTTCAAGACCAAGACGTTCTAGAAGATAATTTTAAAAAGAGACTGTCTGAAAAAGTCAATTTTAAACAAAAATGTCATATTGAGCATTATCGAATTCAAAATATATTTTGAATGAAGATAGCAAGCGTAGCTTAACGAAATACTTTGATAATCAAATTCTATGGTTTTCGACTGCGCTCAAACTGACACCATTTTTGACTTTTGAGAAAGCCACATTTAATAAATTTTGCCATACAGTTGATAGGTTGATTTTAAACTATTCTGTTAATATTTAGTCAAAATAAAAGGCATTACGCCAAGGTTTTGGCTTTTGTTTAGTACTTTTATATCAAAATTGACGTTGACACGGATAAACCCTATGAAAAACCACCTACTGCTTTTTACTTTTTTATTAGTTTCTACTTTTTGTTTTTCTCAAGAAGCTGATAAGGTATTGGGTGTTGTTGTTGATTCTTCAAATGATAAGCCTTTAGAAAGTGTAAATATTGTTAACCTCAATCAGGTTATTGGTACCACCACAAATAAAGACGGTGAATTTAAAATTTTAGCAAAAGTTAATGATACACTTCATTTTTCGTTTTTAGGTTTCAAGTCTATTAAAGTTAGAGTAACTAATGACTGGTTAAAGTTTGGGAGTTCTAAAATAGAATTAACAGAGTTAGCTTTAGCTCTGGAAGAAGTTGTAGTAAACCAATTAAAGCTTACTGGATATTTAGAAGTTGACATTAAGCAAGTACCAATGGTTAACAACAATTATAGATACAGTATTTCTGGTTTACCTAATGCGGGTTACGAAGCAGATTCTCCAGGAACCGTTAGTAAAATTATTGGTTCTATTTTTAATCCTGCCGATTTTCTCCATCGTATGTTTGGTAAAAAACCGAATGAATTGCGAAAGCTAAAAAAGATGAAGGAAGATGATGAAATTAGAAATTTGTTAGCGGCACGTTTTGATAGGGAAATGCTAACCGTTTTATTGCAGGTTGATCGGGTTGATTTAGATGAAATTGTAAGCCAATGTAATTACTCCAAAGGATTTATACAAACTGCAAACGACCTACAAATACTTGATGCCATTAGTGAATGCTATGAAGAATATAAAGTATTGAGCCGCGGAAGAAGTCGGAAAATTTAAAAACACAAAAAAATAATA
Source organism: uncultured Flavobacteriaceae bacterium (assembly GCA_963975495.1). Lineage (GTDB taxonomy): Bacteria > Bacteroidota > Bacteroidia > Flavobacteriales > Flavobacteriaceae > CAXBID01. The sequence continues at coordinate 156 of CAXBID010000070.1, read as the reverse complement.
TTACAATTAAGAGGCTTTTATAGCCTCTTTTTTGTGCTTTGCATTAACTGTTAATTATTTACCAATAAGGCTGTTAAAGTCTCTTAAATAGAATTGTTTTTTCTCATATATTATATTAATTTGACTAAAACAAAACCATATTAATGAACTTAAATG
>CAXBID010000069.1:0-15206 GCA_963975495.1 uncultured Flavobacteriaceae bacterium | reverse complement strand
TTACATTCGCTATTCCACAATCTGAACCTTGTACAGATAAGAACCGTTCTGCTTCACGTAAATTGTTGGTCATAATTGCTGATGATAATCCTTGCGCCACTTCATTTTGAATGGCAATGGCATTTTCAACATTACCAGAATATTTTAATAGGTATAAAACAGGCGCAAACGTTTCGTGTTGCACAATTTTAAACCTTGGTTTTGCCTCGGCAATGGCTGGCTTTACGTAACAACCAGACTCATAACCTTCACCAGAAAGCACGTCGCCTTCAACTATAATATGTCCGCCTTCTTCAACCACTTTTTCTAATGCATTTTCATACATTTTTACAGCATCGGTATCAATTAACGGCCCAACGTGGTTATTTTCATCCAAAGGATTCCCTATTCGTAATTGCTTGTAGGCATCAACCACAGCATTTTTTACTTTATCATAAACTGATTCGTGAATAATTAATCGTCTTGTTGAAGTACAACGTTGTCCTGCGGTTCCAACCGCGCCAAAAACGGCGCCAATCACGGTCATTTTTATATCGGCATCTGGCGTAACAATAATGGCATTATTCCCTCCCAATTCTAACAAACTTTTACCTAAACGTCCAGCCACTTCTTTGGCTACAATTTTACCCATTCTGGTAGACCCCGTTGCTGAAATAAGCGGAATCCTAGAATCTTTCGTCATAAATTCCCCTACTCTATAATCGCCATTAATTAAGCAAGAAATACCTTCTGGCAAATTATTTTCAGCAAAAACTTCGGCAGCTATATTTTGACAAGCAATGCCACAAAGCGGTGTTTTTTCACTGGGTTTCCAAACACACACATCACCACAAATCCAAGCTAAAGCGGTATTCCACGCCCAAACCGCCACGGGAAAGTTAAACGCTGAAATAATTCCAACAACTCCAAGCGGATGGTACTGTTCGTACATACGGTGTCCTGGTCTTTCAGAGTGCATAGTAAATCCGTGAAGCTGACGCGATAACCCCACTGCAAAATCGCAGATATCAATCATTTCCTGTACTTCCCCCAGTCCTTCTTGGTAACTTTTACCCATTTCATAAGACACCAACTTTCCTAAAGCTTCCTTCTTTTCTCTTAATTTATCACCAAACTGTCGCACAATTTCTCCACGCTGAGGCGCAGGCATCGTTCTCCATATTTTAAAAGCATTTGTAGCAGCTACCAATACCTTTTCATAATCTTCTTTTGAAGTCGTTTTTATTTTACCTATTAATTGTCCATCTACAGGTGAAAAAGATTCAATAATATCTCCGTTTGAAAAACTTTTAGACCCTGTTGAAGTCCCACTATTTATATCTGAAACCCCTAAGGTTTTTAAGGCCTTGTCTATACCAAAATCAGTTGCCAATGCTTGCATATTTTATTGATTTATTGTTTATATTGAATTTATTTGCGAATATACTAATAAAAAGTAGATTTTATTGAAGTTTACTATTGATAAAACTATTAACTTTATTGCAGTAAAAACTATAAATTTTGTTATGAAAAATCACATTTATTTAATCGCCTTTTTATTTACTTTTTTATCTTGTAAAAAAGAAATTGAAACACAAGTAAAAGAAACGCCAGTAGAACAAATAATACCTGATTTTTCAATCATCATTCACGGAGGAGCGGGTACTATTTTGAAAAAAAATATGACTGCTGAAAAAGAAGCGGAATACACTAAAAAACTTGAGGAGGCTATTCGGGTTGGTTATGAAATCCTAAAAAATGGCGGAACGAGTATAGATGCTGTAGAACAAACCATTAATGTTTTAGAAGATTCACCACTTTTTAACGCGGGAAAAGGCGCTGTTTTTACCCATGAGGGCAATAACGAGCATGATGCCTCTATTATGGATGGCAGTAATTTAAATGCTGGCGCTTCTTCTGGCACAAAAACCGTAAAAAATCCCATAAACCTTGCTCGTGCGGTTATGGAAAAATCACCTCATGTTATGCTTTCAGGTCGTGGTGCTGAAATTTTTGCATCTGAAAACGGACTAGAAATGGTTGAACCTAGTTACTTTTTTACCGAAAAAGCAATGAAATCTTTAGAGCGCATTAAAGCCTCCGAAGAAAAAAGAGTAGCGTCTTTTTACAATGAAGACATCAAGGATTCTAAATTTGGAACCGTTGGATGTGCTGCTTTAGATAAATATGGCAACTTAGCCGCTGGAACTTCAACTGGAGGTATGACCAACAAACGCTGGGGTCGTATTGGTGATGCGCCAATAATTGGAGCGGGAACTTATGCCAACAACTCAACTTGTGCGGTATCAAGCACAGGTTGGGGCGAGTATTTTATTCGTGGTATGGTAGCACATGATATTTCAGCACTTATGGATTATAAAGGACTCACATTAAAAGAAGCTGCAAAAACCGTTATTCAAAAAAAATTACCTGCCATTGGTGATGGTGCAGGTTCAGGTGGTATTATAGCTATTGATAAAAATGGCAACATGGTTATGGAATTTAATACCCCCGGAATGTATCGCGCTACCATGAACGACCAAGGAGAACTTTATGTTGGTATCTACAACAACTAAAGTTAGAAACTCAAAAAAGTATTTTGCACTTTGAGTGAATTCATCCAAAGTGCAAAACGCTTTTTTTACTATATTTTGAAAAAAAGCTGTGTGAAATAATAAATTCCAGCCTCATTTTTAATGGCACTAATACCAATGTGTACAAAATCTCCTTCCAAATTCTTACGATGTCCGTCACTGTTTATCCAAGCCTCCATCACTTCTTCAGCAGTTTTATATTTAAATGCCACATTTTCAGCAATTTTTACTGCGTTTTCTTCATCAATCAATCGTTTACCTCTTTGATCAAAATTTTCATGACTAATCTCGTTCTGATCAATCATAAACAACGTATGTTCTTCAGCTAATTCAGTCGCTAAGTTATTTTCACTTAAAGCTGATTTTCCAACACTAGCTCTATATGTATTTACTAATTGAAGTATTTCGTCAGTAATAGTTTTCGCTTCTTGTTTTTCAATGTCTTCCTTAGAATCATCTTTTGAGCAAGATACAGTGCAAGTTAATACTGCGAAACATACTAAAACAAGCCATGTTTTAAAATAAAATTTATTCATATTTTCGATTTAGGGTGGTCAAATATAAAATTATTATTGATTTTTAGACTTTTAGAAATAGAAAATTAGCATTTCGTCTTTAAAAAACAACTGTTTGTCGGTTTTTTGCTTGTCTTTTTAAGTTTTAATGAGAAAGATTAAAAACCTTAAGACTTATTTAACGTTTCAAAAAAACCTAACTATCGAATTTTGAACGTACATTTATTAACAAGAAACATCGTAAGTAAAAAATGTCTTTCGCCTACAAAAAACTATTTCGATAGTCGCATTTGAAAGATAAAATCAACAAATGAAACTTCCTACGCTTTCTTTTCATCAGTTCATTTTCATTTAAATTCATTATTCCATGTCATTAAAAAAGTTCTGTGCTTTCGTGTTGATTATTATGTTAGCCGCATCCTGTAAAAAGAAAGTTGTAGAAACCGATAACCTTTTTAAGTTTAGAGATTATATCAGTTATACAACTTCTGGCTTAGTTTCGGTTGCAGAACCAATTCAAATTAATTTAGCAAATAACGTTGATGGTTGGGAAATAGGTAATGAAATTACAGATGATTTAGTAATTATAAAACCCCATGTTAAAGGTAAATTGACCGTTGAAAATAAACACACACTGCTTTTTACGCCCGATGAGCATTTAGAACCTAACACCGAATATACCGTTGTTGTCAAGTTATCAGAAATCTACAAAAACATTCCTACCGATTATAAAGATTACACTTTTCAGTTTAAAACCATTACACCCAATTTTAATGTTGTTACAAACCATTTACAATCTTACAGCAAAAACTGGCAATATCTTGAAGTCGTTATAAAATCTGCCGATATTATATCGATAAAAGACGCTAAAAAATTAATTAAAGCGTCACAAAGTGGAAAAAATTTAAATCTTGTTTTTAATGAATTGAATGAAAACTCCAAATATTTTGAGTTTAAAATTGATAGTATTCAGCGTAATATTGAAGACAGTGAGGTTCTAGTAGAATGGAACGGAAAGCCAATAAATGCTTCAAATACAGGTAAAAACACCATGACTATTCCAGGCATAAATAACTTCACTATTGTAGAGGTCAATGTTATTCAATCGCCCGAACAATATTTAACTATAAACTTTTCAGATCCTTTAAAAAAACAACAAAATTTTGATGGTTTAGTCACTATTCAAAATGTAAAAAACCCAAAATATGTGGTTGATGGTAACGTATTAAAAGTATATCCAGATTCCAAATTGGTTGGCAATATTCAGGTAGATGTATTTCAAGGTATTAAAAACACCGAAAACTATAAACTTAAAAAACCATTTTCTGAAACCATTGCTTTTGAAGAATTAAAACCTCAAGTGCGATTAATAAGTAACGGCACTATTCTGCCAAATTCGGAAGAATTAAAATTCAATTTTGAAGCCGTAAATTTAAGCGCTGTTGATGTTCGCGTGATTAAAATTTATGAAGATAACATACTTCAATTTCTGCAAGACAATAACTTAAATAGCAATAATGAATATGGCATAAAAAAGGTTGGTCGTCGTATTGCAAAACAAACCATTCAGCTTCAAACCGCTTCTGAAAATACTGGAAAATGGAAAGCTTACAGTATCGATTTATCGCGCTTCTTTAAAGCGGATCCTGGAGCTATTTATCGTGTAGAAGTGTGTTTTAATAAAAGCTATTCGCTTTATAATTGTGATGGAAATACAACCACTTCAAATGATGATTATGACGACTATTACGAAGATGATTATTATGAGGGTGATTATACAGAAATGGATACCGAAGATGAAGATTTACTCGAAGAAGCCTATTGGGACAACTTAACCTATCGTTATAAAAACTACACGTATAATTGGAATGAAGAACAAAATCCTTGTCATGATGCGTATTACAACGAACGTAAAATGGTGTCGCAAAATCTACTCGCTTCAAACTTGGGTGTTATTGCCAAACAGGGCGCAAATAATTCGTATTATTTTGCAGTCACTAATATTTTAAATACCAATCCTGAGGCTAATGCTACCGTTTCGCTTTATAATTTTCAGCAACAGAAATTAGCTAGCAGACCAACCGATGAACAAGGTTTAATACTTATAGATTCCGATAAAAGAGCAGCATTCGCCATTATTTCAAAAGGGAAAAATAAAACCTATGTAAAGCTTCACGACGCCAATTCTTTATCGTTAAGTAAGTTTGATATCTCTGGAAATAGATTGCAACGCGGACTGAAAGGTTACCTTTATGGTGAGCGAGGCGTTTGGCGACCGGGAGACACTTTGCACCTAACGTTTATGCTAAATGATAACGCCAACAAACTCCCAAAAGGACATCCAGTAAAACTAGAAATTACAGATCCCAACGGGAAATTAGTTTACAAAAACGTAACCTCAGAGAACTTAAATAACTTCTTCAATTTCACAGTTGCAACATCGCAAGAAGACAAAACAGGTAATTATAACGCTAAAGTTTCGGTTGGTGGTGCTACATTTTACAAAGGTTTAAAAATTGAAACGGTTAAACCAAATCGATTAAAAATTAAAGTCGATTTTAAAAATGAAATCTTAACCAGTAACGAACCTTTAAAAGGTACGTTAGATGTAAAATGGTTGCATGGTGTCTCCGGAAAAAATCTGAAAGCAGAGATTAAAGCAAAATTTAGTAGTGCTTATACCGCTTTTAAAAACTATAAAAATTATACGTTTAACGACCCAACGCGAAATTTTCAAACTGAAGAAACCATTATTTTTGAAGGCAAGGTAGATGAAAATGGTTTAGCCAACATAAATAATAAACTTGAGGTTGGTAAAAATGCTCCTGGAATGTTAAACGTTCAGTTTCTTGTACGTGCTTTTGAAAACGGTGGTGATTTTTCAATGGATGCATTCTCCAAACAATATGCACCTTATGAGTCGTTTGTTGGCTTAAATTCGCCTAAAGGAAATGCTTATGGTTCTTATTTTACAGATGAAAATCAAACCTTTGATGTAGTTACCGTTGATGCAGAAGGGAAACCTGTAAAACGTAATAATCTTGAAGTAAAGGTTTATAAAGTTGAATGGCGCTGGTGGTGGAATTCATCCTATGATGATTTATCAAGTTACGTATCTAGCAGTTATCACAAACCTTATTTTAGTTCAAAAATAAACACCGATGCGAACGGAAAAGCGAATTTCAATATTAAAATTCCTGATAACGAACGCGGACGCTACTTAATTAGAGTGGTTGATCCTGTTGGCGGACATGCCACAGGACGAACACATTATTTCTACAAAAACTGGTGGCAAAAAGCACCATCAAAAGACAAAGAAGCTGCAAAAATATTAGTGTTTTCTGCGGATAAAGAAACTTATAATGTTGGTGAAACTGCAAAAGTAACATTTGCCTCGGGTAGCGAAGGTCGCGCTTTAGTGAGTATTGAAAATGGTACTGAAGTTTTAGATTATCATTGGGTAAAAACAGCAAAAGGCGAGTCTATCGTTGATATTCCAATCACCTCAGAAATGGCTCCAAATATGTTTGTAAATATTTCATTATTGCAACCACACGCTATTTCAGCTAACGATTTACCTATTCGGTTGTATGGCGTTATTCCTGTTATGGTTGAAGATCCAAACACCAAGCTTGAACCTCAACTAAATATGCCCGATGTGTTGCGTCCCGAACAAAATTTTGAAGTTAAAATCTCTGAAAAAAATAATAAAGCGATGACTTATACTATTGCTGTTGTTGAGGAAGGGTTGCTTGATTTAACGCGATTTAAAACCCCAAATGCTTGGAATGAGTTTTACAAACGTGAAGCTTTAGGTGTAAAAACTTGGGATGTTTTTGATGCTATTATTGGTGCGTATTCAGGAAGTATTGATCAAGTATTCGCCATTGGTGGTGATGGCAGTGCGGCCGCTGTAAAAAATAAAAAAGCAAACCGATTTAAACCAGTGGTTACCTATTTAGGTCCGTTTAAACTCGATGCTGGCAAAACTAAAACACATACCATAAAACTACCCAATTATATAGGTGCTGTTCGAACTATGGTTGTAGCTGGAGATAATAAAAATGAAGCTTACGGGAGCATCGATAAATCTGTTGAAGTTAAAAAACCGCTTATGGTTTTAGCTACGCTTCCGCGGAAATTAAGCCCTGGTGAAAAAGTAACGCTTCCAGTAACCGTTTTTGCTATGGAAAACAAAGTGAAAAACGTAAATATCAGTCTGAAACTGAGTGACGGAATTTCGGTAGTTGGAGACGCTTCGAAAAGTCTATCCTTTTCAAAACCAGATGAAAAAATGATTTACTTTGAGCTGGATGTAAGCAAAGCAAAAGGCATCAATACCGTTGAGGTTATGGCCTCTGGTAATGGTGAAAAATCAACTTATAAAGTAGAATTGGATGTGGTAAACCCAAATCCTTTCACCTCTAAATCAATCGATAAAACCTTAAACTCCAAAGCTAATTCAAACTTAGAGTTTTCAACCTTCGGCGTTGTTGGAACAAATAGTGCAACGGTTGAGTTTTCAACCTTACCGCCAATGGATTTTACACGCCGATTGGCCTATTTAATTCGGTATCCACATGGATGTGTAGAGCAAACTACATCAAGCGTGTTTCCGCAGTTATTTTTAAATGATATTTTCGATTTAACTTACGGGAAAAAGCAAAAGATTCAGAAAAACATTGAAAATGGCATTAAACGCTTAGGCCACTTTCAAAGGCCTCACGGTGGACTCAGTTATTGGATTGGAGAACATAATGCCAACGATTGGGGCACCAGTTATGCAGGTCATTTTATGATTGAAGCCGAAAAGAAGGGCTTCTTATTACCACTCACTTTTAAAAATAATTGGATAAAATACCAAAAAGAAACGGCGCGACATTGGCGTCCAAGTTATAGAACGTATAATTCTGATTTAGCGCAGGCCTATAGATTATATACTCTAGCATTAGCTGGAAGTCCTGATTTGAGCAGTATGAATCGTTTACGGGAATTTAGTGAAATCTCCAATGAAGCTAAATGGCGATTAGCAGTTGCTTATGCTTTGGCGGGTCAGAAAGAAGCGAGCGAACAAATTTCGCAATCGGCTAATATCAACTTCAAACCTGTTCGCTATAATTATTACACCTATGGGTCGGTTGATAGAAATCGTGCTATGGCTTTAGAAACTATGGTGCTTACCAAAAACTCTAAAATGCGTGAGTTGGCGGAATATATTGCTAAAGATTTATCTAGTAACCAATGGATGAGTACACAAACTACAGCCTACAGTTTATTGGCTATGGCAAAAATGGTTAATGCTAATGGTGGTAAAGCCTTAAAACTAAGCTATGCCATAAACGGAAAAAACGAAACCATTGAAACTAGTAGTGCCATTGCGCAACGCGACTTAATTATAAAAGATGGATCGAATAGTTTATCGTTTACAAACCAGAAAGATAATGTGGTTTGTGTTCGGGTGTTAAATTCGGGGAAATTACCTTTAGGACAAGAGTTAATCGAACAACGCGGATTAAGCGTTTCAGTTGAATACAAAGATTTAAAAGGAAATAAAATAGATGTTTCAAAGTTACAGCAAGGTCAAGATTTTGTAGCAACAGTTAGCGTAAGTAATTTAAAAAATGAAAATGTAAACGATGTGGCGTTAACTCAAATTTTTCCATCGGGCTGGGATATTGTGAATACCCGTTTTACTGATTTTGGAAGCGCAACAACCAGTCAAGCTCGATTTACAGACATTCGAGATGACCGTGTAAATTTCTATTTTGATTTACCTGAAAAAGGAAAACGCGGGACTAAAACTTTCAATGTGATGTTAAACGCTTCATATTTAGGAACCTATTATTTACCTGGGATTCAAGCGGAAGCGATGTATGATAATGCGTATTTGGTTAGGACAAAAGGGAAGTGGGTTATGGTTGAGAAGTAAATCCTCTCTGTCTCTTTGAGACATCTCTCCTAAGGAGAGGATTAAGGTGAGGGATTATCGTTTAAGCGTAAAATGACCAGTAAACTTTTGATTATCAATAATAATAACATACCAATAATCATCAGAAGGTAATTGCTGACCAGCAAAAGTACCATCCCATGAAAATGGAACGTTTCTGGAGCTTTTTAAAAGTTTTCCGTAACGATTGAAAATTGAAACAAATGAAGTAGAGAAAAACTCGATGCCCTTTAAATCGAACGCATCGTTTTCGCCATCATTATTTGGCGTAAAATACTTCGGAATATAAAAATGTAAATATGTTGTCGTGATAATGTCATCGCAACTACGTTCTTTGACATAAACTGTATATAAACCCCCGTCTATATTAAAAAAGGTGCTATTTGGTTGGTATATGTTTCCATTTAGGGAATATAAAAAATCCCCCGAATTGGATATGTTGACAACAATATCATTCCCATCAGACTCTACACTTTCAATACTAGGATTATCTATTTGATTGAGTTGAATGGTTTTGGTTATTGAACACGAATTATTACTTACCTCAACGGTATAAGTACCTGGAGTATCTACTATTATTTCTTCAGTGGTTTCACCTGTATTCCACAAAAAAGTTGCTGTAGCTATATCAGTATCTGCATAAAGCGTAACGTTAGTGTTTTCACAAAATTCTAAAACCTCATCTGTAACTTGTGGGATTTCAAAATAACCCATCTGTAATGCTGTTCTAGTTGTTGATAAACAATTACCAATAGTTGTTTCGGCTTCAGCATAATACGTTCCGGAACTACCATTTGGATTATACGTTAAACTATTGGTTTGAAGTAAATTTCCGCCTGTTGGTGCATCATACCAATTTACTATAATGCCAGAAGTTACATTTACTGAAAGTGGTGTTGGGTCATTTTCACAAAGCATTAAATCACCATTACTTAAAGGTGGAGGTGGAAATGAAATGACCTGTATTTCAAATATTTCTGATGAAGAATTGCAAGATGGATTGATTAAATTAACCGCATCTTCAGCCACCAAAACCCTGTAATATGTCGTGCTATTTAAATTTTGTATTGTATATTTTTGATTGGTTTCACCAGTAATATCCGTCCAATTTAATCCATCGGTACTTACTTGCCATTGGTAAAAATGCGATGAAAATATTAAAAAATCTGGAACTGCGGTTAATTCTGTTGAAAAAGGTACAGCATCTTCACAAAGATTAATATTTGTATTTGCTGCTGAATCTTCAATGCTTACAGAATCGCCACAGGTTTTAAAAACAATATCGTCTAAAGCCAAATCGTTTCCGCAGCCCCCAACGCCATTGTTTAACATTTTCAAAATCACGGAAGTTTGAGCAGGCAAAGTTTGAAACACCAAAGCATATTGCTGCCAATTGGGGCTAGAAGTGCCATTTATATTGCCTGTGTCGCCACTCGCCAATAAATTAGTGTCTGTATTATCCCAAATTTCAAATTTTACATTAATAGGGATTGGAGCACCTCCACAGTCATTACTAGGTGATAAATTAACCATCCATGAAGAAAATTCATAAGTAGTGTTTTCACAAAGTCCGTTAATGGTTGTTCTGTAAAACTCACCAGAAGTAAAATCTGCATTTATTACCAACATTCTACCATCCGTATCGCCAGAAGTATGATCAACTATATCATGCCAACCGAACCAATTTGTATTATTGGAAACATTATAAAAACCGTCATTTGGCTGCGAACTTGCAAAAATATACGACGTAGTTCCTGCTGGTAATTGGGTGGTTGCTCCTGTACCGAAAGTTTCAGTAAAAATAGGGTCGCCAGAATTGCCACCACAAAACCCCAATTGCGCTTGTAATGTTAAAACCGATAATAGAATGATTATAAAAAATAAATTTTTTAGCAATTTTTAATGACTTTGGATTTAATACCGTTTATTTCAAAATTAAGGTAATAAGCTATATTAGTAAAAATTAAATGAAAAAAATAATAAGCTACATAAAACGTCATAAAATCAGAGCAATACTACTTTTTATAGTATTGGTGGCTTATTATTTCTGTTTACCAGAACAATTATTTAATAATCCTACCGCAACTGTTATTACCAGTAAAAACCATGAATTATTAGGCGCACAAATTGCAAAAGATGGCCAATGGCGTTTTCCGCACAACGATAGTGTTCCTGAAAAATTTAAAACCTGTATTATACAGTTTGAAGATGAATATTTTTACAAACACCCTGGTTTTAATCCTGTTTCAATTTTTAAAGCCCTTAGCTATAATTTTAAGTCTGGAAAAGTAAAACGAGGCGGAAGTACGTTAACACAGCAAGTTATACGGCTCTCCAGAAAAGGGCAGAAACGAACCTATTTTGAAAAAATTAAAGAACTAATTTTAGCAACACGATTAGAGTTTGGAACTTCAAAAGAAAACATACTGTCGTATTATTCTAGCAATGCCCCTTTCGGGGGAAATGTGGTCGGGCTTGATGCGGCTTCATGGCGCTATTTTAATAGAAATGCCAAGGAACTTTCTTGGGCAGAAAGTGCCGCTTTAGCTGTTTTACCCAATGCGCCCAGTTTAATTTATCCAGGGAAAAACCAAGAAAAGCTTCTGAATAAACGCAACCGACTATTAAAGAAACTTTTGGAAAATAAAACCATTGATTCCCTTACCTATCAATTATCTATTGCAGAAGGATTGCCACAAAAACCATATCCTTTGCCGCAAATAGCACCTCATTTATTACAAAAAATCACCGAATCACATTCTGGTAAACGCATACAAACAACCATTAATACAAAACTGCAAGAACAGGTTAATGGTATTGTAAAAACGCATTACAATCAATTAAGTCAGAATGAAATTCATAATACGGCAGTTTTAGTTTTAGATGTAAAAACCAGAAAAGTTTTAGCCTATGTAGGTAACACGCCAACCGACAAAGCCCATCAAAACCATGTTGATATTATTGATAAACCCCGAAGTACCGGTAGTATTTTAAAACCCTTTTTGTATGCTGCCATGTTGGATGCCGGCGATTTGTTGTCCAATACTTTAGTGGCTGATGTTCCTACCCAATTTGGAAGTTATAACCCAGAAAATTTTAATAAAACCTATGATGGTGCAGTTCCTGCAAGTAAAGCACTATCCCGTTCATTAAATGTTCCTGCCGTTAGAATGTTGCAAGAGTTTGGTTTAAACAGGTTTCATCATTACTTAAAACAACTCCACCTTAAAAATTTAACATACAATGCCAATCATTATGGTTTGTCCTTAATTCTTGGCGGTGCTGAAAGTAATTTATGGGATTTATGTAAAAGTTACGCTGCGTTATCTTCAACACTAAATCATTTTTCAGAAAACTCAAGTGAATATTTTTCAAATGAATTTTGTGAACCTACTTTTTTAGCTTCAGAAGACATCAATTTTGGAAACAAAACAACCAATAAAACCCTTTTTGATGCGGCTTCAATTTATTTGACTTATGAAAGTTTAAAAGAAGTTAACCGCCCAGAAAGTGATGAAAGTTGGGCCTTTTTTGATGGCTCAAAACAAATAGCTTGGAAAACAGGTACTAGTTTTGGGTTTCGGGATGCTTGGGCTATTGGCACCACAAAAGATTACGTTGTTGGGGTTTGGGTTGGAAATGCGGATGGCGAAGGACGGCCCGGTTTGGTAGGTTTGCAAACTGCAGGGCCAATATTATTTGATATTTTTGATTTGTTACCTAATAGCGATTGGTTTACAAAACCTTTTGATGACATGCAACAAATATTTATTTGTAAACAAAGCGGACATAGGGCGTCTCAAAATTGTGATGATATAGAAGAAAAATACATTCAAATAAGTGGATTGAAAACAAAACCTTGCCCGTATCATATTTTAATTCATTTGGATAAAAATGAGAACTTTCAAGTGAATTCGTCTTGTGAAGATTTAGATAATATGACCCACAAATCATGGTTTGTGTTGCCTCCCTTAATGGCGTATTATTACAAAACTAAAAACCCCTTTTACAAGCCTTTACCAAAATTTAGAAGTGATTGTTTGGGCGGTAATACGGTTTCAATTGAATTTATTTACCCAAAAGAAAACAACAGTATTTTCCTCCCTAAAGATTTTGACGGACAAACCAACGACCTCATTTTAAAAATTGCACACTCAAAACCAGAAAGCACCGTTTTTTGGTATGTTGATGATACCTTTGTTGGCTCTACAAAAGATATTCATGAATTGGCTGTAATCCCAAAACAAGGAAAACATAGTATTACTGTTGTTGATGAATTAGGGAATGAGGCAAAACGGTATTTTGAAATTTTAAAGTAACGCTTTAAAGTAAAATGACCTGTAAATTTCTGATCTTAAATAATAATAACATACCAATAATCATTAGGTGGTAGAAGTTGTCCAGCACATGCACCATCCGAAGAAAATGAAGTGTTTCTTGAAGTTTTTAAAAGTTTTCCATACCTATTAAATATAGAAACTTGCAAGGCATTGTAAAATTCTATTCCTGATAAACTAAACGTATCCTTTACACCATCATTATTTGGAGTGAAAAATTTCGGAATATAAAAATGTAAATATGTACTTGTTACTGTATTACTACAATTTGCTTGTTTTACATAAATGGTGTAAAACCCACCTTCAACATCATAAAATGTATTATTAGGTTGGAAGCTATTCCCATCTAAAGAATATAAAAAATCTCCAGTATTTAATGTCGTGATAATACTATAATTACCACCAGAAACCACAGTTTCAATTATTGGCGTTTCAAGTAAAGTAATATTGAAAATTTTGGTTTCAAAAGAATTAACAGTGCCTGTAATTTCAACGGCATAAGTGTTTGCACTATCAATAATTATGTCTTGTTTGGATTCGCCTGTGCTCCAATTAAAACTTGGATCAACTATGTTTGTTTGAGCTATTAAATTTCATTAAAAAACAGTAAATTTGCCATCATTTTAGGATGTTATGATTGATAAGATAAAAGAATTAATTGCCGAAGCCGAAGCTTTTAAAGCCCAATCAAAAGAAGAAGTAGAAGCATTTCGTATAAAATATTTAGGTAAAAAAGGACTTCTTAACGAGTTTTTTGCTGAGTTTAAAAATGTAGCTAACGACCAGAAAAAGGAATTTGGTCAAACTATAAATACGCTGAAAAAAACAGCTGAAAACAAAGTAAACGCCTTAAAAGAAGAGCTTGAAAGCAAAGAAGAGGTAAAAGGTGTTTATGGCGATTTATCGCGCCCGGGAAATCCTATTGCAATTGGTGCACGCCACCCTATTTCTATAGTAAAAAATCAAATTATCGATATCTTTTTGCGTATTGGTTTTAATGTTAGTGAAGGGCCAGAAATTGAAGACGATTGGCATAATTTTACAGCGTTAAACTTACCAGAATATCATCCAGCACGCGATATGCAGGACACCTTTTTTATTCAAACGAATCCGGATATTTTATTACGAACCCACACCAGTTCGGTACAAGTACGTTATATGGAAAATAATAAACCACCTATCAGAACTATTTCACCAGGTAGAGTTTACAGAAATGAGGCTATTTCGGCACGTTCGCACTGTTTTTTCCACCAAGTTGAAGGCTTGTATATTGATAAAGATGTGAGTTTTGCAGATTTAAAACAAACACTTCAACACTTTACAACCGAAATGTTTGGAAAGAGTAAAATACGTTTGCGTCCGTCTTACTTTCCGTTTACAGAACCCAGTGCTGAGGTTGATGTGTATTGGGGCTTAGAAACCGAAATTGATTACCGAATTACAAAAGGCACCGGTTGGTTAGAAATTATGGGTTGCGGTATGGTTGATCCTAACGTTTTAGAAAACTGCGGAATAGATTCTAAAGTATATTCAGGTTTTGCTTTTGGTATGGGAATAGACCGCATTGCGATGCTATTGTATCAAATTGGGGATATTCGTTTATTAAGCGAAAATGATTTGCGTTTTTTGGAGCAGTTTAAATCTTCTATTTGAACTGGTTTAAACTTTTATGATTGACTAAAAAATGGTTCCCGTTCTTCAACGGGACAGGCTCTTTTGTACCTATTTTTTGCCTTTTTTAGTTCCGTAGCCCCGAAGCGTCGGGGCTATGCAACAAATAAAAGACTTCAACTGGTCACAACCTGCCGGCAGGAATGTCTATCCCGATAGCTCG
>CAXBID010000068.1:0-15364 GCA_963975495.1 uncultured Flavobacteriaceae bacterium | reverse complement strand
ATTGGGTGTTTCATAATACATTTTGGAGGTGTCAACAGCCATAAAATGTTTTGCATAAGCTTGTGTATCCACAATGCCAAAATCATCAGCTAAAATGAAAATGATATTTGGACGGTTTTTTTCATTTTGTTCATCAGATTTTTTACTTGAATTGAATTGACACCCAATAACCAAAAGACTAAGAGCATATAAAAATTTTATTTTTGAGTTTGACATGAGATTACAATTAAGTATTTGTTGTTAACATATATGTTATTGAATAAGGCTTAGTTTTGTTTTTAATGATGAATAATTTGTCCTAATATTTTGGTATCATATACATAAAATTTGGGGTAATTACCCTTCATCCAAAGTACAATGCTTTTACCCTTATCCCATTTAGGAACTATAGGGCGTAAATTATCAGTATCAGAATTTTTGGTTAATGCTACCCAATCCCAAATTTTACCAAAATCTTTGGTTTTGCCCATATAAATTTCTTGTTGTTGTTTACCAGAAACCGAACTAATTAAAGGTGTTCCTGTAATAGGGTTTGCGCTAGTAGAAATAAAAACTACATCTGGATTTGATGCATCAACCGATGCTAAACCTGTATAATCCCCTTCATTAGTGGGACCGAAATTATCTCCTGCATAAGCCATAAAATTTACGTGCCACTTTTTTCCATCATATCTCACATAAAAATAGCGATGATCTTCTTGGTTATCGTTTGCCCTAAATTGTATAACTCCAAAGGGTTGATGGTCTGGAGTGATTTTAATATCATTAACCCATCCTCTTCGCATGGCCATACCATCAATTACGGTACTATCTTTTAAAAGAACTGTCATTTCTGTTGGTGGCACAGCATTTTCATCATAAAGATTTTCATCTATCACAGTTCCATCAGTCTTATGCAACTTTCCATTTTCTATATAGGCATGGTATATGGAGTTAAGATATGGTCCGGGTTTAGATCTATCCTTACTAAAGTTAACCCTTGGATGATCATCCGTGGCAAATAAATGGATCTTTGATGTTCCATCACCTGCATATTTCACATAGGCTCTCCCTCCGTCTGGGTGTTCAGGCCATGCGTCTTTTGCGTTTAGCGTTTGCCCGCCATATATCCAATTTTCCCCAAGGTCGTTTGAATAAATAAAATTAGAATCAAAACCTCTAGATCGAATACCATTGAATATTTGACCTTTTCCGTTGTTGCCTTCAGATAAGTATATGGGGTTTGTATAGGTAATACCTGCCTGTGGGGCATCTGAAAGAATGGTTTCATTCCATAAAGTGGGGTCGTGGGGGTTTTTCGAAATTTTCGTGCGTATAAATTTATCATTACCATGTTTTGACCAATTTACGAGATAGCGTCCATCTGGTCGGATTAAAAAAGAAGGCGAGGCATGATCGTCCATTTGTAATTGGTCATTGAGTTCTATTCTAGCTTTTTTTACAATGGGTTGCTTCTTATCTGGAGCAAGCTGTGCCCAATACAAATCTACATCACCACGCTTATCACTTAAACTATCTCCATACGTGACCACACCTGTCATTAAAATAGGTGCATTTGGGCTGTTTGTATCCATGATAACGCGTTCATCTTGAAACCAGCACCATGACCCAGGACGATCAGGATCTGAAAGTTGGAAAATTTCAGAATAATTTTCAGACATTTCAGAAAGGTCTTCCAATATTCGGCTCTTTTGGATGGTTTTATTAGGCTTGTCCGCACAATTGTAAAAGAGAAAAGCAAGACTTAAAACTCCTAATAAATACCTGTTGCTATGTTTTTTTTTGTTCATTACTAAAATTTTAGATGTCTGATAGTTTAAACTTGATAATTAATTTTTCAAATGTGATGGCATCTGACTTATAATACGCCGTTAGAAATTCCTTGTGGGCTTTTTCGGGAGCTATGGTTAAAATTTTGCGAATGATATATTCTTTTAACCAATAAGCGTTTTCATACTTTTCTTGTACTGACGACGCTTTACTTAATTTAATGATTTCAGGATCGACTAAACCATAACGAAACACGGTTCTAAATAAGCGTTGTGACTTTTGCCAATTCCCATTTGCGATGTCACTATTATGTAACCTTAATTGATCCCAATTAAGTTCCGTAACATCTACTATTTTTCCAGTTTCATCGATACCTAATTCTAATAAGAAGTCGGTTCTGTTGGAGTGCCCATCACCGTTATAATCATAACTGATTTTATCAAAATAACCATTGTTATCGGTATCTTCATATTGAATGACTTCTTCCACTTTTTCTGGCATTTTTGTGGAAGCTACGCCATTTGGATGCGCTCCAGCCCAGTATGCCCGATTGATATCCACGGTCCAAATACCTTTCTCCGCTCCTAAAAGATGGATTTTGCCATCCCAATCCGTTTGGTACAATTTGGCTTTTCCGCTGAAATCGGTATCCCATTCACCACGATCTCCAAGGGCATCTGATTGTGGGTGATAAATGGGCGAATTTTTATTCATGCGTTCTAGAATATATGGATCTCCTGGATAATAAATTTCAACCCGTTCCCAACGGTGGCTATCATCATCTTCATCTACTGTTAAAAAAGCACGTGCCCATGTGGCAGAAAAAATCCGATTTACAGCATCGTCTCGGTTGAGATAAATAAATTCTGTTTGTTGACGCCATTCGGCATACCTGTAATAAGGCATCACCCAATCTGGGGCTTTCACTTCAGGAAAGTTGTGTACTTGGTCTTTATAATCCAACCCAGGAGGGCCGGCAACGTAAAGGGTCATATCATAATCCATTTCGTTATCACGTCCGGTATCATTATCCAAATCGTAACTTACCCAAGCTTCGTCAACAATCCCATCAAAACTCAATTTGTTTCTATCCTCTTTTTGAAATTTTCGATTATCTGCTACTCGAATAGACATTTCTGATAAGCCATCATCATCAAAATCATAGAACAAAAATGGATTTTCCCACGAAAACTTAGGATTTTCAACGGACCAAATTGGTGCATGTTCTTTTAAAAATGTGGCATTGCCGTGATAATTGGTACGCCAGTTAGGGCCTTTATCAAAACGCGTCCATGATACAGATAGGTCATTCCACTCAATATCTGTAAGTAGGCCTGTGTTATCAGGATCTATCATCACGAAATAAATAGAGCCACTTTCTCCAAAAACCCAATCATAGCCAATTTCTGGATTGCGACTAAATAGTTGAATGTCCGGAATACCATCTTTATCTCTGTCGGCCCATTTTACATTGTAATCCCCTGGGCCATCATAAAACCCATCGCCGTCCATATCAACTTGCATCGCATCATTTTTCATGTCGCCCCATTGGTCATTACTTGTAGCATCGTCATTTTCATCAAACCAACGCACGCGCTTTCCGTTCCACCATAATTCTATGATGTCTGGATCGCCGTCCTTATCGAGGTCTTTGTATATGATTTGATTGGTTTTGTTGTTATTCAATTCAGAATGTGTCAATGAGGTTACATCTGTTTCTCTGGGGTAAACAGATGTTTTAGGTTTTTGGGCATGGGTAAGTATGCACAAAAAAGTCGCACATGCTGTTATGATTAGGATTTTTCTCATTACTTAAATTTTAATATCTGTAATTAGCTCTTCTACTTGGGGCATTATCTCCTGCTTGGATAAGATCTTCAATCGTCTTTAATTTTGAAGGATGATCTACCCAATGGAAATCAAAATTAAATTTGTCTTCTGTTGATTTTAGAAGTTTTTGTGGAATTCCCAACATCAACTGATTGGCTTCTTTTTGATACTTTATGTTTTCAATAAAGACCCACCCTTTTTTTGAATGATACATTTTTATTGATGTTATGGAATCGTTTTTTACTTCATCATTGATTAATAAATCGTAGCCATACCAACCCGTTTCTGGATTTTGGTCAGCATCAATCAGTAACAGCATCCAATTTGGATCACTATATGAAGTAATATTTTTTTCAGTTTGTACGTAAAAAAAGACTGAAGAGTCATTGTGTGCAACTTTGGCAATCTTTAAATCATTACGACCTTTGGTGTGTTTATATGGACCAGCGTTTCCTTGTTTTTGGCTGTTCCTATGTTCAGTGTCCCCTATATGGTCATAATACACAGATTCAACATTCTGCCATTGCTCAAAATTTTTAGAAGTATCAATATTTTTAGAAGTTTGGGAAACGGGCTTATTAACACCTTTGTATCTTCTAATATTGGCCATTAATTGGTAATAATAACTATCAGTATAACCACCTTTCATGGGTTCAATATCCCTACTGTATTCTTGGTTGTATTGATCGATAAAATATACATCACCCAGTTTTAAGGCTTTGCCAACTTTACCAAGGTGAGCACCGGGATAAAAATTCCATTTTTGAAGTTCCTTGCTGATATCTTTACCCATTTCCTGCCTACCTGCAGACCATTCGTTCCAACCCGTTACAAACACAAATTCAGGATCCACTTCCAAAGCCCTGTTCCATTGTTCTTGGAAAAACAAACCTTCATTTGTAAAAGGCGTAAGATCATATTGATTGCGTTCTGGTTGATGAAAATCATGAAAACTTCTGCCAATATTGGATAGTGGATGTTGTGCAACCGCTACAGGTATCATTTCCTTTTCTGAGGGATGGTTGTGCCAAGAAATGGCTTGAGGATAATGGTCTATCCAGGGCCATTCATTTTGTCCTTCCTTGTACCATGGAAGTGAAGTCCATGCCCAACTTTGTTTTAAGTTAAAGAAGTTTTCTATATCCTCTGAAAATTTGATGTCGTTGATTAAGTTGCGTTGTGGTTGTTCATGTTGCCCATAGAGAAGCAAAGGTTTCCCTTTCCAATAAAACCATAAATCTTTATATATTTCTTTTGAATAGAATTCATCCCATAATTTGTTTACGGATATTTCGCTTCCTAAAAAAGCAATGTCTGGAGTATGTTCGCCTTCATTTCTCATTTTTTGAAAAACCTCACAAATGGTCATATAGGTTTTATAATAAGTTTTGTTGTTGGTGACATCTATAATGATGACATCAACACCAGCATCTGTAAGTTGGTTGGCATGTTTACGGATAGCCCATTTCTCATTATTTAAGTAATACCCAATTTCAGGTTCGCCCCAATAATGGCTGCCATTTCCCCATTTTGGGTTTTTCGGATTCTTTTTAATGACTTCGGTAACGTTGAAAGGTCCTGGCGCATTTGAATCATTGTGGGTAATGAAATAAAACATGCCTACAAATCGATTCTCTTTCTTTGGTCCGCAGGCTTCATAAGTTGGCAGACTTCGCCCCAAAGCATCGGTTGCGACCCAAGTGTCACTATGGATATTCCTTAAGGTTTGGACTTTTTTTTTCCAGTATCAACTTTATGTCTTATTTCATTCCAACTTTCAATGCCGATCATCTCCTTGTACTGATCAAAAACGTTGTTTTCCTTGTCTGTTCCAAAGGCCTGATAAACATACCAAACTGGTTTTTTTGCGCCGGGTTGTTCTTCGTCATCAGGAAATCGCCTCAATCCTATTCTTAAACCACCTTCTCTACGGTTGTCTTGCCAGTTGTGGTATTGAAAACCGTCAATGCCATCAAGATATTTGATTTTCTTTAATGCATAAGCCATTCCAGCAGCTTGCTCTTTTAAATCTTGTTCGCTATAAGTTGGTGAATTGGTGCCATTTTCAGAAAGATACACGGTGCGTTTTGTTTTTCCTTTGAAGAGCACTTCGGGTTGTTTTACCCAAGCATCCAATACTTCAGTATTCTTAAAGGTGATTAATTTGGTATCAAAATCGAAACTTACTTTTTTATCCAACCACGTTTTTGGCTCGCGTAATGATTCTGGATATGGGTGCTGTGCAATGGCCCAATCAAAATCGCCCTCTGTTTTGGAAAATTGTAAGAGCAGCTCCAATAATTCTTTGGAATGGTAAAAATGCGGATTGGAGGTCCAATTCCAATAATGTGTCAGTGATATAAACACTTTGGAGTTGGCATTATATTTTCTTGCAATGTTGTGCGACATTCTCATGGATTTATGATATAAATCCATAAATACCAATGCGGTTTTTTCGCCAGCATTGGTCCATACCCAACCGGCATCTACTTCGTTATGGATGATCCAATGGTGAATCCGGCCATATTTCTTGTCCGGTCTGCTATATCTATCTGCCAAAAAATCAAGAATGGCAGCATAATACTGAACGCCTTCGGGAGAAGTTACATTGGGCATGGCATAAATCCCTGCGGGATCGGTATCGGGATGTTGTAAAATTTTACCAATGGTTTTATCAGTAGATTGGGATGCTTTTGCAACCAATAAAATGGCTGAAACCTCAATGTCTTTGGTCGAAGTAGAAAGCATGGTTTTGTCATATTTCTCAATCTCCTTTTTGTTTATATAATAGGTTTTGCCCATATAATCGAAAGGCAGGTTTTCATCAGAAGGTTTTGATCTTAACAAACCATTGATCCAGATGTTTACAGTAACGCTGGTAATACCTAAATCATCTAAATCCGATATGGGAGCTTCTCTATTGGCACTGTAACCACCAAGACCTTTTTTTGTTGAAGGTTTTACAAAATTGTAAGTGTATTTTGGAACAATGGAATCTGCATACCGTGCGCTAGACACCAGCTCATAATCTACTTCTTTTTTCTTTACCAATACCCATTTGGAAAGCACTCGGTCTTGATTGAAATCATGTCTTTTTACTGTCCTATCAACGTTAATTTTAAATGTGTTGTTTTCTATTTTAATAGGTGTAATAAATTCAAATGTCTTTAATTCTGTAACATGCTCGTATGGGCTAACTTCTGCTAAATAAATGTTTTCGGAGTCAAACACTTTACCATGTATTTCAATGCTATCGTTTTTAACAAAAACATAATTGATTTTACTTTTAAAATCTTCTGACAAATAATCGATCAAGTGGCTTTCAAGTATAGCTTCTTGTTCTTTTTTAAAAGCCTTATTTTCTTCAAGTTCTAGCTCTCTTTCTGTGAGGGCTCTAATTCTTAAGTTCTTAATCTGAATTTTTAAATCTGGTGCATTGCCAAAATCTAAACGTAGATAGTCTCCTTTTCTGCCCCAATTTTTGAGTGCATTCGCAATATCAATCTTAAATTCAACCCAGCCTTCCGTGGAGCCTACGTCTCTTATGATTTTAGAGTCATTCTCACTTTTTAAAGGATAAAAATACAATTCTATAAAATCTACTCCTGTTGGACAAAAATATTCAAATGAAAGGATAGAATTACTTTTAGTTAAATTTGAGGCAAATGGTAGTGTGAAAATATAGGGGTCTTTTCCTTTTGTAAGAATATCAAAAGTGTTATCTTCTAAAGATAATAGTTTTATGTCATTATACTCTTGTGTATTTAAGAATAGATTTGTAGCAGTATCTTGAGCCCATATACCAAAAGGCAAAAAGAAAAGAACAATAAGTTTTTGCATAAAAAAAACTATAGCATTACTAATGTTTAATTCTTTAAAAATACTACCTTATTTAAATTAAACCATCCTGTAGTTTCGGGCTTATTTAAAAAGTAAAAAAATGAGAACCCCTAATTTAAACGGAATTCCTGTCTATAAAATTAAATGGAACTTTAACAATACCTTTTTCTTTATTTAGGATCATATTTGCCGCTGTCTCTCCCATTACTTTAAAATCTGTCGAAACAACCGTAATTCCTAATAATTCTTTTAACGGCGTTTCGTTATATGAGATTACGCCTATATCTCTACCCAAAACAAATTCATCTTCTCTAATTTGTTTAACCAGACTTACCAAGTCCGACTCCTCAATAACTATAAACAAATCACCTTCTTTAAGAATCATATCTTCATAAACTATATCTAATATCTCAAAATCGATAGATTTTTCTACACAGAATTTTCTAAAACCATGTAAAATCCTTCTAGGGTAAGGATATATGGCTTTATCTGGATAAATTAACATTATTTTTTTATACTTAGATATTTTTTCATATCCAGATTTCAAAGCTTCATAAATATCATTTTCAAAGTCTTGATAAATCTGCGCGATTTCGCCTTCCATTCCAACCTTAATATTATCTAAAACTATAAGTTTTTCATTAGGAATTTTTTTTATAGCTTTTACAACATCGTCAGTATAACTAATATGTTTTAAATCATTAGTTTTAAAATGCAACATTATTACATAGTAATCATATGCCGCTTTATATCTATCTACTAAATTTAAAAATAAGGTCTCATCACAATGGTAAATATGAAGGTCTGTATGGGAGTTGCCTCCAATTGCATTAATAAAAGAATTATATGTTTTCATCTTATAAGAACTCAACTTATTGACAAGAAATAAGATGTTTGTTTTTGAAATTAATTTTGTTCTTTTAATATAGTAGCCTTTACCCCTGATAGATGAAATTATATTTCGCTCCTTTAGAATATTATAAGCCTTTTCAACGGTATCCCTAGACATTAAAAACTCTTCACTAAAAACATTTATCGATGGAATTTTTTGATCCATCTCGAATGTTCCATCAGAAATACCTTTAATAATGGAGTCTATTATTTGCTGGTATTTTGGTATTCTTGAATTATCATCAATCTTAATATATTTTAGTATATCCATATGGTTTTTTTAAGCTTATAAAGTTAAAAACTATTATTTCTAATGCCACTTAATTAACAGTTTATTTGAGTTCCCTTCAAACAAGTTAGCACTAATTTATTCGATTTAATGCAGTATGACTTTTTATCCACGGTTGCTGTTTCAGGTGCTTGTCCGGTTAGGCTTTCGGTTTGCCCTAACTCCTCCTCTAGGGTATGCCCGTCATACACATTGGTCTTAAAGATAATCGCCCCGACAATAATGCCCGTATTCTGGGTCAGGGCTATTGAGCCTTTACAGCCATATTCGTATTTTTTATGGGCCTTGCCCTTGCTCATGCAATAAACCCCGGGCTCATGCAAGCTGTAAATTTTGTCTTTGCTGTTTTTTTCCTGTGCCAGTACTTTTTTATAAAGTTCCAGTTCTGTACTGTAAACCCCTTGGGGCAATTTACGTTCCAATTCCCTTACCAAACGCCCCGGTAGGAGCTAAAAAATGTTGCTGATCTAGTGGCTTTTGTTTTGCGCGCATTTGACAAGGTTTTCTAAGTAAATATACAAAAACCTTGTCTTTCTTGCACTCATTTTTTAATTTATATTGAAGTTAAAACCCTAAATATCAAATGATTATCGAGTTTCTAAGGGTCGACTAAATAGGTGCTCGTGAATGCTTTGCATTTCATAAACATTGTAAAAAAAATTATAGAAAAAAATAAAGAAACTTTAGTAAGCCAAAGCGCCATCTGGCTCATTCGCTAAAATAGTCCACTGGACTATTTCTTAACGCTCTGCCCTGCTTTTACCCAAAGCTCAGGTTACCCCGCATCAAGTTCGGGGCAGGCGCCACGCGGAACATTATAATTCAGATTTGAAATTATAATCAGATATTTTATAAAATGTCTTTGTAACATTAAAAAAGTGAGTTTTATTGTAATCATGTAGAGAAAAATCTATAGCTATAAATTACTGTCATAATCCATACTTTGATTTAGCACACGAACAATCAAAATATCAATATCTGTGGTTAAGTAAAAAATAGTATGCGACTTATACGAAAACCGATTTAGTGAAAATACAAACTCTGATGCATCCCGTCCAAGGTTTGCGTTATCCGCTAATATTTGAAAAAGATCGTGAATCCCTAATAAATATGCTTGTCCCTGTTTTAATCCAAATGTTTCAATTCCAAATTCGTACATTTTGGTAAGATCACTTTCGGCCTTTCCAGATACTTTATAAACGCCCATCTGCTTTCATGCGTTCTTCGACTTCCTTCATGATATCAGGAACAGATTTATCGCTAATACCACTTTCCATACCTTCTGTTATGGCGGCTTTAAGAGCCGAAAATTTTGCGTTTTTTGCCTGATCACGCCTTACTAAATGACGAAGATATTCACTATCATTTGTGAATTCTCCTGCTTTAATTTGAGATTTAATCCATTTATCTTGTTTCTTTGTAAATGTTATCGTTTTTCTAATTGTAGGCATATATTTTATGTTTAAATAATCATACTATTGATGCAATTTAATGTATTCGATTGAATATTGCAAAACTATAGAGTCCTACATTTAATATATTTAGCAATCATTCCCTCCACTTCGCTATTATCGGCGTTTCGCAAAAAGCGTATTTACTCGCGCGCACTATTTTAATAAATAGGTGCTCGTGAACGCTTCGCATTTTATAAACATTGTAAAGAATAATTATAGAAAAAAAATAAAGAAATTTGGTGTTTAACTTTCACTTTAGCCAAAGCTCAAGTTACCCCGCATCAAGTTCGGGGCAGGTGCCACGCGAACATTATAATTCAGATTTGAAATTATATAAAATGTCTTTATACCATAAAAACGGTAGTATAATAATCTCTTTTTTAAAGACAATACAAATTATGAAGTATTATATCTAGGATTTAACTCAGTCCAACAAAATTACTTCGCTCTTCAAAATCCACTTCCCATTGACTTGTTCACTGGATGTTACAGTAATTTTATTAGGACCTGTTTTTTTAAAAACGTCAATAAGATTGAGGTTTTTATGTACAGTGGTATTAATTACAATAGGCTCGGTAAGCAACCTACCATTTGATGCATTAAAAACATATAGGCTTTTGGTCGTAGGTTTTATATCCCAAAAACCAATCTCGTCTGCGCCGTCACTATTAAGATCTGCAAGATTTTCCAATTGTGATTGGTACGCACCTTTTATAGTGATGGCTTTTAGATCCTTATTACTAAAGATGATTACGCTATTGCATCCGCCTTCGCATTGTACCGTATCACTGTTTGGGGTATTCGTATTTGTAGCGGAGATTATTTCTGGAGAAATCACAGACGCATAGTCTGATAAACCATCGCCATTAAAATCGCCATACAATTGCCGGTTATTAGATAGGATAGCATTATTTTCGCGAGCATTTGGAAAAATGGGAGCATCAAGATCTTTAGTGTTTTCAGCAACGCCTTCCCGTAATATTTTAAAAGTACCATTTTTAGCAATTACTGAAAGATACGAAGTGTAATCTGCTTCTATTCCGTTGTAATTGACGTGTTTAGTAAACTCCACTAAATAGCTTCCGGCCTCTTTTGTAATGACCAATTGGTCATTTAAAATACGCTGCGTATAGTCTGGAAATTGTTGAAATAGCAAATTCTTATCTTGCTGTACTTGGTTTCTGGTGCGCTCTTTTCCGTAATAGGTTACTACGTCCATGTAGTAGCGTTCTAGGTAAGGTGACTTTATTGAGGTATGGGCGTCGTTCCATTGTTTTACAAACTTACGGACCTCTTTTTCGCCCTTAGGGTTGACTTCATTGCAACCAAAGAATAATACGACAAGCAAGCAGGACATAAATGGGAGATACTTCATATAAATAGAATGTATTTTTAGCTTAAAAAATGAACCTTAAAGATACATGATTTTGATGAATTTATATTCCATATTTGGATACTTTATAGAACAGAAATATCTGAATTCTAATCTTCTGTAACTAATTGTGATTTTGATAAGCCTAATGCGTATAAATCTGCTTTTACCGCATCCATCATTTCTGGGGGGCCACATAAGTACACCGGACGGTTAACTTCCAAATTATGTTTATTTAAAAAAGATTTATTTATATGTCCATGGGCATAATCTTTATGATTTTGATTTGATAGTGTGAGATGTAAATGATTTCCCAACCATGCCTCAAGGTTATTTTTATAAATGATATCCTTTTCTTCTTTATTGCTAAAAAACAATTGGTTACCACTAAGTTCACCTTTATACATAAGGTCTTTAAATATAGCTATAAATGGTGTTACTCCCGCCCCACCAGCAATAAAAGCACCTTTTCCTTTATAAGCAATTGCACCCCAAGGTACTCCAATAATAAGTTGATCACCAACTTTTAATGCTTCTAGTTTTTCGGTAACTCCATTATGAGACGGGTACACCTTAATGATAAACTCTAAAGTATCATCTTTTGGTAGGCTTGTAAAGGTAAAGGGGCGTTTTTCATTTCTCAGTCCATCTTTGTCAATGGCCATATTGGTGGCTTGACCGGGTTTAAACGAAAAATCTTTTGGTTTGTCTGTTACTAAATGTAATACGTTATGATTTATATGCTCAATTTTCTGAAGGGTAACTTTATGGTCCATAATATGTAGTTTTAAATTATTTATTACAAGTATCCTATTTTTCTAAAAAAATTCTTAGCTCTAAACATAGAAAGAATTGCTGATATCAAATGATGTTAAAGTAAATAGGAATGACCATTGTACAGAATTTGAATTCTATAATTTATTTATATAAGGAAAAATTTATAGCAAATAAGTCAATCTTTAACCTATCATCTAATTAACTTTGATAAAAACGAAAACTATATGGATAAGAATAAAATTATTTTTGAATATCACGATGTTACAGCTAGTGAAAGTCTGGAGTCATTTGCAACAGAAAAATTAGAAGCCCTCTTTACAAGGTTTGATTTTTTGATTCGTGCAGATGTATTCTTTAAAACAGAAAACACATCATCTGATGAAACTGGAATGATATGTGGTATTCGCTTAAGCGGACCTGGGCCTAGGCTATTTGCAGAATCGTCTCACGATACCTTTCGGGAAGGGATTTTAGAAAGCATAAATGAGCTTAAAAAACAATTAGAAAAACGTAAAGACACCATGAAAACTTATTAATATGGGAGTATTTAGTGATGATAAAAGAGAAATAACCTGTATTTACAACAGTAAAAACAGCACGGATAAACAAACAGTAGCCTATTTAAACGCCTCCAGAAAAAGTTTATTGACTATTGATATTTCCAAACAGCAATTAACAGGCACGCAATGGGTAGAGTTATCTAAACGATTGAATACTGATTTGAAAAACCTTATAGATACATCAGAACTCGAAGGCGATATTAAAGATTTTAATACTGATGATTGCATCACCATTTTAAGGGAAAACCCCGATGCACTGCGTGGTGCTATCGTATTTACTGAAAATAAAGCGGAACAAATTACAAATCCGTCAAAAGCTTTGGGATTTATTGATCCTGATTCAGCTAACATACCCAAACCTTACAATAAATAACTGTTACAAATTGTGGTTGAGAACCAACAACAAAGAATTTTAAATTTAAAAGAGATTATGAAAGAGAACGAAAAAAATAAAAGCAACGAAAAAAAAGCTAAGTACAACCCTGAAGTAACCACAAAAAATATTGATGCTTTAGGAGAACGCATTGTTGAGCAGAAAAAAGACCTTGAAGGCGACGACGCACAACTTTTAAATAGGCAAAAAAAAGTAGACTTTACAGGAAACGATTTAGACGTACCGGGACGAGATGCACCTCGTACCAAACAAGGCAAATTGAAAGACGAAGAAAATGAATTATACAGTCAAGGCAGTGGACACAACGACCACCTAGAGGATGCGGGTAATCATCAGTAATTCTACAGATAAATAGTATGAAACGAAAAAAGGTTATAATTTAATTATAACCTTTTTTTATTTTGAAATATATAAACAAACTAAAATAAGAAAGCACAGCTTTTACTGTGCTTTTATTTACTAGCTAAAATTCTGCATCACGCTAACTAATTCTTTTTATAATTTACCATCCAACTAATATTGTATTGGTCAGAACATCTTCCATAAAGCGCATTCCAAGACATTTCTTGAAAAGGCGTGTGTACTGTTCCGTTTTTACTCAGTTGGTTAAATATTTCTTCTGCTTTCTCTTTAGAATCTGCATCAATACTCATATTAATATTTGTACCGTTTGTTAGAGGTGTATCTGGAGAGGCATCGTATGCCATAATATGGAATCCATTTCCTTTTAGTTCCGCATGCTGTAATTTATCGCGATAATTACCGGGAATATCAATTTCCACATCATTATAAGTTTGTTCGTTTTCAATGCTTCCTCCCAAAATGGATTTATAAAACTGAAGTGCACTTTTGCACTCGCCTTTAAAGGCTAAATAAGGTTGTACTTTCATGTGTTATGTTTTTTAATTAATAATTATACTAGGCTTCTCCCCTAGCTGGATAATCGTTCTTTTTTATAAATTTAATAGCATCTATAAGGTCATCTAAACGCGGTCTAGCAAAAGGCATAGTTTGTACAGAGGCACAGTATAATTCTTGATTTGGTTTAATTAGAAATAAACCAGGTTCAATAAAAATCTCTGGTTCTTTCTTAATACCTTCAGAAATAAACAAACCCCATTCTCGTGCTTTATCTATAGGAAATCCATACGCTACGGGCAAAGCTTCTATGTCCCACTCTTCATAGGTTTTTTTGGCTATGGCTTCGGTATCGCTACTTATAGCAATCACATTAACTCCAAGTTCTTTAAAAGTCTCAAGTTTTGTTTTCAATGTTTCTAAATACGTTTTGCATACAGGACAATGGATCCCTCTATAAAATATTAGTAACGTAAAGTTATTGGGTGTTTGTTTGCTTAAAGTCCACTCTGTATCATTCACTAAATTAATATGTAATTCTGGTGTCTTCTCTCTCGGTTTTATCATATTGAATTGTTTAATTTAAAAATACGTTGAAAAATAATTTGTAATTAACTCGTTTACTATAAATCTTGATGTAAAAGAATCCATTTAAGCAATTCACTACATTTACACTATTTATTTTACTAATATGTAAGGTCTGTAAGTTCAAATAACGGTAAAATATAAGCGCATAAAAAAATCCCGCGTTTACGGGATTCTAAAATTCAATTACTAATGCAAGTCATTAGTACTTTAGGTTATCGAGGAATTCATTAACACTAGACTTTGATTCGCCTGTACGTTTTTGAATCTTTCCTAATAATTCATCTTCCTTACCTTCTTGGTAGTAAGTCATCATCGGTTAATTCTCCCCATTTTTGTTTTAATTTTCCTTTAGCAATATTCCAATTGCCTTTTGCTTTATCTTGCCACGGTTTCGACATAATTGTTAAGTTTTAAATTTACTGTAAATCAAAATAATCTACTTATCCAAAAGTATTTTTTTTATTGGTAAATAATTATCGCTATCCGTTCAAAAATTGATTCATACGGAATTAAGGTTTTAGCTGATGGGATTTATAATACAGTAAAAAATACCTTTTCCTCGTTAGCGCGAGCATCTTGCTCGTGCCGTCAAAAATTCATTTTTCAAATTATTTAATCCTATTACCACATTTTACTCATACGGTCACGAGCGTGACGCTCGCGCTAGCAGGGGAGAAAAACATAAACAGCTATTAAACTATTACAGAAAAAATGAACAACGTATGCAATATCACGTCTTTA
>CAXBID010000067.1:0-15540 GCA_963975495.1 uncultured Flavobacteriaceae bacterium | reverse complement strand
TTGGTATAAATAATTAAATCATCGCGTTCAAAAGCATTGGCAATTTGCTCATGCGTAACTTCTTCAAGTTTTTTAATTTCAACGGCGTGTGATGAATAAAATACTACGGCAACATCGGCAGCATCAAGCGCGCCTTTGTATTCTTTTAAAAATTTGGCATTTAAACTACTATAGGTGTGCAACTCTAAACAAGCTACTAAGGCTCTGTTACTGTATTGTTCTTTAACGGCTTTGGTTGTAGCTTCTACTTTGCTTGGTGAGTGTGCAAAATCCTTATATGCCACACTAGTTTTATTTTCGGCTATTTTTTCAAGGCGTTTACTTGCTCCTTTAAAAGTGGCAATAGCTTCGTAAAAATCGTCTTCGTCAATACCCATGTGTTGGCAAATCCATTTGGCTCCTGCCAGATTATTCAAGTTGTGTGCTCCAAAAACTTCAATAGGCAAAGGACCTTCAGGTGTTTCTAAAAGTGTTTGTCCGTTTTCAACCGTATATTCTGGTGTTTGGTACGGTATTTTTCTAATGGTGTTCTGTGATTCTTCTACAACGCGTTTTACTTCTGGGTCTTCCTCATTATAATTAATACTTCCTCCGTTAACAATAGAATCAACAAAAATGCTAAACTGTTCTACATAGTTTTCGTAGGTTGGAAATACGTTGATATGATCCCAAGCAATACCACTCAATAAAGCGATGTTTGGTTTATATAAATGAAATTTTGGGCGTCTATCAATGGGCGAACTTAAATACTCATCACCTTCTAAAATCATAAAATCATTATCCTCAATGAGCTTAACCATCACATCAAATCCTTCTAACTGTGCGCCTACCATATAATCAACTTCTTTATCATGATAATGCATCACATGTAAAATCATTGAGGTAATGGTTGTTTTTCCATGGCTTCCACCAATTACCACTCGTGTTTTATGTTTTGCTTGTTCATATAAAAACTCTGGGTAGCTATAAATTTTAAGTCCTAATTCTTGTGCTTTTAACAGCTCGGGGTTATCGTCTTTGGCATGCATCCCCAAAACAATAGCATCTAAATTTGTAGTGATTTTTTCTGGATACCATCCAAAAGCTTCTGGCAATAATCCCTTGGCTTCCAGTCTGGATTTTGAAGGTTCGAAAATAGTGTCGTCGCTTCCCGTTACTTGGTATCCTTTATTGTGTAATGCTAAGGCGAGATTGTGCATTGCAGCACCTCCTATGGCTATAAAATGTACGTTCATAAAACAAATATCAAACTCCGAGGGGCAAATTCCAAATTATTTTAGGAAAAGAAATTTAATGGATATATTATGAATTCTGAAATAATATGTATGACACGAATTTCACGAATTTTTACCAATAAAAGTTACGCAAAGACTCACTGAGGAAACACAGAGATTCACTGAGCTTATATGGAGATTCACTGAGGATTTCAAACTTTAAACTATAAATTGCGACTGAAAACTGCAATTGAAAACTGCGACTGTGACTGAAAACTGCGACTGCGACTGAAAACTGCGACTAAATTTTCAAAATCTTCTCTTTTTGTTCCTTAAAGGGTTTTACTTTTGGTAATTCGGCAATGGCCAGATCTATGTGTTTTAAAGCTTCATTTTTGTTGTTTTTGTGCATGTGTATTTGCGCCAAACGGTAATGCGCCCAAGCTTTTGGAACGCCATCTTTGGGAGAATAATTTTTAAGATAGGTGTTTAAACACTGCGCGCCTTTTTGCAATTGTATATTGTACTCTGCAGCCACTTTTCCTATTTGATAATGTAATGCATTGCGGTTATGCTTTTTCTGCGCTTCTTCTATGTTTGCAATGGCTTTTTCTGGTTGGTTTTTGCTTTCGTAAAGCGTGGTAAGTTTATCAAAACAGGTGAGCGAACCACCCACGTTTATTGCCATTTTATAATATTTTTCGGCTAATCCGGGTTCATCATCATATTCATAAACATAGCCTTTTGCCAAATAACCATCAACCTTTGAAAGGTTTTCCAATTCCTCTGCAAAATGCAGCGACTTACTTTTGCTGCCTCCAAAAATACTGGGAAGTTGCATATACAATTCAACTAAAGCCCAACGCGCTTCAATGTGGTTTGGATCTAATTTGGCTGCTTTTTCAAACGACGATTTTACATCGCCTATAAAACCTATCGCCTTAAATTTATTTTCTAGGGCTTTCATACCTAAGGCACCACCGTATTTATAATGGTAATTGGCAACGCTTTCATCAACTTCAATCAGTTTTTTATATTCAGATATGGCTTTATCCCATTTTTTTTGGTGTCCGTAAGTATCGCCTAACAGCTCAATAGCTTGCAAATTATTAGGCTTTTCTTCTAGAAATTTATTGATTAGGTTTTCAGCTTTTGTGTATTGTTTATTTTGAAAAAGAGTTTCTACATCGTTAAGATTTGATTGACTAAAAGCCAAAACAGGAAATAAAAGTAGGTAAAAAAAGGTGTTCATAATATTTTGGTGCGAAAAGCAAAGTTAATCTTTCATCTGTTAAATACTATTTTTTTAGGGATCAGATGTAACCTCTTAAAATACTTTACTTAATAATTACAATTTATCGTAGTCGGTTTTTACTTGACTTAAAAAATAGCTAACTTCACTCAACCAACGAAACCATTCACTCATTTATTGTTTTTTTGGAATGGCTTTTGACAGTAATTTAGAACAAACTTAAACACATCCTGAACTTAATTCGGCACTAATGAAAAACGCTCTAACTTTACTAATGATTATACTTTTTTCGAACTTTACCCAAGCTCAAAACCCGAATTATGAGGATTTATGGGAAAAAGTAGAGCAGTTTGAAATTGAGGGTTTACCTAAATCGGCTTTAAAGATTGTTGAGGATATTGCTGAACAAGCCGAAAAAGATAAAAATGCACCACAACAAATAAAAACCATGCTTTTTAAAAGCAAATTTGCTCTGGTTTTAGAAGAAGATGCCCAATTGAATATCATTCATGATTTTAAGAATCAGATTGAACAGAGTACGTTTCCAACGAAAAATATTTTAGAAAGTTTACTTGCCAATTTATATTGGCAATATTTTAACCAGAACAGATGGCAGTTTTATAACCGCACAAAAACGTCTGAAAAAGTAGATACAGAAGACTTTAGAACCTGGGATTTACAGACCTTGTTTAACGAAATACATGTGCATTATCAACACTCGCTGCAAAGTGGTTTGATGCTTCAGCAAGAAGCGTTAAGTAAGTATGATGTGCTTTTAAATCTTCAAAAAGATTCTAAAATTTACCGTCCTACCTTATTCGATTTTTTAAATCATCACGCTTTAGCATTTTATAAAACAAATGAAACTAACATTACTAAACCTGCTTATAAATTTGAAATTGATAATCTGGAATTTTTATATGATGCCAGAGTATTTTCAACTTTAAAAATAGAATCCAAAGATTCAACATCATTACAACTAAACGCCCTTAAAATTTATCAGGATTTAACTCAATTTCATTTAAAAGATGAAAAACCTTTTGCCTTAGCTGATGTAAATATTGAACGTTTAAAGTTTGTAAATCAGCACGCTACTTTTAGTGATAAAGAATCTATTTTACTGGATGCTTTGAAATCGGAAAGTGAGAAACTAAAATCTCATGAAGTTTCTGGTTTATACGATTTTGAAATTGCGTCAGTATATTACACTCAAAGCCAGCAATACCAGCCAATAACTAATGAAGACAATCGTTGGAAAGCAAAAGAGGCAATTGAAATTTGTAATGATATAATTTCTAAATTCCCAGAAAGCAAAGGTGCAGAAAAATGTGCCGTTTTAAAATCTCAAATAGAGCAACAATCACTTCAAATTACTACCGAAGATTTTCTTCCAATTCAAAAAAACGCGCGATTATTAGTGCGTTATAAAAACTTGGATTCCCTTCAATTTATCATATTTAAGTTGCAGCGGCATCAATTAGAGAAATTCAATAAAATTTATAGAAAAGATGAGCAACTGGCATTTATTAAAAAATTAGATGCTGATAAAAATTGGGGAAGTTCATTAAGAAATGAAAACGATTACCAAACACATACCACCGAAATTTTAGTCCCTAAATTAAATAATGGCTCGTATTTGGTTTTTGCTTCTCTGGAAAATGATGAAGATACTTTTGCTTTCAGCACCATTCAAGTTACTGATTTGGCTTTGGTTGAAAGCGATACTGAAGACTATAAAATGTTTCAAGTTATTGATAGGAATAATGGGAAACCTATTAGTAGTGCAAGTGTTGAATTAAGCTACTTTCGAAACAACAACAGAAATATTAAAAGAGAAGATTTCACAACCAACGCTTATGGTGAAATAAAAATTGAAAAAGATAATGACCGCTATAGAAATATTTCAGCCAAAGTTAAATATGGAAATGACACCGCTTATTTTAGTGATTACTATGTGAATCAATTTTATAAGCGGAAAAAGAAAAAAGACTCTTACAAAGGGTTTTTGTTTACAGATAGAAGTATTTACAGACCAGGGCAAACCGTATATTTTAAAGGCATTGCGATGAGAACCAAAAAAGGAAAATCAGAAGTTTTAGCAAACGAAGCTGTTTATGCTACATTGTATAATGTTAATGATGAAGAAATAAAAGAACTTGAATTTAAGACTAATGAATACGGTTCAGTTTCAGGTGAGTTTATTTTACCAAATACTGGATTAAACGGTGAATATTATATTGAATTTGATGGTGACAAGGAAATTTTTTTTACCGAACACTATTTTTCTGTTGAAGAATACAAACGCCCCAAATTTGAAACCAAATTCAACCCTGTAACCGAAACCTTCAAAGTTAACGATTCTGTTACCGTAAAAGGACATGCTTTGGCCTATGCGGGAAGCAATATTACTGATGCCAAAGTCGTATATCGCGTACACAGAAAAGTGGAATATCCACGTTGGTATTTTTGGTATCGCCCCAGTTTTTATAGTGAACCTCAAGAAATAACACACGGTGAAAGTATAACTAACAGCAAAGGTGAATTTGAAATTACTTTTAAAGCGCTACCAGACCAGAGTGTTAAGAAAAGTAGTTTGCCGATCTTTAATTATGAAATCACAGCTGATATTACCGATTTAAATGGCGAAACCCGAAGCGCAACCACCACTGTAAATGTAGGTTATCATGCTTTGGTGGCTAATATGAGTATTGATGGTGTTTTAGATAAAACCAAAAAGGACCACAAAATTACGATTGATACCAAAAACCTAAATGGCGAATTTGTGACAGCAAAAGGAACGGTAAAAATTTATAAACTAAAAGCGCCCAATTCAGTTTTAAGGCAGCGCCCGTGGGCAGCACCAGATTATCAAAAGCTTTCTGAAGAAGCTTTTAAAGATTTATTTCCGCATGATGCCTATAAAGATGAACACAATGCCGCTAATTGGGACAAAGGCGACTTGGTTTTTGAAAAGGATTTTAATACCGAAAAATCAAAAGCTTTAGAATTAGGTAAGATTAAAAAGTGGGAGTCTGGGCAATACCTCATCACTTTGGAAAGCAAAGATAAGTTTGGACAATTGGTAAAAGACGAAATTAAAACAACGCTTTACAGTGCCGATGATGACACGTTAGCCGATAATCAATTATTCAATATTTCCAGTAATAAACCCACTTACAAATCTGGTGAAACTGCTATTTTAACTTTGGCTTCAGCAGCGGAAAATTTGAATGTTACCGTTTATATTGAGAAAGAACGCAAGATTATAAAAACGCATATTATTCAGTTAAGTAACAACAAAAAAACTATTTCTGTTCCAGTTGAAGCTAAGGATTTAGGCGGATTTGTAGTGCATTATAGTTTTGCAGCATTTAATGGTTTCCAATCGGGAAGCTTAAATATAGCTGTTCCTTATCCAAAAACAGAATTAGATATAGAAACTGAAACCTTTAGAGACAAATTACAACCTGGTACCGATGAAACTTGGAGTTTTAAAATTAAAGGGCCTCAAAATGAAAAGGTGAGTGCCGAATTATTAGCAAGTATGTATGATGCCTCTCTAGACCAATTTAAACCACATACTTGGAATTTTAACCCGATTAATAATCCTGTTTATTATTCACGCAATCGCAGTAATGCCAATCAAAGTTTTGGTACTCGAAATTTTAGGGTTTATAATTCTAGAACGAGTATAAATTATCCTCAACAAAACTATGATGCTTTTAATTGGTTTGGTTTTTACTTTGGGAATAACAGAACTATTAGGATTAGAGGAACTAGCAGTATTTCAAATGCACTTAGCGGTCGTGTGGCAGGTGTTCAAGTTGTTGAAGATGAAATGGAAGTTGAAGAATCTGTTGCATTTTCAAAAGTTAGCAATTCAGATTTAGATGAAGTTGTAGTTGTTGGTTATGGAGAAATGAAAAAAGAAACTTTAAATTCTCCTCCGGCTCCAAATGCACCTGAAAGTATAACAGAAAAACCAAACTTCGATAACATCAAAATTCGTAAAAATCTTCAAGAAACCGCTTTTTTCTTTCCGCAATTGAAAACAGATGAAGAGGGTAACATAAGTTTCAGTTTTACAACACCTGAAGCTTTAACCCAATGGAAATTACAGCTATTAGCGCACACCAAAACTTTGGAAAGTGCGACTA
Source organism: uncultured Flavobacteriaceae bacterium (assembly GCA_963975495.1). GTDB lineage: Bacteria > Bacteroidota > Bacteroidia > Flavobacteriales > Flavobacteriaceae > CAXBID01. The sequence goes on along the minus strand of CAXBID010000067.1, from coordinate 8,917 downwards.
AAACCTTAACAACCGTTACTCAAAAAGAATTAATGGTAATCCCAAATGCCCCTCGTTTTTTACGGGAAGGTGATACCATTACCATTAGCACAAAAATTGCAAACCTAACAGATAAGCAATTATCAGGTCAAGCTATTTTAATTTTGACTGATGCCATTTCAGGAAAAGATATTACCAGTAAACTTATCCGCAAACAAGCTAGTCCTCCCCCTTCGGGGGAGTTAGAGGGGGCTTTCACCGTTCCTCCTACTGGCAATACCCAAGTCTCATGGAATTTATCAATTCCTGATGATGTTCAAGCGGTTCAATATAAAGTCATTGCAAAATCAGGTGAGTTTAGTGATGGTGAGCAGAATGCATTACCTGTTTTAAGCAATCGTATGTTGGTTACCGAAACCTTGCCGATGTGGATAAAAAGTAATGAAACCAGAACATTCACTTTGGATAAATTGAAAAACACTTCGACTGCGCTCAGTGCAGGCTCCTCTTCAACTTTAAAACACCATAAACTGACTTTGGAAATAACGTCCAATCCTGCGTGGTATGCGGTGCAAGCACTCCCCTATTTAATGGAATATCCGTATGAGTGTAACGAGCAAACTTTTAGCAGATATTATGCGAATGCTTTGGCTAGTCATATTGCAAATTCAAATCCAAGAATTCAGGAAGTCTTCAATCAATGGAGGAATACAGATGCTTTACTTTCAAACTTAGAAAAAAACGAGGAGCTAAAATCTATTTTAATTCAAGAAACGCCCTGGCTTCGTGACGCTCAAAGTGAAACAGAACAGAAAAAACGTATCGCTTTATTATTCGATTTAAATAAAATGAATAACGAATTGCAATCGGCAATAAATAAACTTAAAGCTAACCAAATGAGTTCTGGTGCTTGGGCGTGGTTTAATGGCGGGCGCGAAAACAGATACATCACCCAACATATTATTTCTGGTTTTGGGCATCTTTCCAAACTAAATGTCATTTCGACAGAGAGAGGAACGAGCGACGAGAAATCTCATAGTCAAATGATTAAAAAAGCCATAAACTACCTAGATGCTCAATTCATAAAAGAATATAAAGACATAAGAAAATATGATGCCAAAGTAGATTTAAACAAAGACCATTTAAGCTACACCCAATTGCACTATTTATATATGCGAAGCTTCTTTCCTGAGATAAAAAAATCAAAAGAAGTTGAAAATATCATTAATTATTATCAAACTCAAATCCAGAAATATTGGCTATCTCGTTCGCTATATTCCAAAGGTTTAATGGCGCTAATATCCCATAGAAATAAAGATACCAAAACAGCTGATAAAATTTTAAAATCGTTAAAAGAAACGAGTATTACCAATGACGAATTGGGTATGTATTGGAAATCGAACACCAATTCGTGGCATTGGTACCAAGCACCCATTGAAACACATGCACTCATGATAGAAGCATTCTCGGAGATTGGAAAAGATTCTGATATGCATCAGAACAATGCTGAAACTATTGATAATTTAAAAATCTGGTTACTTAAAAATAAACAAACCAATAAATGGAAAACCACTAAAGCCACCACAGAAGCTGTTTACGCCTTATTACTTCAAGGTAGCGATTGGTTATCGGTTACCGATATGGTTGATGTGGTTTTGGGCGGACAAATCATAGAACCTTCTAAATTAGAAGATGTAAAAGTAGAGGCTGGAACTGGTTATTACAAAACGTCTTGGAATACATCAGAAATTAAGCCTGAAATGGGGGAAGTTAAATTGACTAAAAAAGGCGATGGTATCGCTTGGGGAAGTTTATACTGGCAGTATTTTGAAGATTTGGATAAAATCATCCCGATAGCTATCGGGACTGAAACACCGCTTAAATTAAAAAAGAAACTATTCTTAAAACAGAATACTGATTTGGGTGAAGACATTTCAGAAATCAGAGACAACACAAATTTAAAAGTGGGTGATCTGGTTAGAGTTCGTATTGAATTACGAAGCGACAGAAATATGGAATTTATTCATATGAAAGATATGCGAGCCTCTGGTTTAGAACCTGTAAACGTGATTTCAAAATATAAATGGCAAGATGGTTTAGGGTATTATGAAAGCACGAAAGATGCCTCCACGAATTTCTTTTTTGATTATTTACCAAAAGGTGTTTATGTTTTTGAATACGATTTACGAGTGAATAATGCAGGTAATATGAGTAATGGTATTAGCACCATACAAAGCATGTATGCGCCAGAGTTTAGCAGCCATAGTGAAGGTGTTCGAATTAACATTAAATAAAAAAGCGTCATCGCGAAACTTTTTATAAAAGTTGTGGTAATCTGTTTAATTATTAGGATTACCGCGTCACTAAGCTCCTCGTAATGTTAAATTCTTGTTAGTATAGCAACCTAGATTCGACAAAGTTTAAGAGAAAGATTTATTTTTAATTTATTATCTTTCATTTGACTAACTAATACATATAGCATTATGAATTCAAAAGTTTTTATGGTCGTGAGAATCCTTCTCGGGCTTTTTGTATTGGTCTTCGGACTTAACAAATTCTTAAATTTTATGCCAATGGGAGAAATGCCTGCTGAAGCTGAGGCTTATTTTGGTGCTCTTATGAGTGCTAAAACATTAATGCTCGTTGCCATTGTTGAAATTGTAGCTGGTTTAGCTTTGATTTTTAACAAATATGGCGCATTATTGGCACTTATTTTAATGAGTGTTTCCGTAAACGCCGTTCTATTTCATGCTACATTAGCACCAGGAAGTATATCAGGAGCTTTAATTTTATTAGTATTAAACATTGTTGTTCTTTACGGTTACAAAGACAAGTACAAGGATTTGCTTAACGGTTAAATTCCAATAAAAAAGAGGCTTTTGAAAGCCTTTTTTTTTATAATTGTATATTTAGAATACATTGAATTCGTTAAAATTCTTAACTTTACTTTAGTTTTTATACTATTCAATTTGAAAAAAGTAGCACCCCAAAATACTATTTCAATAACTGTGACTTTCTTGGTATTGGTTATTTTATTCTCGTGTGGTATTAAAAAAAATAGTCCTCAAGAAACTAAATTACCTGAAAGCAATCCGAAGCTTGTTTTTTTAAACTATACTATTTCTAAAAATGAATATGGGAAAAAGCAAATGGCGTTTCTAAATAAAATCGTCACCGATGGAAAATTAAAAAACAATAAGTTTCCAAAAATTGGAGCTATTGGCGATTTAAAATGTACACAATTAGATAAGCATACTAATCCACTTCAAAGTGTCATTATAAAGAATCCCTTATCCCAGGTTATTGAATTTGTAAATGACTCCCTTATCTTTGAAAAAAAACAAATTAATTTAGATAGTAGAGAACTTTCTTTGAGACTTCAATTGGATAGTAAAACCAAATCGATTCTAATTAGTGAAATTATTGACAGTTTACAAAACACTAAGGCACTTATAAAAACAGAGTTATATTAAAATGAAATCCTACTTTTACATATTAATAACCCTATTAAATGTTCAGTTCGCTCTTGCACAAGCTTTTGAGATTGATTCTATTGAGGTTCGTGGTGATAAAGATAATCGTATCAATTTAGTTATTTTGAGTGAAGGGTATCAATCTACTGAATTTTCAAAATTTATCGCTGATGCTACTAGTTTTTCGAATACCATGTTTACTCAGAGTCCGTTTAGTGAGTATGCTGACTATTTTAATGTTTATGCTATAAAAGTACCTTCAAATGAAAGCGGCACAGACCATCCGGGAACAGCTATCGATGTAACTGAACCAAAGTCCCCTATTATGGATGTTGACACCTATTTTAATGCGTCTTTTGATACAGCAAATGTTCATAGGTTGCTCTATACTTATAGTTCCGCCACTATTTATAACGTGTTAGCCAATAATTTCCCTCTTTATGATGAACCTATCATTTTGGTTAACTCTTCAGAATTTGGAGGTGCTGGTGGCGCTTATGCTGTATCCTCTACAGGAGCTAGTGCAAATGAAATAACAATACATGAGCTAGGACACTCTCTTTTTAATTTAAATGATGAATATTACCAAGAAGATGGTTCACTTTCAGAGGCTGTAAACACCACTAAAGAAACTAATGCCAGTTCAATAAAATGGAAAAATTGGTTAAACTATAATGGCGTAAATATTTATCCTTATGGGTCCTCTGGAGAAGCAGCAACATGGTACAGACCTCATCAAAAATGCAAAATGCGATTTTTAGGAGCGCCTTTTTGCTCAGTTTGTAAAGAAGGCATGATTGAAAAAATTCATTCGCTTGTTTCTACTATTGATTCTTTTACTCCTGTTTCAAATACCGTGGATTCTCCTAGTTTTCCCTTAGATTTTCAATTGAATTTAATAAAACCAAATCCTAGTACTTTGGAAAGCGAATGGACTCTAAATTCAACTTCATTTGCTTCAAATATGGATGCTATTTCTATTGAAGAAACCGATTTAATTGCAGGCACTAATAGTTTAAGTGTTGTAGTGCATGATAATGCACCTTTTCTTAGGGTTGACAACCACGAAACTATTCATGTTTACACCGTTACTTGGACTATTAACAATACAACTTTAGGTGTTGAAAGTATAGAAAGTAATACCAATAGTTTAAGTATTTCTATGTTTCCAAACCCTGCTAATACCATAATGAATTTAAAGATAGAAAGCGAAAAAGACACCAATTTAAAAGTAGAAATAGTATCTATTGATGGCAAAAGAATAAGAACAATTGATCTATCAAATTTTCAAACGAATTCCATTGATATTAGCGATTTAACTTCTGGGATTTATCTTACCAACTTATATTCTAATCAAGTGCTTATTTCCAGTAAAAAACTCGTGAAAAATTAAATTATTTACTTGGAGGCATTGTTGGCCTTACTTCAATTTTACTTGGTAAGGTTCTCGGATTCATCTTAAGTAAATCAAGCACTAATTCGCCTATATCTTCACCTTGAATTTTCCATGAGTCACTACTATCGGGCGTATTTCCATTAAAATGGGTAGCAACCGACCCTGGCATAATGGTACTTACTTTTACGTTATGTTTCCGTAAATCTAGCATAACCGCCTGAGTAAAACCAGTTACACCAAATTTACTAGCGTTATAAGCTGAACCTCCAGCGAAAAAATTAGTCCCTGCCAAACTAGAAATGGTAATAAAATAACCTTCCGATTTTTTTAAAGCGTCAACACTGGATTTTATAGAATAAAAAACACCCGAAAGATTGGTGTCTATAGTTTCTTGCCACTGCTCAACAGTTAAATCCTCAATACTACCAAAATGACCTAAGCCTGCGTTAGCAATGACAATATCGAGTTTATTAAAATGTGCTAAAACCTTAGCAACCGCGTTTTGTTGGCTTTCAAAATGCTTAACATCTGCTTTAATTCCAATAACCCTTGCTTGTGTTTTTCTTACAGATTCAAGTTGTTTGGCGGCATCATCGGCTGCAGATTCAGATCTGCTTGTAATAGCTACATTAACACCTTCATTAAGTAATGAGAGTGCTATGGCAAACCCAATTCCTTTAGTTCCTCCTGTAATAAGTGCTGTTTTATTTTTTAATGAATTCATAGTTTTTTTATGTATTTAAGCTAAACTACAAAATCAAAAAACAATACTATAATTTAAAGTGTTATGATAATTATAAAATTTGAAGGTTCTACCACGAATTTAGTGGAAATGGATGGTTTACTGAAACTTCGATTGCTTAGTACACTTTTTAAAAACGCTGTGAACTTTGTGCAAAACTTGGTGCCCTTTGTGGTTAGTTCGGCGATGTTCATTTAACCACAAAGAACTTAAAGGCAAGGCACAAAGGACACGGAGAATGAATCTATCCATTAAAATAAAGGTAGAACCAATTTGAAAACTAAAATTCTACTATTAAGGGGTTCGTTTTTTTAGCAAAAGAATTTGACCTAAATGACTCGATTGATGTTCCATAACATGATACCAAGACCAATGATTATTTGTTCTATAACCCTCTGGTGTTGAAGCCAACCATTCATCGTCTTTATCTTTTAAATACTCTAATGTTTTCTCTCTTACCGCATTAAAAATGTTTAAATAATGACTAATTGGTTTTCCTTTATATTTTTCTCGAGCATCATTCCCCATAGACATGGCAACACCCCATTCCTCTTGCTCTTTACCATTGAATTCTCGCATCTCAAAAGTGTACAGCTGGTAAAATTTTTCAGTCGCTGCCAAATGATAAACCAGTGTACCAATACTATTTGCATTTTCATCTAATAGAAAATCTGTCTCTTCAATATTTAAATCTTTAACCGTATATTCAACACGGTTTTTCATATCGTTTAGCATAGATACAATAACTCCAACTTGTGGAGTGTATCCTTCTTCAGGTTTAATTTCGCGCTGCGCACTTACTGTTAAGGCAAATACTGAGCATGCTAAAATGCTTAGGTGATTTCTCATTATATTATTTTTTAGGTGGATATTTAGTTAATACTTTTTCAACTACAGCTGTTAGTTTGGTTTCACGTTTTTCAGGAGTTGCTGTTGGGTTAAAAGTAGATTCGCTAACCGCTTGCCAAAACAATTGTTTCTTATTTTCGTCAACAAAATCAATGGTTATTTGTCGGTTTATATTGGCTTGACCAATGGGTAAACCTATGGATATGCCTCCACCAACATTAGCGCCTCCGCCGCCAACACCAACGCCCACGGTTTCTCTTTGAGCAGCTTGAAATTCGCTACTTTTTATATCGATAAAAAAATCAGGCGTGTTTGATAAAACAAACCCTTTTTCTGCTAGCTTTAAATCCAATGCATCCAATAACCTTTTGGTGTCCAACTCAGATAAACCTGTATTCATATCGCTATAATAATTGTAGGTTTTATACTGAGAAAAGTCTGTTCCTTTTTCGTAATCGTAATTTACGTAAATGGGTGCGCAGGATGTTATTATTAAGGCTAAAAAAGCTGTTTTTATAAATTTCATATCTTGTAATTTTTTAATAAAGTTAATCAAAAATTATTCCAATCAATTGAAGTGAAAAATTATAACGTTTTGAGCTTGTAAGTAGTATAACGTTATTTATAAAACACTAACAAATGAAAAATACTTTAAACGTATTATTTCTCTTATTTGCAATAGTAATAAATGCTCAGGCCAATAGACCTCAAGAGCCTAAAGGACCTTTTAATTATAGCTCTGAAAATATCCATTTTACTAATTATAAAGCAGATAGCATAAAACTCGCTGGAACACTTACCATACCAGAAAACAAAGAGAAACCTCCTGTTGCTATTTTGGTTTCTGGCTCTGGCCCGCAAAATAGAAATAGTGAATTAAAACCATTTAACCATAGCCCCTTTTTGGTGCTATCGGATTATTTAACAACTCATGGTATTGCTGTTTTACGTTATGATGACAGAGGTATTGCAGAATCTGAAGGTCATTATAAAACGGCTACATCTTTTGATTTTGCTTCGGATGTTGAAGCTGCCATCGCCTATTTAAAAACAAGAACGGATATTGACACTGATAAAATTGGATTGATTGGACATAGTGAAGGCGGCCTTATTGCACCTATTGTAGCATCTAGAAATAAAGACGTTGCTTTTGCTGTATTGCTTGCTGGCACAGGTGTTAATGGCGCTATAGTTTTAGAAACACAATCAAGACGGGCAGGCGAAATAGCAGGAGTCTCAAAACTGCAATTGGATGAAAATGAAAAATTAACGACCATAATTTATGGCATCATTAAATCTGAAACTAATGAGGGGATAATTAAATCGAAAATCACTAAATCGCTGAACGATTATAAAGTTAATAACCCAAATTCTCCTTTAGCCCCATACATAACAGACGCTATGATTCAGCAACAATTAGCTATTATAAAATCTGAATGGCTTCTTAATTTTATTAGAACGGATCCAAAAGATTTTCTTAAAAAGACCACTTGCCCTGTTTTAGCATTAAACGGTAGTAAAGATTTTCAAGTATTACCAAAAATGAATTTAGAAGGTATTAAAAATGCTTTAGAAGTTGCTGGTAACAAGGATGTAACCATTATGGAATTAGAAGGCTTAAATCATTTATTCCAAACTGCTGAAACTGGAAGTTTACAAGAATACAGTAACATTGAGGAAACATTTTCACCAGTAGCATTAGAAATTATAAAAGATTGGATTTTAGAACGCTTTTAATTATTCATCAACTTTCTTATCTACAGATTTTGTTAAAGCTGAAGATATAATGCCCGTTGGAATAGCAACAATTCCTAATCCAATCATTAATATAAAAAATGTAAACACTTTTCCGCCTACCGTTATTGGGTACACATCTCCATACCCTACCGTAGTTAAAGTAATAACCGCCCACCATAAGCTATCAAAAATTGAAGAAAAATGTTCTGGTTGTGCTTCACTTTCAAAATAGTAGATACCAACTGCAGAAAAATAAATTAGAATAAGTGTAATAAATATAAACAAAAATATTTCTTCTTTAGCAGATTTCATAGCCCTTGTAAAATGATTCATGGCTCTATTATAACGCACCAATTTCAGAATTCTGAACAATCGTAAAAAACGTAATGCTCTTAAAGAACGTAAATCAACTCCAAATGACAGATAAAATGGTAAAATTGCCAATAAATCTATAATGCCATAAAAGCTAAATATAAACTTTACTTTACTATCAGCTACATAAATTCTTGAAATGTATTCTAACGAAAATACAATAACACTAAACCATTCAATAGATTGAAGTATTACCTTTGTTTGAGGTTTTAATTTTGGAATAGTTTCAATTGAAAACGTAATAACTGATAATAAAATTAAGCCCTGAATGAATAAGGCAAAATATCTGCTTTTTTTATTATCATTAATTTCGACAATACTTTTAATATACTGTTTCATAGGAAACTATAATTGTATTGAACTGGTTTA